>DKKJ01000301.1:0-13500 GCA_002455175.1 Opitutaceae bacterium UBA6669
CGGGTCGAAGTGCAGGCCAAGAATAAGACGGAGCGAGATAAGTTCTGCGCTTTGCTCAAGAGCCTCAAGCGTGAGTACGCTGAGCCGCAGGGCAGTTTTGTCTTTTTCAATACCGGCATGGCCACGGAGGAGTTCAGGACAAAAATGCGAGCGGAAAATATCCTGACGGGAAATGGTCATCCGCTTTATCCGAACTGGTGCCGCATCACGCTCGGCGTTCCCAATGAGATGGTGCGCGTTGAAGCGGCGCTGAAGAAGATCCTGGTTTGAGCGGACAGAGTGACGCGCGGCTAGCTGCGCGTTTTCAGACTGCCTAAAGCAGGACTCCAGGCGAAGTGCGAAGCATCGCAAACGAGGCTCAGGCAGACTGAGTAAACGTTACTGCTTGTCGTCATAATTGCGTCGATTGCGTGACGAGATCACGTCGAGATGGCGGCTGGGTTACGTTTCGGAGACGGGGCAGGCGGGGCATTGACGGTTGAATTTCTATTCAGCCTATGAGGGCCACCTATTGCTGATGCCCATGAAGACCGTGCTTCGTTATTTCCTGCCCATAAACGCCATCCTGATGGCGACTTTGTCCGCTCAGACTGCTCCTTCAGGCCGGGTGACAGGTCGCGTTACGGATGCGACGACGCAACTCCCGCTCAGCGGTGCGCGCGTGACAGTGGCGGGTTCCTCCGTGGAGACCTANNTACACTGATACGAGCGGCGACTTTACGCTTGTCGATGTTCCGGCAGGAGCGCGCTCCGTGGAGGTGAGTTATGTGGGGTATCCCGATATCCGCCAAACGGTGACTGCCTCTTCTGGCGCTACCACGCGCGCAGATTTTGCCTTCAAAACGCTCGAGCTGGATCGCTTTGTGATCGAAGGGTCCTTGGTGGGGACGGCACGCGCAATCAATCAACAGCGCGCTGCGACGACGCTCACGAACATTGTGGCGGCAGACGAGATTGGCCGCTTTCCGGATCAAAACGCCGCGGAGTCTTTGCAGCGTTTGCCCGGGGTTTCTCTTTATCGTGATCAAGGCGAAGGACGTTTCATTCTTCTTCGCGGGATCAATTACACGCTGGGAAATGTTCTTTTGAACGGCACGAAACTCGCCAGCCCAGAAACCGGCGAANNTTCCAGCCGATGCGCTGGCGGCGATCGAAGTGAGCAAAGTGCCGACGCCTGACATGGACGCTGAAGGGTTGGGCGGTCAGGTGAATATCCGCACTAAGAGTGCGTTCGATACGAACGGTCCCGCCGCCTCGTTTACGGCCCAAGGGCAGTATTCTTCGCAGGCGGATGCCTACAGCTCCAAGTTCAATGGCTCGGCTTCGACGCTTTTCGGTGACGGGAAGTGGGGCGTGATCGTTTCTCCCACCTGGCAGAAGCGGAAATTTAGCTCCTACAACTACGAAATCGATGACGGTTGGACCGATTCAATTGAAGATGGTTCTGGCGCCGAACGTGATCTGCCCGCCTTCTTCCTTCAGGACATTGCGTTTCGCGAGTATCAGATCGAGCGTGAGCGCTATGGCGTGAGCGGTGCGCTTGAGTTCAAGCCCGACAGCGAGACCAGCCTGTTTCTCCGGACCAGCTATAACCGTTTCATCGACGCCGAGAGCCGCCAGGTATCCATTATTCCGTTTCTCGAAGGAACCGAGGCCAATGTGAACAACCTCACGGCGATCTCGCCCGACTCTGGAACCATCACCGGTGTTCGCCGCTTTGGACGTCGTCTACGTTTGCGGGAAAAGGATCAGGAGTTATTCGCCGTCATGCTTGGTGGAGAAAAACGCGTCGGCGAATGGGTGTTTGACGGTCAAGTCAACTATTCGCGGGGTTACGAAGAAAAGCCAGACGAGGTGGAAATCCGCTTCCGCCGCAATACGCGCGACAGTGCTTTCCGTTACACCATTTCGGATACATATCATGTTAAACTGGAGCAGTTGGCGGGAGCCAGTATCACCGATCCGGCCTCGTACAGCACCTTCCAGGAACTCACCAGTGTGCACGAAGTGGGCAAAGAAACCGAAGCCGGGTTCGGTCTCAATGCTCGTCGCAGTCTCGATCTGACCGTTCCCGCCTACGTGAAGGCGGGCGTAGGTTATCGCGAAAAAGAAAAGCAGAGTTCTGCCGATGCGCTTGAGTATGCGGTCCCATCTTCATTCACGTTTGCGAGTCTGGCTGGTTCAGCGACGAAATATCCGTACGGATTCGCCGTGCCGGCGTACGATCTCGGCAAGGTGGACAATGCCTTCTTCAAACAACGTTCAGCCTTCGCGGCATCAGACGCGTTTGAGGACAGCAACTACGACGACTGGACAGCGAACGAAGACGTGGCGTCGGCGTACGTCATGGGCGGCGCTTCCTTGAGCGGGACACAGCTGACCGCGGGTTTACGCATGGAGCGCACGAAGTTTGCCACGCAGGGCAAACAACTCGATCTCGACGAAGAAATCGCCACCGCGATTCACTCGTCGCGTAGCTACACGCATTGGCTCCCAGGCGCCTATGCTCGTCGTGATTTGAACAAGAATCTCGTGCTGCGTGCCTCCTGGTCGAACTCGATCGTGCGTCCTTCTTTTGGTGACAGCGCGCTCCGTCGGAATATCAACCCGGAGGACGAGGAACTCACGGTGGGTAATCCGAACCTGAAGGCGTTGGAATCCATGAACTGGGATGCCTCGGTTGAGTATTATCTGCCGTCGCTCGGGATGGTCTCGGCCAGCGTCTTCTACAAAGACATCGAAAATTTCAGCTACGAAACACCCGTGGCCGATGACCCGGCTTTCCCGGGTTATGACGTGACCTCGTTCCGCAATGGAAGCAAAGGACACATCAAGGGCATCGAGCTCGCTTACCAACAGCAGTTCCGGTCACTGCCGTCTCCGTTCGATGGGGCTGGTTTCTTGGCAAACGTCACCTTCTCGGACAGCGAAGCGGATTATCCCACGCGTCCGAACGAAAAGATTCGTTTCATTGGCCAGTCGGACTACGTGGGCAATGTCGGTTTGACCTACGAAAAGNNATTTCCGTTCGGAGCGGCTGCGTGAAGACGAACCTATTGGTTCGCGCTCTACGTCTGATTTCTGGGTGGACGACTTTGCTCAACTCGATCTCACGGCCAGCTATCGCTTCTCCAAGAACTGGGAAGTTTTTGCTGAAGTTCTTAACATGACCGACGAGCCGTTCCGTGTTTATCAAACGGGTGGCAGCGTGCCGAACAGCAAACGCTTCGTGCAGGTCGAAGAGTACGACTGGAGCGCAAACTTCGGCGTTCGTTGGAAACTCTAAGCAAAATTCTCTCACGCGGTATTGGCTGGGATCGCCTCTTGTCTTTGGGGCGATCCTGCAAACCGTGAAACCTGTTTGGACCACCTGACATTCTTCATGCGCTCTGCTCTTTTTGCTTCCTGCCTTTGTATAGTAACGGCCGCGTTCGCTGCTCCGTCACCTGATCCTGATGCGAAGAACACGACGCCATTGAAGCCGCGCGTTGTGACGACCTTCGCAAAGCACGACACGGATGATCCAGCGATCTGGATCAATCGGGCGAATCCTGCCGAGAGTCTCATCGTCGGCACGGACAAAGACACCGATGGCGCGCTGCTCGTGTACGGGTTGGACGGGAAGGAGAAGAAGGAATTGTCGGTGCGTGGGATTGTACGCCCAAATAACGTGGATATCGCCTACGATGTCTCGGTCTGCGGCAAGCGCGTGGACATCGCGGTGGTGACCGAGCGTTACGCCCGTCGGCTGCGCGTCTACCGGCTTCCGGATATGGCGCCGATTGATGGAGGAGGCATTCCGGTGTTCGAAGGCCAGGCCGCCCGCGATGCGATGGGAATCGCGCTTTATCGGCGTCCGAGCGACGACGCAGTTTTCGCCGTGGTGAGTCGTTCCGATCTAGGGGCTCCGAAGAAAGGTTACCTGCATCAATACCGCTTGGTGGATGACGGCACGGGCACGCTTCGCGGCGTGTTCAGCCGCAGCTTTGGAACGTGGAGCGGAAAGAAAGAAGTCGAAGCCGTAGCGATCGATCAAGAGCTCGGTTACATCTACTATAGCGACGAAGGGGCGGGGGTGCGGAAGTATCACGCGGATCCGCTCGCTGAAGACGCCGACGATGAGTTGGCGTTTTTTGGGACCACCGGATTTGCCCGGGACCACGAAGGGATTTCTATCTATGCGACGGGACCAGGCGTCGGCTACATCATCGTGTCCAATCAGCAGGCTAACACCTTTCGGGTATTTGCACGTGAAGGGACAGCTGGGAATCCGCACCATCACGCCTTCGTGACGAGTATCCGGTTGTCGACCGATGAGATCGACGGCAGCGACGTCACTCCGGTGTCGCTTCCCGGCTTCCCGGGTGGGTTGTTTGTCGCGATGTCGACCGACAAGACGTTCCACTTTTACGCGTGGGAAGACCTGGCGCGGACCGCTGGCTTAAAAAGCGCATCACCTTAACCTGTGCGTTGATACTCGTTTGGTAGCGTAGTGAGCGTACCGGCAGACGACGTTGTTTTTTGCCCGGTGTCGTCGAAGGACGATGTGACACCGGACAGCGCTTTGCGGCTAAAGACGGGTGAAAACGTAACATTCCGGTAGTTGCCGTGAAAGTCGGCCCTGTTACGCTGTGGTTACGGTCGTGCTTCAATCTGGTTACGGGGTGAGGCTGGCGACTGACGAAAACCCATGAAATCCAAGAAAGACAAAAAGTCCGGACCTTCTAAAGAGTCCGCGAAGCAGGTTGAGACCGCCAAGCTCCAGGTAAAAGAGGCCAAGGCCGCGTTGAAGCACGCCCGCAAGGAGCTCAAAAAAGTCAAAAAGGCGGTCAAAGCTGCGCGGAAAGCAGAGGGAAAGAAGTCAGGGAAGAAAAAGTCTCCGAAGCCCTTGGTGAAAAAGAAGGCCGCGAAGCCGGCAGCCGCAGCCTAACCGGCGGCTCCTTCGGACCAGGCGAGCTAATTGCTCGATGGTTTTGTTTGTGGAGTCGTGATCGGGGTAGAAGGAGACGAATCGTCTCCTGGGTAGGAGCGAGCTCCCGGCGATCATCGCAGAAACGGGAGGCATTCATTTGCCTCCCCGACAGCATTCGTGCGGGAGAATCCCGCACTGAATCCGCAGCAGTTACGCGTTTACTGTCAGGGGGGGGCGTCGACGAGTTCGTCCGCGATCTGGCGATCGCTGCGACACCGAGGCATTTTGTTCTGACCGCCCCATTTGGATTTTTTCCTCATCCAGCGCTCGAAGGAGCCGTCGGGCAGGATCGTCACCTCAGGTGCCTGGAGTCCGCCACCAAGACGTTTGGCTTCGTAGTCGTCGTTGGCGCGTTGCAGACCGGCATCGAGGGTTTGCGTCAGCGCCGAGAGATCAACCGAGGCGCCTGATTTCAGTTCGATCAGCCAATGGTGACGTCCTCGTCCGGTGCCATCGCTGCTTTCGATAAAGCGGGGTGCTACATGGAAGTTTCCGACGACCAGTCCGTGATGTTGGGTCGCCGAGCTAAGCACATCGGTGAGCTCCTTCTCGATCACGTGTTCGCCAAAGGCGCTCAGCTGCAGGCGGGTTCGTCCTGCATAGACCAGACGTGGTGGTTCCGTAGATACGAACCGAACGACGTCACCAATCACGTAGCGACAGAGCCCTGCGGGCGTCGTCATCACGAGCACGTAGTCGACCCCGATCTTTACGCCTGCCAGCGGAACCGTCGCTTTTACGAGCTCCGCTAGCCGCTCTTCGTCATATTTTTCCAGTGGCAGAAATTCGTAGAAAATGCCGGCGCGTGTCATCAGTCTCATACCCGCAGCCGGGTCATCATCCTGTGCGGCGATGAAGCCTTCGGAAGCCGGATATACTTCGTGGAAATTCACGCCTTCGCCGAAGGCTTCGCGGAGCTGGGAAGCGAAGGGGCCGAGGGGAACGCCGCCGTGGATAAGGCATTCGAGGCGAGGCCATACCGCTCGCAGAGGAGCTTTGCCGGTGCGGGCGCGGATCTCTTCGGCGAGAATCAAGAGCCAACTGGGAATCCCAGCGATAAGAGTGATGTTTTCAGGGACAGTTTTTTCGACGATTGCGCGAAGCTTTTTAGGCCAGTCGCCCAGTTGAGCGATTTCGCGACCTGGCTCATATAATGCGTGCTCGACCCAGGCTGGGAGATTCAGGGCGGTGATCCCGCTTAAATCGCCGCACCACGCTGAGAAGTCTGACTCCGATTCGAGACGTGAAAGGGTGGTCGAGCCACCAAGAAAAAGATGTTTTCCCCGAAAGACTTCGGAGTGACCGACTCGTCGGGTGTAGTAGCAGAGGGAGTCCAGTCCGGTTTGGCGGAAATGCGCCAACATGGCCGGGGTGATGGGCAAGTATTTGGTTCGACCTGCGGTCGTTCCTGACGAGACGGCGTAGTGCTGGCAACGACCGGGCCAAAGCACATTTGCGTCGCCTCTCTTCATCTGCTCGATCCAAGGAGCGAACGATTCATACGCCCGTAGCGGAAGATTCGCCTGAAAGTCCGTATAGGACATCCCTGGCGTAATACCTTCGACCTTGCCGAAAGCCGTTTTGCTGAAAAGCGTTATCAGCTGGGACCACACGCGTTCCTGGGAGTGCAGATCGCCTCCCGCCTGCTTCCAAGGACGCGTTATCTGCCGGGTCCGCAGCGAGACGCCCCAGGCCACAGCGCGATTAATCCATGGGACCCGTCGGGTGTGCGCGGCGGGACCAGGAGAGAAAGCAGATGGGCTCACGCGGCGATGGGCAATTTGGCGGGACGCACTTCGCGATAGAAGCACTGGAGGTGATCGAGAAAGTCGTAAGCGTGGAAAATCAGCGAGGCGTGTTGTACCGGGTTGTCGAGGGTGCGGGAGACGACGTGTTCAACACGGCCATTCGAAAAATAGGCCCGTGTGGCGTGTTCCAGCGCGAAGCGTGTCGGCGATTTGGCATCTAGAACCGCTTCTTCGTTCTCCGCAAAGAGGATGATAGTGGGTGCCTTGCTAAGGGGTGGTAGCGACGGAGAGAATCCCTCCGTGAGGGGTGACATCGACGTGAGGGCACGTACACGCTCAATCGATCCGGTCATGGTGATAGTTTGGATACAGGCGCTCACATTTGCGCGCAGGCGGATGACATCCTGAGTGGACAAAAGACGATGAAGTGCCTTTCCATTTTTAGCTCCCGCGTCGAACATTCGCTTAAAGACCAGACGAGACTTTTCTAGATTCGTATCCGTCAACGGTCGGTGCGGATTGAGAAAAGGTGCCAAGGCGCGGCCTAGCAACGTCGCCGGTTTGGTAGACGTGTTGGAAATGACATCCTCCAAGCAAGCGACTGGGCTCACCAGCACAAGACCTGCTAGCGTCGAAAAGGGCGCGTTTGTCTGCGAGCGAGCGCGTAGCCACTGCAGAAGAACGCCAGCTCCGAAACTCACGCCGAAGATGACCGGATATTGTTGAGACCGGTTAAGGTCGGTCACCAGTTCGTCCAGTTGAGCGAAGATAGCTTCGATCGAGAAATGCGACCGCGGATAGTTGACGTAGTAGACGTCTCCCGCTGCCAACAGCATGCGTCGCATGAGAAAAACCTGATCGCAGGCATCAGGAACGAAACCGCCGAGAACAATCGTGGGAGTTCGTCCCCGTCCTGGTTCGCGATAGACAGTGGCGCGTTGCGAGTTTGCTGATGAAGGCGTCTCCCCTAAAGCGTGAACTGACGATTGATCTTTAGGTGCATAGACGTCCAAGACCGGAGACTGGGTTCTCTTGTGCGCGACACTTACCCATGACCTGAATGCGCTCACCGACGATGAGCGCAGTGTTTTCAAAAGTGTCGTTTCCTGAGTGGAAGCTGTTGATCGCGGTTTGAGCATCGGACTTTAGGAGACGGGTAAGTTGCGAAGAGACGCCAATCTCAGGTGTGTGGATCTTTAAGGGAGCTCGTACGCCTCAATTAGGCTGACACCTCCAGCATCGGTTGTGGAGGTCACATGGATAGTGTAGGCTCCTGGGCTAAGTTCAATCAGCAGCGCTGCATCCTTGCTTCCCTCGGTGAGAGCAAAGGCGCCCGTTTGAGTCGCGGCATTACGAAGTGAAGCACCCTGGTTGTTATCTCCCCAGTTGTCGTTAGTGGTGACTCGATTCCCTTNNCCGCTGGGGATTCCAAACGGTACGAGGGCTGGACCCACGCCGCGGATTAACATGGGCTTGGGTTTGGCTCCGCTAACCACAAGACCCATGATGTGAGCGTTGGCGCCGCTGCCGGTCATCGCGCGACTAGATACATTGTGCATCCGGCTCGGGAGAGTCAGGCGATAGACGAGAATCATGGAGTCGTTATCGAAGCCCGCTGCGTAGGGAGCACCATCTTGGTAGCCGTTGGTGGTGATGAAGTCATTGTCGTTGCCGACAAAGAGGAACCAATCGTGTGGCGCGAGTGGATCGAGGGCAGGGACCAAGGCGAGCGCTTCCCATTTTTCAGAAAGGGTATTCGCGTTGTCCAGGGGACCATTGTTCAAGCCGAACTTGGCCAGCTGTTCGCTCTCATTCATATCGACCAAAACGGTGGACGTGGCGGGAACAATTCCCGTGGCAAGCACGCCACCAGGAGCAATCGGCGTCGAGGGGTCNNGCCGTTCCAGCGATGTTGGTCGCTTGGCTAATATCGTAGACGAGAATCGAACGGTAAAGAGAGGTGGGAGACGCGAGGCCGCGACCATTACTGTCGCGAGCGAGAACGAGAAACTGCGTTGAGTTCAAAGCCAACATTTCGCTTTGCGCTGCGACACGCGTGCCGGAGCCGAACGGATGGGAGGGTAGGGTGATCACATACTCGCCCTTCAGCGTCGGAGCGGCCGGATTGGTCAGATCATAGGCGAGCAGACGGGTATGTCGGCGAGGTCCGCCCGCACCCGTGCCGCCGTCCTGGCGAGCTGCCGACTGCAAGAGCGCGTAGAGCGTTTTGCCATCCGGGGAAATCGAAAGACCCTCTAGCCCCTGATTGTTTTGACGACCGGTGCTGGGATCAGCGGGAGCGGGTGTGGGTTGATTGAGCCCAGGATTGTTGGACGCAAAAGAGTCCGCGCCATTCCGCTTGGGAACGATGGCTTCGGGAGGACGGATGGCGGAGAGCAGTTTACCGTCAGCGGAAAACTTGAAAATATAAGGTCCGTATTCATCGCTCACCCACAGCGAGCCATCGGCATTGACGACGATGCCTTCCGGATCCAGCGAAAGACGTCCATTGAAGGCTTGAGGAAGAGCAGGGAAACCCGCCCGCGTACCGACGCCTGCGGGGGTCGGATCAAGTGACGTGAGTGGCGTGCCGTCGACTTCGGTGTAAAGAATAGTATTGGTCAGAGTGAGACCCACTTGACTCTGTGTCGATCCACCTTGAGGAGCGGGGCTAAAGGTGACGGCAATTTCGTTGTAGCGAGCGCGGTAGTTGGTGGTGCCGGTGACGTTGTAGCCTCGATCTGGTTGTGCGATGATCACGCCCGCGTAAGAGCCGTCTGCATGGCGCTTCCAAGACCCAGGTTTGAACGTAAAAGCGGAGAAGGAGCCAAAGGTTTCTCCGTACTTGTCCTTGAGATTGGAAGGAAGTCGGCCCACGCCGACCAAGCCCTGATTCAGTAAGGTTTGGTTGCCAATAGAGACCGGCTCTCCGGTCTTGGCGAGAGCGGGGGNNTAGAAATCCGAGCGACGCCGTGGTCGCGATCAGAGCCAAACGACGTGAGTCAAAAAAGGAACCCATGCGTGTTCAGTATGCTGTTTTCGCGCGACAAAACGGCGGCGCTTCGGTGACGACCGGGTGAACTTAATACGAGCGCAAGGCGTGCCAAAATGACGTGAACTGGTTTTTAACGGTTTGATGGGTGGGATAAGTGACAGGCCGTGAAAACCTCTCGTCCAGACAGCGGGTTATTGGTCGTGAGTTCTGATCGGAGAAGATGTCGGAAATGGGTTTTGAGGACCGAAACGTGAAAATTCGCTTTTGCCAACCCGGGTCGGCGGTGCGATGCTGAGGCTGCTCGCTGCAGTCTCTTCTCCTATCTATCTTGGTTTGTTTCCTACCCTATGAATCGACGTCATTTTCTTACTCGAACCACGGGCGCCGTCACGGCGGCAAGTCTGCTGCCTTCTCTGGCCTTAGGACAGGCGCCCGCGGGTGCCGCGTCGTCAGGTAAAATCTCGCCTTATCAGCCAGGGCCTAAACCCACTGCGGTGGTGAAGCCTGGGGAGTTTATCTTTGCGGCAACTCATCTTGATCATTCGCACATCAATGGACAGTGCAGTGCTTTGAAGGAAGCAGGGGCGACCTTGAAGTGGGTCTATGATCCGGATCCGAAGAAGGTTGAGCAGTTCCAACGTCGTTTCAAAGAGGCTAGGGTTGCTCGCTCCTTGGACGAGATTCTCCAGGATTCCGAAGTGAAGTTGGTAACCAGTGCGGCGGTGACTTCAGATCGCGGGCCTCTGGGGTGTCGTGTGATGGAATCGGGCAAAGATTATTTTACGGACAAGGCTCCGTTTACCACGTTGAAACAGCTCGAGGAGGCGAAACGGGTCGTTACCAAGACAGGGCGAAAGTACATGGTCTACTACGGTGAGCGTTTGACCTCAGAAGCGGGAATGTTTGCGACCGATCTCGTGAACGACGGAGTAATCGGTCGGGTGGTCCAAGTGGTGGGTCTGGGACCGCACCGTTTGAATAAGGCCAATCGCCCGTCTTGGTTTTTTGAACACAAGAAGTNNCGCATTCTTTGCGACATCGGCAGTCATCAATGCGAACAATTCCTTACGTACTCCGGGGCCAAAGACGCCACGGTGACCAGTGCTGCGGTCGGTAATTTTGCGAATCCGGATACACCGGAGTTGGAAGACTTCGGCGAAGCTTCGTTTATTGGTGATAACGGTTCCACCAACCAATTCCGGGTGGATTGGCTGACGCCCGATGGGCTGAGCAACTGGGGCGATGGCCGCACGTTCATCCTGGGCACAAAAGGGTATATCGAACTAAGAAAATATGTGGACGTCGCTCGTGAGAAAGCGGGAGACCAAGTCTATATCGTCGATGGGAAGGGCGAGTATCACATGAACGTCGATGGCAAGGTCGGCATGCGCTTCTTTGGAGAGTTCGTGTTGGATTGTCTCAACCGTACGGAGAAAGCCATGACGCAAAGCCATGCTTTCAAAGCAGCAGAGCTTTGTTTAAAGGCGCAGGCGGCGGCACGCAAACTTACGACCTCGTGATTGTCGGCGGAGATCGTCGAGGAACACCGTTCGAATCGACCAGGTGAAATCAGTCCAGTGAGTCGCGCGGTGTTCTTCTGTTTTTGGAATTGCTCGGCTAAAGCTTATCTTTCGCGAACGATCGCGACAACACGTCCTCGTGCTTTCTAAACCGATACCAGCCTGGGTGCTTGGCGGAGGGTTTGCTCTCACCGCGATTGCGGGGATAATCAACGCGGTCGGCTTCTTGGGATTTCATCACCAGGCTCTGGCGCACATGTCAGGGCCCCTCACGATCCTGGGTAATGAGATCGCGGGGTGGAATGGTGCAGCGGTTTTAAGGGTGGGGACCATCATTCTGGGTTTTTTCCTGGGATGTGTCCTGAGCGCCGTCCTCATTGGGCCGGGAGCGCTCAAACTCGGGCGTCGTTACGGCGTGGCTCTGACCCTTGAGGCGGCGATACTCGCCTTGGCTTACCTCTGCTTACGTGAACGCGTCTTGTTGGGGGAATGCCTAGCGGCGTTGGCCTGCGGACTGCAAAATGCGATGGCCTCGAGCTACAGTGGGGCCGTGATACGGACCACTCACATGACCGGGATTGTTACGGACCTGGGGATCATGGGTGGACACCTCTTGAGGGGCGAGGCCGTAGATCGTCGACGCGCCGGTCTCTACGCGCTGCTCTTAGGTGGATTCTTGGTTGGGGCGGTTGCTGGAAGCTATGGCTATGCGCGGGTGGGCGTGGTGATGCTCTTGATACCTGCCGTACTCACCGGAGCGGGTGGACTCGGATACATGATCTTCCGAAACTCGAGAGAAACACCCCGCGAGTGAGTCGGAGATGGGCGACGTTACCGTTTGTAACGGGAGGTTTTAGAACGTCGAGGAGTAGCTGACGCTGAGTGCGCGTTGCTGGCCAGGGCGCGCCAACGTAGCAATCATGTGACGATCGAGAAGATTGCGGAGCGACATTCCCACGCTGTGGGTTATCTTCTTTTTGGGCTGGGCCCAGGAGTAGCCGACATTGGCGTTGAGCAAGAGGTAATCAGGATATTTCAGATAGAGACGATTGCGGTCTTCGTAGCTGAAGACATAACTACCGACGTACGTTCCTGTCAGACCGCTCGAAAGGCCCTTGAGAGATCCCTTTTTGAAAACGTAGCGCGCTCCCACGACAGCAGTACGGGAGGGGAGTCGGCTGAGTTGGCGACCTACTTCCTCCGGCAGATCAGGCGACGCAGTCGTGATGGCGTGCGTGTAGGTGGCCAGGCACGTGAAGATCCAGTTTTGACCAAGGGCGTAACGCAGGTTGAGCGATCCTCCCGAGAAGCGTTCCTCACCTGCCGCCACGAGCTGCGGTTGGGTCTGGTTGGCGTCGGCGATGGGATCGTCCAAGAGGGGGTTGCGTCGGGAGATGTTGGAGTTGGTGTAGACGAAGCCGAGCAAAGTCGTGGTCAGCGTGCGATTGAGTAGGAGGGATTTGATTCCTGTTTCGAATCCATGTGTTGTCTCGTTCCCTTGGATACGATTGGTGCGCGCGTCGACGCGAGTGGAGGGTTCGAAGGCGGTGCTGCTATTCGCGAAGACCAAATGACGACTTGGGACCAACTGGTAGTTGACGCCTGCCAGCCAGGTAAGTTCGTCGGTGGCGTCGGCAATGTTAGGGCGGGCAGCACCGGGGCGGCGGTCGTCAATTTCCAAATCCACCGTATCGTACCGCAATCCCGTGGCCAGCACGATACGACCCTGACGCAAGGCCATACGTTCGGTCACCACGGCAGAGGTGTAGCCAGTCGTTTCGGTCCGATTGGCGATAACGCGGCGGTACGTGTTGGGCCCCATTTCCGGACGAAAATAGTCCGGGTTGTAGGGGTCGAAGCGGCGCACGCTCAGAGGGAGGGCGTTGCGTTCGGCGGTGTCTAAGCCGCGTTGGAATCGGTCGTATTCGACCTGAGACGTTTCGACCGAGGCGAGGAATTTGTGGTCAGCGCCCAAGGCGAAGAAACGAGCCGTCATTTCCACTTGGCCGATCATCGCGCGCAACTCCTGCTCCTGATGCTGGGGCTCGCGAGTTCCGGCGAAGACTTTTTCGTCGAGGAGGNNCTTCGTGAAGAGATCCTGTTCCACTGAGCGCCAAAAGTACTGTGCCCCGGCCCGCAGGCTGATGGCTTTGGTCGGTTGACCCTCAAATTGCAGGCTGGCACTGGCGACTTGTTTGTAAATCATCGCTCCAGGTCCATTGATGTGGAATAGAGCAAGCGGACGATAGGGGCCGATGACTTTGC
>DKKJ01000301.1:13527-19743 GCA_002455175.1 Opitutaceae bacterium UBA6669
GCCGGAGCCCGGATTGGCGGTGACATCCACGTAGTCGAATTGAAACAACGTCGCGGCCGAACGAGAATGCTTCACGGTGACCGCACCACTGAGGGATCGGGTGCGATTGTAGGAGTACGTTTCGGGACCCTTCTTCTCGCGAATCCCCACAGAGAGCCGCTGCCATACCTTTTTAGGGACCAATGGCGTGTGCATTTCGAAGTCGAAGACGCGATTGCGATCGGTGGAGACCGTGGTGGAAAGGCGGCGGAGCGGATTAGCGCGCGGGCGGGCTGTGAGGGTGTTTTCAATGCCACCCGGAGCGGCTTTGCCTAAAACCGGTGTGAGCGGACCCTGAATGCGGTCGCCGCCGCTCGCGTTGATCACTTCAGGAACCCCGCTTTGCNNCGGACTCCGCATCCTCGGGATTTCCGAGAATCATATCGTTTGCGAACGGGGGCTCGGTTAGCTCTGCCCTCTGGGCGCCCATCCCGGTAGGATCGTAGCTTTCGTCCTCGTCGGTTGTGTTTACCAGGAGAGTGTCCAGGCGGATAGACTCCTTATCAATATCAACACCAAAGAGTTGGATATAAAGCCCCCCTAGGCATGCAACCAATGCCAAAAACCTGAAGCAAACACCTGAAGAGCGGGCCATAATCATCAGTCAACGGTCACTTTGGGTGCGAGCCAGCTCCTTTTTCATGGGTATTTTCAGATGACGTGGGAGAGAGCAAAGCGGTAACAGGTTCCCTCAATCTTTTTAGGAAGACGAAGGACTTTGAAAAACCCTGTTGACGAAGTGGCCCGGCGTCCTTTGCTCTCACCCCTCGCAGTTTTGGCCAGATAGCTCAGTTGGTAGAGCNNTCGGTTCGATTCCGAGTCTGGCCACCACTCAAAACGGTCTGGCGCTGAGCGCCTTATGCCGGTTGAAAACTTAAATCGCATGGAATTGCGGTTACTTTTCCCAGACGCGTTTGGCGTGCTTGGTGGCAAAACATCAAGTGAACCTCAGCGCACGGCCCGCGAATTCGCTCAAGCCGATGGTCTGCAGTGATCCTTTAGGCGGATATCTCCTTGCGGCATAGTGAGGTAGTCGTGGCGTTGGTTGCTTTATAGCTCGAGGCTCGTTTGTTGCCCGAACAGATGACTTTTGTGGACGAGCATTTTTCATGATTCGTGCCGGCCCTAAACGATGAAGGCTTCGCTCGACCGCTATGGTCGTTATCGTTTCAGCTGCGNNGGTTGGTAGGCAATCCCTTTTCCCCTCCTCAACGCTCTTCATGTCCACGCCACTTCCTCCATCTATCGCGGTCCTCCGAGCAGCTTATAAGGCGTTTAATGCACGCAACATTGACGCTGCGCTTGCCACCATGACCGCTGACGTGGCTTGGCCAAAGGCGTTCAAAGGAGGGTTCGTTCGTGGGCCGAAAGAAATTCGCGCTTACTGGACGGAGCAGTGGAGTGAAATCAATCCTCACGTGGAGCCGGTGGCATTTCAACAAGAAGCCGATGGCCGGATCTTGGTCGACGTGCATCAAGTGGTGCGTGACTTAGCTGGAGTCGTCGTGGTCGATGTGCACGTAGGGCATTGTTTTACGCTCAAGGAGGGGTTGATCCAAGCGATGGAAATTGCTCCGCTTTCTCCGTCAACCGCCACGGACGTGTAGTTGTTTTGTTCTGGTTGGCTGGAGGAACTCACGTGGGGGTGGCAGCGAGTTCGACTTTTTTCCCGGAATGTATCGGAGGTGTTGTACGTTTTGCTGTGGTTTTGAACACGCCTCGATTGCTACGGCCACCGCCGAGCTATGTACACCGACAGCCCCTTGGCTGTCGGGTTCGAGTGGCGTGGAAAGGAGATGGTTTGCTCGCATCAGGTGATGTTAACGATTTCGGGAAGCGAGTGTTGTTTTACGTCTCAAGCCCGCATCGGGAAATGTGGGGTGAAAGGACCGAAACGCCGGCTAAATCGGAGGGCTTAGACTCAATCTGTGAGCCGATTGCTGACTGATTCTTTCGCTCTTATTCTTTCCCTCTTCACGTCGACTTCATACTGGGT
Organism: Opitutaceae bacterium UBA6669; assembly: GCA_002455175.1. GTDB lineage: Bacteria > Verrucomicrobiota > Verrucomicrobiia > Opitutales > Opitutaceae > UBA6669. The sequence continues at coordinate 15,563 of DKKJ01000301.1, forward strand.
TCATCCTCATGGGCAAAGATCTTGGGAATGAAGGTTAAACTGATCCTCCCTGCACTTACGGAGGCCAAGAGCACTTATTTTCGGCCAATTAAATACTCGCTCTTTCCTCCGTTGGGGCTCGCGACGCTGGCTGCGTTTCTTTCGCCGGACGACGAAATCGACCTTCAGGATGAACACGTCGAAAGTCTGCAGACGGAGGATAGCCCAGACCTTGTGGTGATTCAGGTCTATATAACGTCTGCTCGACGTTCGTACGAACTGGCGGATCACTATCGCGCCAAGGGAGCCTACGTCGTTTTAGGCGGGCTTCATGTGACCTCGCTACCGGAGGAGGCGGCGAGGTACGCAGACACGATTTTTCTTGGACCGGGAGAAGACACTTGGCCTCGGTTCCTCCGTGATTTTCGTGAGGGTCGTGCTCTAACTCGGTACGAGTCGAAAACCCGGACGTTGATCGGTGTTCCTCCGGTACGTCGGGATCTGATCAAACGACACCTTTACCTCGTTCCGAACTCGATCGTGGTTTCACGCGGGTGTCCGCACACCTGCGACTTCTGCTACAAAGAAGCTTTCTTTGCGGGAGGCCGCTCGTTCTACACACAGGCGGTCGACGACGCCCTGGCTGAAATCGACCGATTACCTGGTAAACACCTCTATTTCCTTGATGACCATCTCTTCGGAAATCGCCGATTTGCGACCGCCCTTTTCGATGGGATGCGCGGCATGGGCAGGATTTGGCAGGCCGCCGAAACCGTACAGTCTGTTCTCGCACCGGATCTTCTCGAAAAGGCGGTCGCGTGTGGCCTACGCAGTCTTTTTGTCGGATTCGAAACGCTCAGCTCAGATAATCTTCGCGAACACGATAAGCATCAAAATCTGGGGCGCGACTACGCGGCGGCGATCGATCGACTCCATCACTTGGGCGTCATGGTCAATGGTAGTTTCGTTTTCGGAATGGATGGGGATGACGCATCCGTTTTTGATCGAACCGTTGAGTGGGCGATGAGTCATGGAATTGAAACCGCCACGTTTCACATCCTAACGCCGTATCCCGGAACCGAACTGCATCGCCGCATGCAAACAGAAGGTCGGATGCTCCACTCCGATTGGGACCTCTATGATACGCGCCACACGGTTTTCCGGCCCGCCCACATGACGCCAATGCAGCTCGAAAAAGGATACTGGCATGCCTACGAGGAATTCTATGAGTGGAGATCGATTTTTCGCGGTGCCGCTACGAAGGAGGCACTTTTCCCCGCGCTGCGGCACATCGCGTACGCGGGAGGATGGAAAAGGTTCGAACCTGCCTGGGACTGGATCATCCAAACGAAACGCATTTCACGGATGCTCCCGGTGCTTGAAGGGGTGCTCACGGGTTTGGGGAGCGTTAAAAAAGCGAAAAGTGAGCGCATGAAGCCCCTGATCGCGGAGCCAGTGTCCATCATCTAGGGCGGCGCGTAGTTCGCGGTCAGCGCACGTCTACTACCAAAGGATACCGTTACACGGCTGTTCTCACACCGAAGGAGAATACTCAAAATTTGCTGAGGGAGGTAGGATGACGCTGTGAACACAACATTATCAAACAAGGCTCGTGCTCTTATCCTCTCGCTGCTGGTTCTGCCTGCGGCTGCTTTCGCTGAAAGCATGGTGATCAACGCGCAAACTACGCCAGGAGATGCCNNGGTAAGGCAGGCATCGAAATTGCAGCTTCCAATGTAACCATTGATTTAGGCGGGCATGCCCTCATCGGTGTCGCGTCATCGCTGCACGGGGTGAAAGTCGCGTCGCAGGACGCCAACGAGGTCCACAATATCACGATCCGGAATGGATCGGTGACAGGTTGGACGAACGGCATCTTGCTCCAGCAAGGCGTATCTGGGCCCACCGCGGCCGAAACCGCGTTGATTGAAAATATCCAGGCGTCGTACAACCAGGGATTTGGGATCCACGGCGGTCCTCGAGCGGTGATTCGTAACTCTACCGCTCTTTTCAANNGACGGGAAACAACAGCTACGGATTTTTTGTTTCCAAAGGGATTGTGCGTGGTTCCGTGGCTTCCGAGAATCTCAGCTATGGGTTCTATCTTAACACTGACTCCCTGGTGAAGGACAGTACCGCAACCGAAAATCGTGGCGCTGGGTTCCATGCTCTCTCTCGCGTCACGATTGAAAACAGCTTTGCGACTAAGAATGACACCTGGGGCTTCTATTCGGAGTTTCCGTTCTTTCGTGTGACGGAGTCGACCGCGTTAGAAAACGAAGCGGGTGGGATCAAGGCGCTTGGCGAAGCTCCTTTGGTTGAAGGAAACTCGGTCACCCAGCGAAATCCGGACGAAATTGGAATCTACGTGGGAGGTGCGCGCGCTTCCGTGCAGCGAAACACCTCGTCAGCCGCCCCCGTTCTTCGATCAAAAAGATCACGGAATGCCCCCTTTCGAACGATCACTGAAGGCCAACCCGAGCTGACCGTCTCGCCGGGATTGGCCGTCCGGGTTGTGCAGCCTTGGCCGTGCTAGTTGTTTGCGTGAAGGGGCGCGCTTTCGTCTGTCCAAAGCGAATTTACCGTCGTTTTTATTCTCCCAAGCTTCTCTCAATGCGTGAGATACCTCTTGACCGATGGGCGGTCGGGCGGCTCTGGGAATATGAGCAAAGATCGATGGCGCGGCGTTTCCCCGCTGTCATTGACAGCCAAGGTGCATCTGGGTGTGCTGGCCGGCTACGTCCATGACAGCCAAGACTCTGCCGTTCACCAAAGAACAACTGGAAGCGATTGTGGCCAAGGTGCCGACGCCGTTCCACATTTACGATGAGAGCGCTATGCGGAAAAACGCACGCGCTTTCTACGACGCCTTCAAATGGGTCCCCGGTGGATTTGTGAATTACTATGCGGTCAAAGCGCTCCCCAATCCCTACGTGTTGGCGGCTTTGAAGGAAGAGGGACTGGGTGGCGACTGTTCGTCGCTGGCTGAGCTCCAGTTGTGCGAAGCGGTAGGCATCAAAGGTGACAAGATCGTCTTCACGTCGAACGACACGCCGGATTACGAATATCAGGCGGCTGCGAAACTANNAGGAAGGGAATGTCATCATCGGAAAACCGGAAGACGCTAAGTACGGGTTTACCCGCGAACAGCTCTTTGAAGGTTATCGCCTCTTGGTGAAGAAGGGCGTCAAGCGCTTCGGCTTGCACACCATGGTCGCGTCGAACGAGCTCAATCCCGACTACTTCGTCGAGACGGCGCAGATGTTGTTTGATCTCGTGGTCGAGTTGAATCGCGAACTCGGAATCAAATTTGAGTTCCTGAATCTGGGCGGTGGAATTGGTATTCCCTACAAGCCCGAACGNNCAGTTTTCTGGTTTCACGCGTGCTCCACAAAAAAGCGACCTACAAGAACTACGTCGGTCTCGACGCGTGTATGGCGAATCTCATGCGTCCAGGCATGTATGGCTCCTACCATCACATCACCGTTCCCGGAAAGGAAGGTGGCGCGAAGAAAGTGTACGATGTCACCGGATCGCTTTGCGAAAACAATGACAAGTTTGCGATCGACCGCGAGATTTCGGACCCGGCGATTGGCGATCTTGTCGTGATCCACGACACCGGCGCTCATGGACATGCCATGGGTTTCAACTACAATGGCAAACTCCGCTCGGCTGAAGTCCTCTGGAAAGGTGGCAACGACTGGAAGCTCATCCGCCGTGCCGAAACACTCGCGGATCACTTCGCGACGCTCGATTTCCCGGGCTTGAAGACGTAGTCGATGATCGTCTGACTCGCAGTTCGACGTTTAAAGCCGCCTAGATCTCGGGGCGGCTTTTTCCTATGCAGAGGACGCGGAGCGTTTAGAAGCCTGCTATCGACCAACGGATTTTCANNTCGATACTTACATTTGACCCAAAAGAGGTTGGGTTGAGACAATCTTGTAAATGCGTCTCAGCAGATCGTCGCTTCTACTCCTCTGGGCCCTCGGTGGGGTGGCACTTCTCCTTAACGGTCTTCATTCGTTTTTGGGATCGGCAAAGGTGGATACGATTTTCCCTGATGCGACGGACTCGTGGTCATCGGGTGGATTCGTGGAACGCGGCGTGTTTCACTGGGTAGATAACCGGATTCTCGACGAGGCAGGGCTGCGTTCGCGGGGCTCATGGGTTGGAAGTGACGATTGGGTAGGCGAAATCAGTAC
>DKKJ01000349.1 GCA_002455175.1 Opitutaceae bacterium UBA6669
TCGAGCCACGACACTCTCTATGAGCGATTCGATCCGCCACGAATGCGGTATAGCCTTGGTCCGGCTGCTCAAGCCGCTTTCCTATTATCAGGAGAAATACGGCACGCCGCTGTGGGGCTTCTCAAAGCTTTTTCTTTTGATGGAAAAGCAGCACAACCGCGGCCAAGACGGCGCGGGAGTGGCCTGCGTCAAGCTGGATATGCCGGCAGGGGAGCCCTTCATGTTCCGGGAACGGCCNNTTCGACTTCGGTGGTGAGCTTTTGATGGGGCACTTGCGCTATGGAACGAGCGGAGGCTATAGCCTGAGCTCCTGTCATCCTTATTTCCGACGCTCTCCCTGGCCGACCCGCAATCTGTCGCTGGCGGGCAATTTCAATATGACCAATACCATGGCGCTCAACGACTCGTTGATCGCCATGGGGCAGCACCCGATTTTCGCCACCGATACGCAGGCGTTGCTGGAGAAGATTGGCTACTTCCTCGATGAAGAGCACGAGGATCTCTACCGCTTTTTGCGCACGCGTAGCCTGGAAGGCGCGGAGATTTCGCGACGGATCAGTGAGGACTTTGATTTGAGCCGCGTGATCACCCGAGCTTCTAAAAATTGGGATGGTGGCTACGCCTTGGTGGGCATGGTTGGAAAGGTTGACGCGTTTGTGGCCCGAGATCCTTCGGGGATTCGTCCCTGCCACTACTTCCAAAATGACGAGGTGATCGCATTTGCTTCCGAGCGAGCGCCATTGATGACGTCTTTTGATCTCTCCGCGGATCAAGTGAACGAGGTCGAACCAGGGCACGTGGTAGTAATCAAGAAACGAGGCGAGCTCAAATCGACGCGTTTCACGGAAGCGTTGCCGCGCGCCTCGTGTTCGTTCGAGCGTATTTATTTTTCGCGAGGCAACGATCTCGACATCTACCAAGAGCGCAAAGCGCTGGGCGCGCAGTTGAGCGACCAGGTCCTCAAGTCGATTCAGTCAGATTGGGCGAACACGGTGTTCAGCTTCATTCCGAACACGGCAGAAGTGGCTTATTATGGATTGATGTCTGCCCTGCGCGAACGCCGACGGGACGAGGTAAAAGCAGCGATACTCAATGCCAGCGCCCAAGGGAAACTCGATGAAACCCTTCTCGATGATCTGATTTTGCGGAATTGGCCACGAGGTGAAAAGGTGGTGGGGAAGGACGTCAAAATTCGGACCTTTATCGGGCAGGAAAATTTCCGCAATCAACTCGCTAGTCATGCCTACGACATTACGTACGGCTCCGTGAGACCCGGCGATTATCTCGTTTGCGTTGATGATTCGATTGTACGAGGGACTACCTTAAAGCGTTCGATTCTGCGTATTCTTTCCCGACTTAATCCGCACAAGATTGTCATCGTTTCGACGGCACCGCAGATCCGTTATCCCGATTGCTACGGCATCGATATGTCGGAACTTGGGAAGTTCATCGCCTTTGAAGCGGCGGTGGCCTTGCTCAAGGAACGTGGAAAGAGCGAAGTTCTCGAAGAGACGTATCACGCATGCCAAGCTGAGGTGAACAAGCCGCAGGGAGCGATTTTAGAGAATCAGGTTCGGCGCATTTATGAGCCGTTTACCGCAGAGGAAATCTCAGCAAAGATCACTGAATTGGTGCGGCCAAAAAACATCGATTGGCAGGGAGAGACCGAGATTATCTTTCAAACCATCGAAAATCTCCACGCCGCCGTGCCGCATCACCCGGGTGATTGGTATTTCACCGGCAAATACCCGACACCAGGTGGCTTCCGCGTGGTGAATCAGGCTTACCTGAATTACTACGAACGCAGCGAAGGTCGGGCATACTAAGGTCATCATTTCCTCTGTCATGAGTCTCAGCTACGAATCCTCGGGTGTCCGCTATGATCAGCTTGATCCGTTCAAGCGTGCTTGCCAGCAAGCGGCGCGGACTACGGTCTCTGCACTGGTCGGGCACGGATATCGTGAGCCTGCGAATACACGGGGTGAAAGCGCCTACTTGCTCGAGGCCGACGATCATTTCCTGGCGCACGTGGAAGAAGGCTTAGGTACAAAGAACCTAGTCGCGGATNNCATCACCTGCGGTGCGTTGCCCATTTCCGTCGCGATGCATGCGGCGGTGGGAGACTCCGGTTGGTTTTCGGAGGAAACGCGGATGAAAGCGCTGGTGGACGGTTTTGCTGCGGGATGCCTCGAATCAGGCGCCGTGTGGGGGGGTGGAGAAACACCCACGCTAAAAGGAATTGTCCAGCCTGATACCATCGTTCTCGCCGGTTCTGCAGTCGGTCGGATTGCGCCTAAATCGAGGCGCATCACGGGTACGGTTGCCGAGGGCGACGCGATCATCTTTCTCGCGTCGTCGGGTGTACAAACCAACGGCTTATCCCTGTGTCGGCTGATCGCCCAATCCCTTCCGCAAAGTTACTTAANNATCTACGTGAAGTTTGTTCGCCGGTGCCAGGAACTGAATCTGCCGCTCAACTACGTTGCCCATGTCACCGGCCATGGCTGGAGAAAATTGATGCGTCTCGACGAGCCTTTTGTCTACGAGATCACTGCGCCTGGACCCATTCCGGCTCTCTTCCAGTTCTTGATGGATAAAGGTCCGATCAGTCTGCGGGAGGCCTATGCCACCTTCAACATGGGTGTGGGTTTCGCAGCCTACGTTTCGCCTGATCAGGCTGAAGCGGTGGTCGCTGCGGCCACGGCTGCAGGTTATCAGGCTTGGAAAGCTGGGACGGTTAAGAAGGAAGGCTCGCGCAAAGCCGTGACCATTCCTAGTCTTCACCTAGCCTACGAAGGCGACACCCTGCAGGTCCGCTGACTTTCGGGATTTTGGCAGACAGAGCTCCATGGAAGGAGCTCTGCTCGGGAACTGATCACCGGGTCAAACGCGGTGATTTTAGCTCAACGGCCGGATCGACGGCGCCAATGTTCACCTGGTTTTCCCCGCGGGTGGTGGCTGGGATTGCCTCCGCCGTGGGGACGCCCTCCTGCATTCGGGTCTTGATTCCGCCCTGGGCTGCCGGAGACGGAGCGACTGCGGGAATGCGCTGGACGCGAGGAAGGACCACCTCGACTCGTATCGAAAACCGGTGCGCGTCCGCCGAGGTAGGGGAACGTATCGAGCGTTAACTGAGGAATTTTTTGTCCGATAAACCGTTCAATGTCGCGCACATCTCCACTGTTTTCTGGGATCGCCAACGTGAAGGCGTCTCCGACTGCCATCGCCCGACCAGTTCGTCCAATGCGGTGGACGTAGTCCTCTGGATTCTCGGGTACATCGTAGTTGATCACGTGCGACACGCCGGCGACGTCGATGCCTCGCGCCGCGATATCGGTGGCTACCATGATTTCGTAGCGCCCCGCCTTGAATCCCTCGAGCGCTTCGACACGTTGATTTTGGGAGCGGTTTGCGTGGAGAACGGCGACCGAGTGGTTGGCGGACTTGAGTCTCCGCGCGATGCGATCGGCGCCGTGCTTGGTGCGGGNNACTTTTCCAGGAGCCCGAGCAAAAGGTCGAATTTTTGATCGTGCAGGACGGGGAAGATCGCGTGATTTACCGACTCGTTGACCGAGCGAGCTACGCCGATCTCAACGCGGGCAGGATCGTTGAGAGCGAACCGTGCGACCGCCTCGATTTCGGGCGGAACCGTGGCGGAGAAAAAGAGCGTCTGCCGTTTTTTCGGGCAGAGTTCGACGATGCGTTTCC
>DKKJ01000089.1 GCA_002455175.1 Opitutaceae bacterium UBA6669
GATCACGCGGGATCCTGTTTGCGCGGTTTTATCAATCGCTTCGAAGAGCGTGAAGAAACGGAAACTGTACGCTTGAGGTCCGACAGCGAAGCCTCCGATTTTGAGTTCGTCGGCAATAGGCGTGGCCGCAGATAACGTCATCGGTGCGAGGGTGCCGCCGAGAATCGCGACAGCGGCAAGAAGGGTAGAGATCAGGGATCGTTTCATCGAGTGGGAGGGGCTAAGGTTAGAATCGGGTGGGGGCAGTGACGGGGGAAGGCGTGTTTTGACCGGCCAAGTAGGCAACGAGATCGCGTAGTTCAGATGGGGTCATTAGGGACGCCAAGGGAGGCATTGAGGAGCTGGCTGAGCGTTCTCGAATCGCAGATTTAAGCAGGGTCCGCTCGCGCTCAGTTCCATCTTGGGAAACTCCTAGCACGAGGTCGGTTGCGGACTCGCGATGGACGGGGCCGGTAAGGGTTTCTCCGGTCGTCAGGATAACGGTGGCAAACTCGAAGCCGGGAGCGATTTCCGCCGAGGGTTCTACGATCGCGCGGAGAAGTTCCTCTCGGCTTCGCCGCGACGCGATGCCTGTGAGATCAGGCCCGACGACGGAGGTGCCTTCGTTTTCAATTCGATGGCAGCGCACGCAGAGAAATTCTACTTTTTGATGAAAGAGTTCTCGGCCTTTTTGGGCGTCTCCTCCCTGGAGTGACGCTCGATATAAGCGCAAGGAGTCGTCGGAGGGAAATTGCGCGAGCCACTTTTCCTGGAGAGCAGCGTGTTGGCGGCCCCGGCGATTCCGGTCGGGCACACTGAGTCCGTTGAGGGTTGCCGCTGATTTCAGGGCGTCATCGAGGTCGACTGCCAGAGCCTTAGTTACCTCACCTGCGAGCATTCGTTCATACGTGGTGGTCAGAAGGGTATAGGCACGAGGGTCGGAAACTCCCCCCAGCGTCTTGAGCGCAGCGGANNAGCGTAGTGGTAGTGAACACGTGGTGCATCGCTTCCAGGCCCTTTTCGGGCGCTGTTGCGAGGAACAACGCGCGACCTGCAGAGCGCAGTTCAGGTTTATCTTCGCCTAGGAGTTGGGTGGCCAGATGCTCGGTTTCCTGGCTGGGGAAGAACACCAGCGCTTGGGCTGCCGCCACGCGACTATCCAGGGGTTGACGGGAATCTCGGGCAACCGCGAGAACGGGCGCCGCGGCTTCGTTGATGTGGTATCGACCCGCTAAACCGATGGCGGTGGCTTTGACCCCGTCGGGAGAGTTTGCTAATAAGGCTGGGAGCAGGCGACGGGTAGCCGCCACCGCGGCGGTGTCACTGCGGGCCAACAATGGGTCCCAGCGACCCGTGATCCGCTCCATCGGCCGGGGCTGTGTCCATTCCGCGAGCAGAGCAAGGGATTCACGTCGTAGAATTTCAGATACAGCCGGATTGGTTCCCACATCGGCGAGCGCCTGGGCGTCTTCGTCGCGACCGAGACGATAGCGGGCGTTGACGACTCGTCTTCCCGTGGCGGGATCCAACTGGTCGAGTGACGCGCTGAGAGCGGCGAGCCCTGGGAGTGCAGCGACGATCGGCAGATCGTGAATGGCCCGGACCGCTTCGGCGACAAGGCTAGGATCTCGATCGACCAGAAATACGGAAATCTCCGGCGAACGCAGGCGCCGATAGGCGAGAAGGGCTGCGCGTCGCACGGCCGAGGAGCTGTCCTTGGCCAAAGTACGCAGAAAATCCTCTCCTGATTTTTGGGCGAAACGTTCCCAGGCCACAGCCACCGCGTGACGCAGATAAACGTCGCGGTCATCGTTTTCACGTACCAAGCGGGCCAGTGCATTGAGGATATCGGGATCGTTCGCTAGTCGGCTGAGGGCGAGAGCGGAAAAATAGCGGACACGGGGGCTATCGTCTTCCAAGGAGGCGAGTAAGGCAGACCGTGCAAAGGGAGCGGGCCGCTCGGTGAGTTGGCGCGCGTACTGAGCACGAATCTCGGGGTCTGGGTCCTGCAGAAGAAGGAGGAGCTTTTCCAGGCCGGTTTGCTGCGCACGGAGTTGTTGCCCGAGCGCTTGGAGGGCATGCACGCGAGCTAACTGATTGCGATGGTTTCGGGCGGTCTCGATCAATGCTCCCGTCGTGGAGCGCCGCGAGGCGAGAGCCCGCTGGGCCGCCAGGCGGACGCGATAGTCATCGTGAGCAAGCGCAATGAGCAGCTCCGAGTCTGGGCGTGCGTGAGGGTCTTGGGCGAGCCAGGTTTGCACGGCCCTCACGGCTTGCGATCGCGTTTCAGAGACTTCGCCTGAGATGGCATAAATCCATCCGCGTCCCGAGCGACGGCCTCCCCCGGGAGCCTGAACCCAACTGGTCATATCCGCGACATACAAGCGGCCATCGGGACCAAATTCGACGTCCGTCGGAAGACCTCCCACGAGAAACTCGCGTTTCTTTGTCATGGAGAATCCGTTACCATGAGATTCGAGTTGAAACGAAAGAACGGGGCTATTGTTGCGCCCTCCCACCCAGTCGGTGAGGAAAAAGGTATTGTCCCATTCGTCGGGCAAGCGCGTGACACCGGGATTGCGAGTCAGTCCGCAAGGGCCGCTGGAGAGGTGGTCAATCGGCGGCATCACCCAAGCGGGTTGGCCAGGGAAGCGACTTTGCCAGAGTCCGTCTTCGTACCATGGGCGGCGAAAGCGTGGTGCCAGCGGAGAAAGTTGGTCATCCACCCAAAGGTTTCCCGCATGCCAGCCGTAATCCGCTCCTTCGACGAGGTGGAGCAAACGCGGGCTTTCGTCTGCCGCGTCGTTATCGTTGTCGACGGTGAAGAGATTACCTAAGGGGTCGAAAACCAATTCCTGGGGATTACGTAGTCCTGTGCAGACGACTTCAAATCCGCTCCCATCCGGTTCACATCGAAACACCGCTCCGCCCCAGGCGTCTTCATGGATCTTCCCGGCCTGATCGCGCACGTGGTAGCCCCGATCCCAAATGCTCCAGTAAATGCGTCCGTCAGGACCTTGAATCACGCCATGCATATCATGGCCGTGGAAGGAAAACTTGACGCCGAAACCGCTGAACGCTGGCTCACCTGTCAATGGGCCATTTCCTCCTGCGTCGTGGAATTTCCATAGGTGTGGGATACATGTGACCCACACGTCATCGTCGGTTGCCAACACGCCTACATTCGCTCCATCGAGGGGATCCGCATAGTGCGCCAGTACCCGCGTGGTGTCGGCGCGTCCGTCCCCGTCCCGGTCTTCCAGGCAAATCAGGCGATCCGGCACTTCGGTGTAGAACGATAGCGGTGTCTTTCCCTGGGCCGCCCATCGTTTCATGTAGGCGAGCCGATCGTCGACCGTGCGTGCGGCGAGATCATCCTCCAGCCAATAACGATGTTCGCGGGTGTCTTCGGTACCGTGGCGATTGCGATGATGTTCGCTCACGTAGAGACGTCCCCGCCGATCGAAGGACAGCGCCACTGGATCTCCGAGAAGCGGTTCCGCAGCCCAGAGATCTGCTTTTAAACCAGACGGCAGGCGGAGCGTGAGTAGGGATTGCTCTGCGAGGGGAGAGGCAGATTCGACCAAGGGTCCTAACGATTCGCCCAGGGAGATCGGAGCAGGCGGTGTCAGTGGATTATTATCTGCTGGCACCGCGTGGCTGAGGCTAACACCAACGATCACGCTCCCCAAAAGGGAACAGGTGAACTTTCGTGCTTGGCCAGCAGATTTTAAAAAAGCGATCGGAACGGGGCGGGAAAAAACGAGGTGGGGCATGCGTCACGAGGAAGCGATCGGGGGGCGCGTGAACGCCAGTAAGTGAGCCATAACTACGAAAAGAGGCTAGCGCAGAGTTCGGGAAATTCGCAACAGGGCGCGGCAATCGGCGATAGGCTGTGTTGAAGACGCAATGAAATATCCCCAGCATCGTTGGCCAGGGATGATAGCTCGGTTTTTCGCTACTCGCGGTCGAATCAGGTCAAGCGCCAGGGCTGCCTGAACCGGGAGCTTGCGGGACCAACCGCAGGTCTTTCCGCAAAAGGTCCAAAGCGCGGCCGCGAAAAACCATGACGTCACTGCTCTCGGCCGCCGTAGCGGCGATCGGCCATCGTTCTTCATCGCCGAGGTAGCTTTGATCGATGACGCTGCCTGCACCGAGACGATGGACTGTTCCCTCTTTGTCAGTGAGAGAGATCGAGCCGCGTCGAATGAAAAAGAAAGCGCGAACATGATCGTCGCGGTCGATAAGGACCTCGTCTTTTTCCAGGTGAATCGCGCGGAGCACGTCTTCCGCTGGAGGCAGCACCAGACTGATATCTCGATTAAAAAGAAGCTCGAGCGTCCAGTCGATCATCACGCGAAGTTTGCGGAGGACCCCTGGAAGCTTGCTGAGGTAAATCGTCCGCCACATCCACCACGCGATGAAGCCTCGGAAGTGAAACCCCATGATTTCCGCCACGGCTTGATGTGAGCCAATCGTCGCTAGCTGTCCGAGATATCGGTATTTGAACGGCTTGAGCGGCTGATTATAGAGCGCGCGAATCAAATTCTGACCCAGCTGCTGACCGTGTCGGAGAGCGAATTGTGACGTGGGCGGGGAAACTTTCAGCGTGCCTTGGTCGTCCCACGGCACCGCTGCGCAGTCGCCAATGGCCCAGAGGTGCGTTTGACCGCCCACGCGCATGGTCGGCTCGACTTCAATCCGGCCTTTCGGCGCGTTGACCGATAGTTGGCGACACACGTCGAGCACGACCGGATTGGGCGCGCTGCCAATCGTGGAGACGAGCGTGGCGGCATCGATCGTCGTGCCATCATTGAGGATGGCCTTAGTGGCGGTCACCTCCATCACCCGCGTGTTGAGTCGGACTTCCACGTTGTCCTGCTCGAGGACCTTCTGGGCATACGCTCCCAACTCCGGACCGATTTCCATGAGCAACTGTCCCTGGCTATGAACCAAGATCACGCGGGGAATGGCGTCCTTCAAATTGGAATACAGACGGCAGGATTCTGTCACCAGAGCGTGGATCTGCCCTGCCGTTTCCACTCCCGTGTAGCCTCCACCGACGACGACGAACGTGAGCAGGCGGGCTTGCACCACCGGGTCCTCCACCAGGTTGGCTTCCTCCAACCGATTAATGATGGTTGAACGAAGACGCAGAGCGTCCGAAACGGTTTTCATGGGCCAGCCGTACTCCGCCAACCCCGGAACTTTTGAGAGATCGGTCACAGAGCCGAGCGCGAGAACCAAATGATCAAATTCAATCACATGGTCGCGGGTGAAACGTCCTCCATCGAGCACCAGTTGCTTCTGGGTCCAGTCGATCTCGTGGATACGACCTTGGAGTACCGTCACTCCGCGACAAAAAAGGCGAAGGGGATTGACCACATCCTGCGGCGAGAGCGCTGCGCCCACCACCTCCGCCAGCATGGGCTGGAAGGTAAAGACGTTGCGTTCCGAGATCAGCGCTACTCTACGCCGGCCTTCTTCGTGGCCAAGCATCTTGCCCAATGTTCGGGCACAATAGGCAGCAGCAAAACCTCCTCCGGCGATGACGATGTCGAACTTCATGGCGTGGATTCAAACCATGCACGCAGGTCGAGAGGCGGATGGGAACCCTAAAGACAGGGTTAGCTCCGGCCATGAGGGTCGGATGCGCACCCGACAGATATTTGGACATGGCTGACGGGTTGACGACCCTGGGCGGCAGGGACATAACGAACTCGCGTATTAACTTCGTGTCTCAACTCCCCATGACCTCTTTTTTCTCTCGTGCCGCCGGTTCGCGTCTCGCTCTGGCTGCCGTTGTGATTGCCTTGCCTTTGCTGGCTGGCTGTCAGGCAGCCTACTATGGCGCTTTAGAGAAAGTAGGAATTCCTAAGCGGGAGGTGCTCGTGGATCGCGTGGCCAAGGCCAGAAGTTCCCAGGAAGAGGCCAAGGAGCAGTTCGCCAGCGCGCTGGAAAAGTTTCTGNNCAGAGCTCAAACGCAATGAGTCGCGCGCCACTGAGGTGCGAGATCGGCTGGCTGCGGTGAAGGATGTCGCTGAAGCGCTTTTCTCCGAGTGGAAGTCTGAGCTGAAGCAGTATACCAATCCCGAGTTGAAAAGCCGGAGCGAAGCCCAGTTGGATGCCACGCAGCGCAACTACCGCGAACTTGTAGTGGTGATGGAGCGTGCCGCCGCGCGGATGGAACCTGTGCTCAATGCGTTTCGTGATCAGGTTCTCTTCCTGAAGCACAACCTCAATGCCCAAGCAGTGAAGNNCGGACGAGTTCATCAAAACCTTGCAGCCGGCCAGCTGAAGTTGACCTAGGTCAAAAGCGTTTCTCGCATCCTGACTAGAAGCAGGGTGCGATCATCGGTTCGGGTAGAAAGCGTACTGAACTGGCGTAGGTAGCGGTTGAGCATGGCGACCATTTCTGGGAGGGGCCGACGGACATCACGCGCCAACGTTGCGGCCAAGCGGTCGCGCCCAAACTCGACGCCGTTGGCATTGCAGGCTTCATTGATGCCATCCGTGTAAAGAGCCAGAAGATCGCCTGGCTCGAGGATGACCTCTGACATTTCCAGAGTTTCGTCGAAGATGGTGCTGCCGCACAGCCCAAGCGCTAACCCGCCCATCTCCAACAGATCGGTACGCACGCCTCCGGATTTGATCAAGAGGGGTGGTTCGTGTCCGGCGCGGCAATAGCGGAGGACGCGTGTATCCAGATCAAGGACACCGTAGAAAAGGCTGATGTACATACCCGACGGCATGTCGGGTTGGATCGAGGCATTGACCCGTCGCAAGACGATACCCGGGTCGGGTTCCCCGGGAGCGAGGAGGCGGAGGGTCGCACGACACGACGCCATCATGAGTGCTGCCGCGGTGCCTTTGCCGGAGACGTCTGCGATGGCAAATCCCCACTTGCGCGGGCCGACCGCGATCACGTCATAATAGTCTCCGCCCACCGTGAGTGACGATTCGTAGTGGGCTGCGATGTCCAGTTCAGCAATGGCCGGGAATTCCTGGGGAAGGAGATGCTGCTGGACGTCGTGAGCGACACGGAGGTCTCGTTCATGCGCGCTCCGTTCAGCGTCTTCGGCGAGTTTTCGCTGGGTGATATCCGTGATTAGCCCCTCGTGGTGGGTGACGTTTCCGTCGTTGTCTTGGCGGATGACGGTATGATCATCGACCCATCGGACCGAGCCGTCGCCGCAAACAATGCGGTACTCCTGATTGTATTCGCGATGGCGAGATTCACCATGCACCGCCACTTCCGCGGCGACACGTTCGCGATCGTCAGGGTGTGTGATGTCGATGAAACGGATCCGTTGGGAAAGAAGATCGTCGGGCGTGTAACCGAACTGGCGGATACTTTGAGAAACGAACTCCACAGGCCAGCTTCCCTGTTCCGCCCGCCAGAGCACCACCACCGAAGGCGAGCGGTCCACGATGCGTTCCATTTCCTCGCGTCGGGCGAGCGCAGCGCGCAGCTCATCCTGTGCGGTGCGACGTAGACTGATGTCCCGACCCACACCGAAGTAGGACCGCTTGCCGTCGCGATCCGTGTAAGCCGAACCCGTGGAGGCGTGCCAGATCCAGCGACCGTCCTGGTGGTGCATCCGGTACTCAACCGACGTCGTCCCCGTGCCACCCTCAAGCACGGACTTGATGTAATTACGGCAGACCTCGGCGTCTTCCGTNNGACAAAGTCGAAGATGGATCGTCCCAGAATTCCTTCGACCGGGTGCCCTAATTTACTGGTCCACGCAGGGGAGACAAATTTGTAGGTGAGCTCTGGTGTGAGCGCGTAGAGAATTTCGCTCGCGATGGACAGGTAAGTTCGCCAACGCGCCTCGCTCCGCCGCAGCTCCTCTTCGGCGGCGCGACGAGCGGTGATGTCCTCAAGCATCGCGAAGTGGTGGGTGACATTTCCGGCGCTATTGCGCAGCACCACCACGGTCAGGTTGCCCCAGACGACACGACCATCTCGGTGGAGATACCGCTTCTCCATGCTAAAGCGGTCACGCTTCCCGGAATAAACTTGAGCCGTAAGTTCGTCCTGCCTCAGCCAGTCATCGGAGTGTGTGGCGCGGCGGACGTTTTCAATATCCAGAGCCTCTTGAGCTGTAAGCCCGATCAACTCAGTGAACTTCCGATTGACGTGGTTGGCGCCGGGTCGCCCCTCGGCGTCGACTTCTCGCCAGGAGATGCCGATGGGAGCATGGGTAAAGAAAACCCCCAGTTCCTCCTGCGAGGACCGCAGTTCGCGTGCTTGAGCGCTTAGTTTCTCTGACAGCGCCGTGGCGGCGGCTTCTGCTTTCTTCGATGCGCTGACATCACTTCTAAGCGCCAGATAGAACGCCGGCTGCCCATCGGCGTCGGGAACAGGATAAATCGTGCTATCGACCCAGTATAAGTGTCCGCCCTTAGCTTTGTTGCAAAAAATTCCTCTCCAGATCTTGCCAGAGGAGATTTGCCTCCACATGTCGCTGTAGAAGGTGGGAGGATGAGCGCCCGATTTCAGAATGNNCGGTCCGCATACCCTGAAATCTGCGTAAACGCTTCGTTGACGTAGATAATGACCCCTTTGGCATCGGTAACTGCCACAATGGCATGAGCATCCACGGCACGCGGGAGCCAGGTAGGCAGCAAGTCGGCGGGCAACGTACAGGCGGGTGACGTCATGAACAAACAGGGAGATCAGACGATACGCGCTCTCTGGACGGCGTAAATCCCCAAAAGCGGACAGTCCTGATGAAAATTTTTGGCAGGGAACGGGTTCGCCAAGCCTCCAGCGGGCGTTGTGAGACTTGCATCACGGGGTTTACGGTCGGAACGTGGGGGGAATGAAACTGATTTCGTGGAATGTGAATGGGATCCGAGCCTGTATTAAGAAGGGCTTTCTCGATTATATGGCAGCGGTCGACGCGGATGTCATTTGTCTCCAAGAAACAAAGTCGCATCCAGGCGATGTGCAGCATGTTGCCTGGCCGGGCAATTATCAGGTCACTTGGAACAGCGCGGCCAAGAAAGGCTATAGCGGGACGGCGATTTTCACCCGCGTCAAACCGAAGGCGATTTCTGTCAATATCGGCGTCGCGGACCACGATACGGAAGGGCGAGTGATCACGGCGGAGTTNNCTTCTTTTTGATGACGTGTTACGCTCCCAACTCACAGCGAGGGCTCACTCGACTTGAGTACCGGACGCAGGCCTGGGATCCGGCATTTCTGGCGTATTTGGCCAAGTTGGAGAAGAAGAAGCCCGTGATTTTCTGTGGTGACCTCAATGTCGCGCACACGGAGATCGACCTTACCAATCCGAAGACCAACCGGCGCAATGCGGGCTTCACGGACGAGGAGCGTGCCAATTTTTCCACGCTGCTTGCGCGGGGTTACGTGGATACGTTCCGGCACTTCACTCCGGGACCAGGTCACTACACCTGGTGGAGTCAGATGATGAATTGCCGGGCGCGGAACATCGGGTGGCGCGTCGACTACTTTGTGGCCTCGCAGAAACTGAAGCCGGCGCTGAAACGCGCCTGGATCAACCCCGAGGTCATGGGCAGCGACCACTGCCCCGTCGGGCTGCAGCTCGCGCTCTAAGGGCGGGGCGCACAGCCCGCGGTTATTTGCGGGCGAAGACGCTGTCCATTTCCTTGGCGGGATCGATGATCTGCACCGCGGTGATGACTCCGGCGGCGTCGAGCCGCAGCACCGTGANNCAGAAGTGCCTTGTTATCAGCCAAAAACGAAGGAGGCTGTTTCGCCTACCAAGTGTTGGCCTTTTTCCCGGTGCCCATTTCGAAACTCACGAGGATGATCGAAGCGTCACCCGGTTTGAAGGTGTAGGACTGTTCGTGCTGGTCCTTGGTGGTGAAGGGTTCAAAGACAGAACCCACCTTGTACAACTCTGCGGCAAACGCGGACGCGGTCAAAGCCAGGCCCAGGAGGGCCCAGCGAAAGGAGGCGAAAAACCGATGGGGACGGTACATGGTGATACTATAGGCGAAGTCGTGTTCCGGAGCAACGCTTTGGCGTGCGGGAGTTGGGCCCGATCGGCGGG
>DKKJ01000084.1 GCA_002455175.1 Opitutaceae bacterium UBA6669
GGAGTTGAGCGCAACATTATCGACGCCTACAAGCCTCGCATCCTCGGCGCCTATCTGAACTATCAAGGCTCATTCATTGAGAACAAGCTGACAGTCCTCGGCGGGTATCGGGAAGAGAAGCGCTGGGAGCGCGGGCAATTCGCGATCGCGAACTTTCCGTGGTTCATCTACGGCGACGATATGATCGTTAATCCGGACAACTATCCGGAGGATGTGTGGGGGCACTCTAAGACCTATCAAAAGACCCAGGTGATCGACACCAAAGGTGACTCTTGGATGGCGGGTCTATCTTACGCGATCGTTCCGAATCTCTCGGCTTATGCATCGGTCTCAAAGATCTTCAAGTTCAACACCGGACTCGTCGGCGGGTTCACCCCGGGGGACGAGCTTCTTTATGCACAGGGACTCATCGATCAATACCGAAGCATTGGCCAGGCCGGATTCCCATACAAGGGCCAAACTATCACCTCGACTCAGCAGTTCGCAGACGTCCTAAGAGGCCAAAACTTCTATGAATACATCCCCAATGAAGATGGGATGAATCACGAAATTGGGGTAAAATATAGCGGCCCAGAAAATAAGATTGTCGGCACGTTCTCAATCTTCACGGCTAACCGGCGCAACCAGAAGATTGATGACGCCATTGCTGTCCTCAATGTGAATGAGCCTCTCAACTTCAGTGCTGATGCTAACATTATTGCTGGTGTACAACGCGCCGTGAATATGGGCGCAACGGCTCCCACTAGTTTCAGTGCCACCTCGTCGGGGCGACTCTTCCGGATTCGTAACTACTCCAATGAAGTGCGTATTTCCGGAGCAGAGGCGGAGGTTATCTGGACTCCGGTTCGGAATTTCCAAGCGCTCGTCAATGCTTCGTGGCTACCACAGGCAGAAGTGGTCAAGGATGGTCGTCCGCAATATGCTGAGCCGGGCACTACTGCGTACGCAGACCTTTCGCCGACTCAGCAGCGCGACGCTTACATTCTCTGGAAGAGTCGCGTTCCCAACGTCCCCGAATATCGCGTGAACTTCTTCGGAAAGTACACCTTCCGGAACAGTTTACTAGGCAACTATGGTCGTGGCACCGCCGTAGGTCTGGGAGCTCGATATTCGTCGAAAACGGTCATCGCACAAAATGTGGATTGGAATCCCCTCAACGGCGGATACCAGGCTGGAGACTACCTCGTGTTCGACCTGACATTAGGAGTTCCGTATGAACTCTTCGGTTACAAGGTTCGCACCACCTTTGGAGTCTACAATCTCGCCGACGAAAAATATTCAGAAGGTTCGTTCGTCCTTTCTCCCGGTCGGAACTGGACTCTTTCTACGAACCTATCGTTCTAACTCAACACGATAGCTAGGTCATTCAGGCGGCGGCAATTATGCCGTCGCCTTTTTTATGTCACGCAATCTCGTTCCTACTCCTACTGCGTCTAATCCTTCCCCATATCGGGGATCTTCAGATAAAGTGAGCGAAGCTCGNNTCAAACTATGCCTCTTGCTTCGAACAGGGCAGCAGCACTGAAAACTCCAGAGTTTATGGTCCTAGTGAAAGTAAGGGCAATTAGGGCACAAAATCAAAAACCAATGCGGTCTCTGCAAGAGGCATCAAGCTCACCCAGATGACCCGCCTACGCTCAAATCATGTGTTTCATCTCCTGCACTATAGCTATCTATATATCTAATAATTTCCGCCCTATGATCGGGCAGCATAATAAGAAGAATCCCGCCTGAAACCAACGTTCATTTAGCGCGACCGATTGGGATACCCACCTCCACATTCCCTCGATGTAGCGGATTTCTGATGTCGACCTGATCCTCGACCTCTTTATTAAAATAGGGTACTCCCGCCGCAAGCATTGCCTTGTAAACGACGTTGAGGTCCATGCGGTGAGGAGCATCTACTAACATCGTTACCTGCCAGACCTGTCTGGGATGCTTTTGATTCTCCTTCGGGTACTCATAGGCGGAGACTCGAAGATAAAGTTTCTCCAAGTTTGCATTCTGAAGTTTCGCCTCAAAACCCGCCTGTTTTTGTTTAAAAACCTGAATTGGGTTAGTGACAGAAACAGCAGGAGTACCGATACCCGCCTCACTGGAAAGAAGCCCTTCGGCGGTGGGGGTAGCGTTAGCGAGATAAGGATTAGGCAAATACCCACGGCCATAGGCCACTGTCAGCAATATTTGCGGTTCCTCCGAATCCGAAATTTGTCGGTATCCATTTTTCTGTAACATAGCATGTAGCTCGACAAGAACCTCCTTCTCATTAACAGGAGCAACCAAATCGAGCTCTGACTTGGCATACTGGATGTTAAGCACATAGTAAGAACGCCCGAAATCACGTAACGGCTCTTTACCAAAACCACGAAAAGGTCGGTCTACCTTAGCGCGCACACCTACATCTAAAGGGAGTTCGCGAACATCTGCCTGCGCCATAACGACGAGTATCGTCGCAAACCAATAGAGCAAAAATCTAGACCCTCGACTAAAACAGCCCGATACCACTGTCACCCCATGACGNNTGCATAGAGCCTTCGGAATACTAGGACAAGCCAAGATCTGAGTTAGTAGTAGAAAGAGACAAGCACGCTCCGACAGAAGCAACTCCCTCTCACTAGTAATCAGGTGATAAGCACCGATCTGCGTTAATTTGTAGCGGGCCAAGAGAGTCAATAACGGCAGAGTGCCCCAAAGGATTTCTGAGATTCATGGTGATCCTTACAGAAACTCTGCTAGCCCTCGGAAGATGACCGCCCTCCCGAGTTCCTGCGAGGAATTGCTCGCGCACATGGTGTCTTTCAATTCGGTGAATCCTCACTTTGGGGGACCGGTCGAGGGCCAAAGCGCATTGCNNCTCGAAAACCTCGCGAGAGCCTGGGGATTTCAGACCAAACGTACTCCTGTCGCTCCTGGCCGGTTCAATCTCCTTATTACCTTGACCGTCCGCGAAGGCGCTCCGTGGCTACTCTTCGAAAGCCATCTCGACACGGTGAGCACGGATGGCATGACCGTGCCGGCCTTTGAACTTACCCGTGTCGGTGACCGCCTGCAGGGACGAGGGACCTGCGACACCAAAGGCTCCGGCGCCGCTATGTTCTGGGCCTTGCACGTGTATGCCCAAGTTCGTGATCGGGACCGTAACGCGGGCATTCTTTTTTCGATCGATGAGGAGTCCGGAATGAGCGGTGCTCAGGTTTTCGCAATTAAAGACCTCAAATCATTCCCAAACCTCATCGGAATCGTTGTAGGAGAGCCTACTCGTCTTCGCCCGGTCGTCGCCCACAACGGAGCTCTCCGCTGGCGGACGATGACACGCGGGGTGGCCGCACATTCCGCAAATCCCTCGAAGGGTCGGTCCGCAATTCGTGGCATGATGGGTGTGATCGATGCCCTGGAAACCCGCATGATCCCGCTCGCCAACCGGGAGTTCCCGCTGACGGGTAAGGCCGCCGCAAGCATCAACGTGATTCGGGGCGGCAAAGCCGTGAATATCATTCCCGACTACTGCGAAATCCTCTGCGACCGCCGCTTGGTCCCCGGAGAAACCGTCGCACAGGTTCTGGCAGAGCGCGACTCGGCCTTGCAGGGCCTTGAAGTCGAGCACGACCANNAAGAATGCCTCGCACCTCCCCTCCCACCTGAAAACTCAGCCGCCTTACACGCCTGGATGCTGCCTGCGTTCCAAGCGCTAGGGCTCGATGGCACTCCGACCGGCGCCCCTTACGCAACGAATGCCAGCCATTATGCCGCCGGCGGCGCACAGGTACTCGTCCTGGGTCCAGGCGACATTTCTCAAGCTCATACCCGCGACGAATACCTTGATCGTAAGGACCTCGCCGCAGCCCTCGATCTTTATTCAGCCCTGCTGAAAATTCCGTCCTGAACGAATTCCCCAAGAGGAGAAACCATCGGTAGTGTTGTCGGGCGCTAGCGTTAGGCAGGAGCGCATAAAATACTCGTGATTAGCGATTAAATCTCAGGTTCGCCTCCTCGTTGACAGGCGTTTCCCCTGCCCGTTACCTTCAAAAGATGGACAAACCCGTCTACACGCTGGAGTTCGAGAAGCCCCTTCGCGACCTCAGCGCGCAACTTGATCAACTCCGTCAGCAGTCGCTCGAGCACAATCTCGACGTGGCCAGCGAGATCGCCGCGATTGAGCGCAAGATCGAAGCCACCCAGCGGGAAATCTACTCAGGCTTGACCGCTTGGCAGCGCGTGCAGATCGCCCGCCATCCCAAACGGCCTTACGCCCTCGATTACGTTGCTGTAATGTGTGAAGGTTTTCAGGAATTTCACGGGGATCGCCAGTTCAATGACGACCGTGCTTTGGTCGGAGGTACGGCCTTTTTTCAAGGTGAGGCCGTCATGATCATCGCCCAACACAAGGGGCGGGATACCAAAGAAAAGGTCGCACGTAATTTTGGTATGCCCCAACCCGAGGGCTATCGAAAAGCACTTCGTTTAATGAAAATGGCCGAGAAGTTTGGTCTTCCCGTGATCAGCTTCATCGACACTCCTGGGGCTTACCCAGGGCTGAGCTCGGAGGAACGCCACGTCTCAGAAGCGATCGCGGTCAACCTGCGGGAAATGGCCATGCTGCGAGTTCCAACGGTTGCAGGCGTCGTGGGCGAAGGCGGATCGGGAGGCGCGTTGGGAATCGGTGTGACGGATCGCGTGCTGATCTTCGAAAACAGTTACTACTCCGTGATCTCTCCCGAAGGCTGCGCCGCCATCCTGTGGAAGGATGCCGCCGCCGCACCCAAAGCCGCCGAAGCCATGAAGCTCACGGCAGATCACCTGCAGCGTTTTGGTGTGGTCAATGAGATCATTCCGGAACCGTTCGGCGGTGCACACAACAATCCCGAGCAGACCGCTGCAGCACTGGGCGTCGCACTTCAAAAGCACCTCNNTGCACGCTATGAACGTCTCCGCCGTTTGGGCCTCTACGAAGAAGCCGGGATCGTCCACAATTAAGCAGAGCCACGCGAGGTGGGGCGCCTTTTCGCTCTTCCCAAAGTCGCGTGACGTCGTGAAGCCCCGACGACGTTCTCTTGGGCGTACCACGCAGGTTTTCGCCCCACACGCACAGCAAAAAGGCCGAGGAGGTCCTCGGCCTTAGGAGCAACTTTAGAGCGTCAGAAAAAACCATCAGGGACCGTGCACATTCGCCTGTAGGGCGCGCACGCTCGTGCCAGTCAAGGCGGTGGTCTTACCAGTCTCGGTATCCAAAATTGCGAGACGAGGCCCTGAGGACAGGCGCTGGGTAAAGACCAAGTGACGACCATCCGCCAGCCAAGACGGCTCGACCGAATCCGGACCTTTTGACACCACACGAGTGGGGGTTTTGCCGCTCAGATCATACACCGCGATCTGCAGGGAATTTCCAATCCGTACCGTAAACGCGATGAGATTGGGATTGCCGCGACTCCAATCAGGCTCGGTGCAGTAGCGGCTGATATTTGTGGGCAGACGACGTGGCGTGCCACCCGCTGCGGGCATAATGTAAAGCTGCGGGCCACCCGCCGCGTCGGACTCATACACAATCTGCGATCCATCTGGGGAGAAACACGGGCTGGACTCTCCCGTAGGCGTGCGCGTGCGGCGCGAGACTTGTCGGCCTTGGGCATTGCTGATATAAATCTCCGGGTTACCTTCGCCACTGAGCACCATCGCCACTTGCTGACCGTTGGGACTGAAACGAGCGCTCATATTCGTCCCTTTAAAGCTGACAAAGGTAGAGCGCTGCAGCGTGCCAAGGTCCAAAAGGAAAATATCGGGGAACCCCGTCCGAAAGTAACTGGTGTAGAGGATTTTTCTCCCATCCGGTGACCAACGCGGTGTCATCGCTTGCGAGTTATCACGCGTGATCTGGCGGCTTTCTCCAATAAAGAGATCCGAGGTCTGAACCTCCATCTTACGATTCCGTTCGACGATAAACGCCAGCTTGCTGGCAAAAAATCCTTTTAGACCACTGGTTTTTTCCACTGCAAAGTCGGCCGCTTTGAAAAGCGCGTTCCGGGTGCTAGATCCGGAGAACGTCTGTGACCCGACAGGAGTCGATCCGCGGTTGATATCGACGCGCACTTGGTTGGGCGCCACCTGGGTAAATGAGAGATCGAACGTCCCGCCAGACGAAACCCGGCGGTACCGCCCGTGGGCATTAAATGCCAGGTTCGCTAACTGCTCCAATTCCGGAGTACTCCCCTTCACACGGATGGCCAACGTTTTGATGTCCGCTTTGACCGTGATATCTCCAAGATCTTTGACTTGAGCTCGGGCAGAGCTGAACGCAAACGCCACGCAAGCGAGCGTCAGGAATAAACGAAGGGATTTTTGCATCGAGAAATTGAGTAAATGGCAGTGTGGTGTGAACGGCATTTCTATTTACAGCCGTTTCTCTCATAACAACGTCAAAAGCTCCTCGTTCCCGACAAGCTCAATTCTACCGTGTCACCTGACGCCATCAAAGAGCACTTAAAACAGGTCAAATATCCCGGCTTTAGCCGCGATATCGTTTCGTTCGGACTGGTCCGTTCCGCCGCATGGGTCGACGGGACGGTCAAATGATGACTCACGCTGACGACAAATGATCCCAAGGTTCCGCTCTACCTGAAGACCGAAGTCGACAAGTGCCTCCGCGCCATTCCCGGAGTCAAAGAGACCGTTATCGACGTGGCCGTCCAACCGGTGCGTACCCCAGCAGCCTCAGGACCCGCGACGGGCGGAACCGGCGGTTCGACCAAAGCAATTCGCTTTGCCGTGGCCATCGCCTCCGGCAAAGGCGGCGTCGGTAAGAGCACCTTCGCCGTCAATCTCGCCTGCGCTATGTCGCAGGTTCTTTCTGCCCAGGGCCGCGTGGGCAAAGTCGGATTGCTCGACTGCGATATCTACGGGCCCAGCGTGCCGCTCATGATCGGCGCTCACGGTCGGCCTGAAGTCGAGGGAGAGAGTCTCATCCCACTCGAAGCCCACGGAGTCAAAGTGATGAGCATGGGGTTCTTGGTCGACGACAACACTCCCGTGGTCTGGCGCGGCCCGATGATCATGAAAACCATCCAGCAGTTTGTCCAAAATGTAAAATGGGGCGAACTGGACATTCTCCTAATTGATCTTCCTCCCGGTACCGGAGATGCGCAGCTCTCATTGGTTCAAACACTGCCGTTGGACGGCGCCGTTATTGTCACCACGCCACAGCCAGCGGCGACCCAAGTCGCTCGCAAGGGCGCCTTGATGTTCCAAAAGGTCAACGTGCCGCTGCTAGGAATCGCCGAGAACATGAGCTGGTTCCTCGACCCCAGTGGGGAAAAACACGCGCTGTTCGGCGAAGGCGGAGGCGCTCGGACCGCTGAGTCACTAGGAACAGTCCTTCTGGGACAAGTCCCGCTGGTCCCCGAAATTCGCGCAGGCGGTGATACCGGAGTACCCTTGGTGGTTTCTTCAGCGCAAAACCCTGCTAGCGAAGTGTTCAGAAACATCGCTGAGACCATCCTCCACACGCTTCAGAAAAAGACCTCAACCTCATAAAGCTCGAGGTAAAATGTAATCCCTCGGCAAGTAAGCACGACGGTGCCCCAGGGTTGACAGCAGATTTCATGACCCTATTTTTACCTTTGCTGAACAACTATGACGCTCGCGAACCTAGGTACCCGCGCGGAACTTGCTCATCTCTACTTTGTGAGACAGGTTGTGATCAGCCGTTGTTCAGAAATCCTTTGAATTCCCTGACGCCGCCGTGGTCGCTATGACATCTTTCCCGCACTCGTCAGAACAATCTGGCTCCCGAGACTTCGTTAAACACTCGTCTCTCTACCAGGAGTTTCTTGCGGAACGGGAACAGATCCTGAAGCACAAGTGGCTGGAATCAGAACGCTTGGGTTACGACATAGGATTTGAACGCGCACTTTTAGACTGGATTCGCAAACATCGGGAAAGCTGGCGTGCCGCACGTCGAGCTCAGATCGCCCAGCAGACCAGCGCGGCACCCTCGTCATCAGAAAGTTCTGCCAGCGGAGTTCGCTCGTCCGCCTCCGGTAAACGCTAAGGCAGATCGCGCCACATATTGGCATGAGCGCTCCTCGTCCCTCAACCGAGGCGTGAGAGTAAGAAAACAGATATCCCAGACTCATTGAGAATCCATCGAGTGATGGGCACAAAAAAACCGGGCCGAGGCCCGGTACAATTCTAACCCGCGATCGCCGAATCAGCGATACAGCAGAGAGTTATTTAATCTCTTTGTGCAGCGTGTGACGCTTGAGGTGCGGGTTGTACTTCTTCTTCTCGATGCGCTCCGTCACCGTCTTTTTGTTCCGGAAGGTGAGGTACCGAGAAACGGGTTTGCCCTCTTTGCGGGCTTCAGTGCACTCCAAGGTGACGAGTTCTTGCATGATGAAAATGGGTTAAACGATTAGCAGAGGACCTTCTGAACNNAAATTTTGCGTTCGGTCAGGGGTAACATGACTCCCCGACGGAAAAGGTTCACCTGGCCGGTGCTCGACGAGACCACAATCGAGATACAGTCGCTGGCCACACTGATAGCAGCTGCTGCCGCATGGCGGCTCCCAAGACCACTGGGCAAGGAATGATCGGCATCTGTAGCTTGAATGAGGCTTCCTGCGGACNNCTCCACCTTCGGGATGTCACCGATGACGAAAAGGCATCCCACCGGCTTCCCTTCCCGGCCTTCGACGGCTAGTTCAGTCGCAATGGCGATCACCCGTTCCAAAACCTCCGGCTTCACATCCTCGGGGAGAAGTTCGGCGTGCCCTGTCAGCAGCGTTTGAAACTCACGCTCCACATCTACCACCACGAGCGTATCGAATTGATTGCTACCAGCGATACCGCCGATACAGCAAATTCGGTCGTTAAAGGTAATCACGCCGCGAGTCAGACCGACCAACATGGCGCTACGCAGCTGTGCCAGGCGCTGCTTCGAGAACGAACGCACCTGAATGGTTTCCGCGAACTCATCCAGGTCATCGCCCGCCTCGATGAGATTCCTCGTGACGAGAATCGTTTTAAGCTTCGGCTTGAGCGTGCCCGCCTCGATCCCACCAACAAAGGTGTCGCCGAACACCATCATGGCGCCACAGCTGGCGCCCTTTGCCACCCGTTCAGCCTCTCTCAACATGAGGCGATTGACTCGATTCTGCTGCGCTTGAACCGGCCGCGCGGCAATCCCGCCCAAGCCGGCGATCAACTTTTCGTAGAGGGAATCAAGATCCGGAGCGATAAGCAGGCTATCGATGAACTCCGGCTCCTTCAACAGCCGTGCCAGCGAAGCGAGGACCTGCAAGTAACTGCGGGCGTTTTCACCCGCGATCAGCATAATGATAAAGTGAATGTGTTCGTCGCTCGATACCCCGTCGTGACGAATCCCAGCCCGGCTACGTCCTACCGCCAAGACATAGGGCCGGCTCATCTTCACCCGAACGTGCGGGAGCGACACCCCATTACCCAAATAGGTCGTCATCGTGCTCTCTCGCTGAAGCAGGCTTTTCAGGAGCGCATCCGGTTTAAGATCCGGAAACTTCGCAACCGAAACGTGCAACAGCTCATCGAGAGCTCCTTTGAGGTCGTTGCTTTCCAGCTCCACCAATCGAGATCGCGCGATGATTTTGTCTAAGCGCATGAGGAAAGAGAGCGGACGACAACGGGCGGGCAAAAAACAAAGGCGCTCTCAGCAGCTCGGCTAACCCTTGCGTCTTCAGCAGAACTGAAGTGCCCCGAGGAACCTGCCACAAGAGCCACCCGTTTTACTTCTCCCACTCCAACGCGCCTTTTTTGACTTCGTAGAAAAGACCTAGCACCAACACGAAAAGGAAGAACGAGATCGGGCCGAGAATCGCGATATTGTTAGCCAAAAACTCGCGGTAGATGAAGGTCCAAGGAATCAGGAAAACCACTTCGATATCGAAGAGGATGAACAGCATCGCCGTGACGTAAAACTTCACGGAGAAACGGGTATGAGTGATGCCTTCGGGCTTCACTCCACATTCATAGGCCGAGTCCTTGATCGCATTCTTGCGTGCTCGTTGTCCGAGCAGGTGGCTCACCCCGACGATTCCGCCTGCCAAGGCAGTGGCGAGAATCACCTGAACCAGAACCGGAAGATAGTCGACTGACGTATTGACGGCCGCAAGAGTCATACTGGGGGAATGTTCTTTCGGAAGCGCCCGTGGGGCAAGGGATTTTTACGATCTCGGCGCGTCACTCCGTCAAAATGACCAGGCGACTCTTCAGCGAGCGCGCCGTGCCCACTCCGAGGGTTTCCGCAAATTCCAACGTGCGAATCTCATCGGCAACCGCCTGGAAGCCACTGCGTTTCCGCCAGTAATTTATCTTGCCTAAGGCCAATGTATCCATGGCCACAGGGTCAGCGCTCAGCCAGAGCCGGGGCTCCGAAACCGTGTACAAAGAATTGAAGTAGGGTCCACCAATAAACTGATACCGCTCCAAGCTAGCAATCGTGAACGCCCAGGTAGCCCGAAGCTCAGGAATCGCACTCATTTCCGCCACCGCTGCGGGCGCATTCGCGGGCGAACGGAAAAAACGCGCCGTGTTGGACGCATTCCACAGGGTCGCATTGACCAGAGCGCCATTCACACCGAGGACGGAGTGATCGGTATAGACCGGAAGGTTGATCCAGAAGTCGGCATCCAGAAAGAGCGGTGTCGCCAAAAAGCTCTTACGATCCTGCTCAGCACTTGAATTTGCGTCGACTCCTTCGATTTGTTTTTCAGCTAGAATGGGATCGAAGCGATTTGGAAGCGGGCTGTCGTAAAACCACACCGGATCAAAGAACCGACCGGATTCGAGCACGAAAACAGGGTGACCTTTATAGGCAGTCTCACCCGTGACCAATGAGGGAAGAAATCCCGTGAGCCGCAATCGGAGTTGATTCAAACCGACGAGGAAGATGCCGCCTTTATCAAATCCTCGCCGTTCCAAAGCTGAAATCACTGCGTGCACCAAGGCATGGGGCGTCGAAAGACCCTGTCCTGAGTCGGCATAAATCTTGAGACCGACTTTTCGCTTCACACCTGGCTGAAGTTGCCTACCGGTCGCAGACTCAAACTGGACAAACAGGCGCTCTACCTCGCGCTCATAGATGGTCTGATCGAAATTCTGCAACGAGGTTTCCCACACGGGCAGTAGCGGAGCCGGAGGCGGCAAAGCGGGACCACTTCCAGGGCCCCCTCCGGTTTGCGCGGAAAGCCCTCCTCCGAACAACAGGGCAGCGGGCAACAACAGCCAGCGGCAGGCAGTCAAACAGGAGCGGCAAAAGGAGAGACGCATAAAGGTATCTGTCGTCGGGGAACCGGTAATGTTTCCTAATCTTTGTTGGGTGAGGGGCACTCTTGACAGACCTTCGGTCTGGCCGAAAGTCCATTCTCACGCCGACGCGGGAGGACGAGCCAGTGATCTTCTCTCCTTTCCGGCAAGGCGTGCTTTCCTGACATGCCCGTAATTAAGCCCACCTGCGTTCGCGACATCAAGTTGCGGGTGAACATCGTTGATGTCATTTCCCGTGTCATCACCTTGCGGAAAGCCGGCGCACGCTTCAAAGGGCTTTGTCCATTTCACGGGGAAAAGACCCCTTCATTTAACGTCGATTCGGACAAGGGGTTTTACAAGTGCTTCGGCTGTGGAAAAGCCGGTGATGTCATCACCTTTGTTCGTGAAACGGAGCAGCTTTCATTCACCGAGGCGGTGGAAGCGCTCGGCAAACGCTTCGGGGTGGTCATCGAATACGAAGAAGGTTCAGGGCCTTCTCGCGAAGAACGCTCGCTGCGCCAAGAGCTTTTTGACCTTCACGAGCTCGCCGCCGAGCACTATCATCAAATCTTTAAGGTTAAAGGGGTTACCGGCGACTTCATGCGCACCTACTGTCGCGAGCGGCGCCGCTTCATCCCCGAAATCGCCGACGAGTTCCGTATCGGGGCTGCCGATCCCACGGACCAGAGCTTGGCCGCGGCTGTCCTCAAACGGGGATATTCTGAAGACGCGATTCGGCAGAGCGGGCTTTTCTTTTGCCGAGAGTCGCTTCCCTTGAGTTTGACCACCCTTCGGCCGCGTTTTCGAGGGCGATTAATGATCCCGATTCGTGATCATCAGGGGAGAACCGTCGCATTTACCGCCCGCCAGACCGAACTCACGCCCGAAGATGACCCCGCGCGCGAGGCAAAATACGTCAATTCCCCCGAGACACCCATTTTTACCAAGGGCAATTTGCTATTCAATCTCGACCGCGCTCGGGAGTTGGCAGGCAAAGAAGACAAACCCTTCA
This sequence comes from Opitutaceae bacterium UBA6669, assembly GCA_002455175.1. Taxonomy (GTDB): domain Bacteria; phylum Verrucomicrobiota; class Verrucomicrobiia; order Opitutales; family Opitutaceae; genus UBA6669. Next base: position 12,287 of record DKKJ01000084.1, read on the forward strand.
TTTTAGTGGAAGGGCAGCTTGACGCTATTCGTTGCTGGAGCGTGGGACTTAAAACGGCCATCGCCCCTCAGGGAACAGCCGTGACTGAGTCTCAGCTGATCTTGCTTCGCCGGTATCAGACTCGGGTCGAATGCTTTTTCGATGGTGACTCAGCAGGCCAAAAGGCCTCCCTGCGATTCCTGCNNCGGGTTGAATGCTTCTTTGACGGCGATTCAGCCGGCCAAAAAGCTTCCCTGCGATTCCTGCCGCTTGCGCTGAAAACCGGCTTGGCCGTCCGTTTTCTCGGCGCGGCCTCAGCCGAGAAAATTGATCCTGATCTGCACTTCCTCGAGCACGGAGCCGCGGCATACACCAGACTCCAGGCAGAAGGACTCTCCGCCATGGCCTTTGCTTGCCGGTCACTCTTGCCCGCTCCGGATCAGGCAACTCCGGAAGAGAAGACGCGGGCGGCCGCAGACGTTCAAACGATCATCACCGCTGCTGAGTCTGAAGTCGCTCGCTCTCAGTTTCTCGCCGAAGCCGCCCAGTGCCTCAAACTTCCCCTGGCTGCTTTGCAGAAAGATTTCTCGCAGCTCCAATCACGCCGCCCCTCCCCCGTTGCTCGCCCCACACCCACGACTGCCAACGAACAGCGATCCGAGGTGAAAGCTCCCCACCTCCTCCCCGCGCGAACGATCGCCCCAGAACAGCACTTGCTTCTCGTCTGCCTCCACTGGGAAGCCCTGGGAAAGCCATTAGCTCATGCTTTCCCCCATGATTGGATCGACACTGCCCATCCCGCGGGCGCGCTTTTGAACCGTTTCCTCGCTGAATTCGAACAAGACAATTGGCCCGGACGCGACCACCTTGACCCTCTCCTCGAAACGGCTGATGAAAAGGCCTTGGTCGCATCTCTTCTCTTTGACACTCCGGAGCTCGACGATCCCGTAAAAGTATTGCAAGAAGGGGTGCAGCGTCTCCGTCAGCGATCACTTGAGCCCAGACTGAGGAAAATCGACCTTGATTTAGCTACCCACCATGCGGAGAGTAAGGTTGACGCAATTTCTCTGTTGAAACTCCGCTCTGAACTACAGCGACAACTCCGCCAACCTATCGTGCTGTCGGCTGCACTCTAAGTTTTTCCAATTTCAGTCTCTTCTCCGTCCCTACTTTTTTCCATGCCGCGTAGCAGCAAAGCCAAGTCAGCCGCCGTCGACGATCAAGCCGAAGCCGTCGAAGAGGTCCTCAATAACAAAACCAACGCCGCCCCTCTCGATGCCAGCGGCGTGCCCGACGTCCCAGGCGCTGGGAACATCAATGAGAAGATCCGTCATCTGATCCGTCAGTCCAAGGAGCAGGGCTACCTTACCTTCGACGATATCAACGAAGCGCTGCCGGACTCTGTCGAGAATCAGGACGAGATCGATAACGTCCTCTCCATTCTTCAGAATCTCGACATCGAGATCATCGAATCGGAAGAGGTCGAATCGTTCAAACAGCGTCAGGAAGAGGCAGAGGAAGAGGAAACGCGCACCTCGCAAAAGGACATCCCATGCGATCCCGTCCGGATGTACTTCAAGCAGATGGGCCAGGTGCCGCTGCTGACCCGCGAACAGGGAGTTGAAATTTCCAAACGGATCGAGACGGCCGAGCTTCGCGCGCAAGAGGCCCTCTTTGAAGCCGCCTCGATCTCGAAGTACATTGTCAACCTCGGCACGAAACTCCTGAATCGCGAAGAGCGGTTCGACCGGATCGTGATCGACAAGAAAATCGAGAGTCGCGACGCCTATTTCAAGGGCCTGCCCAAGCTGGTGGAAGTGACCCAGAAAAACGAAGAGTCGGTCACCGAATCCTGGGAGGAGTTCCTTGCCGCGCGCAATGACGTGGAGCGCAAGAAGGTGCTGGCCAAGCACAAGAAGCGGGAGTCGATCCTCCGTTCCAATTTCTCCAAGTTCTTTTTCAAGCTCAAGGTCTACGAAGAGTACCTTGAGAGCATCCGCCCTCTCCTGACCGAGATTCAGGAGCTGCAGGCGATGCTGGACCGCTCCCGGCACCCGAAGACGAAGAAGGACGCCGCGATCGACACCAAGGCGGTGCAGGCCCGTCTGCG
>DKKJ01000272.1 GCA_002455175.1 Opitutaceae bacterium UBA6669
CCCTCTACGCGAGTGGTTCTTTTCGCTGGGAAACTTATTCCTTCTAAGCAACCCAGAGAATTGCTCAATGCCTTCATTGATCTAGCACGACCCAAGACAGCACTGATAATCGTGGGTGACGGTGAAGAGAAAGCAGCGTTGCAAGCCAGAGCATTCACATCGGGTTATGTGGACAAATCCGTTTTCTTCCTCCCCTTCACCAACCAAGGCGATATGCCATCGCGTTATCTCTTGGCTTCACTTTTTGTTCTCCCCTCGCGAGGAGTCTACGAAACTTGGGGTCTAACGGTTAACGAAGCGATGATGATGTCGGTTCCCTGTCTTGTCAGCGACCGCGTAGGATGCCAGCGGGACTTAGTCACTCACGGAGAAACGGGATGGGTTTTTAAGGCAGACGACTACCTTGCCCTCCGCGAGGGGTTGCGGCAGGCTTTGGATTCCCTCGATCAAGATGAAGAGCGCTTCCGGTCTGCGGTTCGCACTCGTATCGCGGGATACACCTACGCTCAGGCGAGTAAGGGCTTAAAGGACGCGGTCGCTCACGCTGTCGGGGACTCATGAGGTTGACGATCGTGATGGGGTTTTTCCTCCCGGTTCCGCCACTCGCCGGCGGTGCTACGGAAAAGATATGGAATCGTCTCGCCCAGGAGATCGCCCAGCGTGGGCATACCGTCACCGTGGTCTCGCGGCTCTGGAGAGATCTCCCTGCCCGCGAGGTTCTCGACGGTGTCACTCATCTTCGGCTTCCGGGCCGCGATCATACTCGCTCTCTCCTTAGAAATCTCTGGCGCGACTTCCGCTGGGCACGCACCGTCCTGCCNNCAGCGTTGCCACCCGCTGATGTGGTGGTGTGTAATACCGTTTCGTTGCCCTTGTTCTTAAAACGCGCCCGACCCGACGCAGGACGCGTCGCCGTTGTTCTCGGAAGGATGCCGAAAGGTCAGGTTCGCGCGTACGGAGCAACCGATCTTCTCCTGGCTACGAGTGAAGCCGTGGCGGAACGCGCCCGCCGAGAAAACCCGCGGCTCAGCTCCCGTTTGGTGCTTTTCCCGAACCCGATCGATTGGTCCCTGCATCGCCGTGCATCGCACCAGGAATCGAACTCAGGTCCGCTGGAAATCGGGTACGTGGGACGGATACATCCAGAGAAAGGCCTGGAGATCTTGCTCGAAGCGGGCTGTCTCCTTTCGAAGGCGAAACACCTCCCTGACTGGAGAATCACGTTAATGGGCCCTCAAACCATTCAGGAAGGAGGCGGAGGCGAAAACTACATCACCACGCTGCGCACTCATTTCGAGTCTCAGCTCGGATCGCGTCTGCGGTTACTTCCTCCGTGCTATGGCACCGAGCCGTTGGCAGACGTCTACGGTGGTCTCAGCATTTTCTGTTATCCCAGTCGGGCCGCGCGTGGCGAAGGGCTTAGCATCGCGCCTCTGGAAGCCATGGCTGCAGGCGCCGTTCCCGTGCTGTCGCTGTTGGACTGTTATCGCGACATCATCACGCCCGGTGTCAACGGCCTGCAATTTGACCAGGATTCGGCTCACGCGGTCGTCGAGCTCGCTCAACAGTTTGAAGCCCTGCTTGGCGATGCAACCACCCGTAGGTCGCTCGCCATCCAGGCTCAAAAATCGGTCGAGCGGTACGACTACCAGCACACGGTGACGCACCTCCTTCGCGAGTTTGCACGGTTGACCCCTGGTTCCGGCAATTCGTAGGCTGCTCACGCGCATGACGATCTGCCACATTGTTGCAAGCCTCGACCCCAGGCACGGCGGCCCGAGCAAGGCGGTCAGATCGCTAGCCCAGGCCCAGGCACAGTTGGGCAATCGAGTGGAGCTGATTTTTGGTACCGACACGCCCACCGTTCAGACGGAGGGGAACCTGACTTTGCGTGGTCTTCGACGGGGATGGCCGACTAAACTATGCCCCTTGCCGGATCTCTCCCGGACTTTGGACGAAGCAAGTCCCGAAGTGATCCATGCCCACGGGCTCTGGCTCCGTCCGTTGCACACCGCCCATCGTGCTTCTGTGGCACACCATGTTCCGCTGGTGCTCTCACCTCGCGGGATGATGTCTCCTTGGGCCTGGCGCCACCACCGCTGGAGAAAAACGTTTGCCCAACGCTACGTCCACCCTGGCGCGTTTTCCGCCGTGGCTGGGTGGCACGGGACTAGTGCGGAGGAGGCTCAGGATATTCGTGACCTCGGTTTCATTCAGCCCGTCTGTGTATCCCCTTCCGGAATAGAAACTCCCTCTCGTGAAAGTCTCGATGCGGCACGCACACACTGGCAAGCGGTGGCACCCTCCATTCGAACGCGTCGGACCGCGCTCTTCTATTCGCGCTTTCACAGCAAAAAGCGGATTCTCGAGTTAATCGACCTCTGGCTCCAGTATGCGCCTGCCGAGTGGATTCTTTTAGTTGTGGGAATTCCTGAGCAGTATTCCGTGCGGGACCTCCGTGGATACATCTATCGGGCCAGTGGTGNNAGAGAATTTCGGCCTCGTCGTGGCTGAAGCGCTCGCTGCGGGTATCCCCGCCCTGGTGACGGACAGCACGCCCTGGAAACCTCTGACTACAGAAGGCGCAGGTTGGTGTGTCCCATGGGCAGACTACGCACGGGCTCTGCAGGTAGCGCTGTTCGAATCACCCGAGGAACTCACCCTCCGGGGGGTGCGAGCGCAGCGTTGGGCACAACGAGCGTTCTCTTGGCAGGTGGGAGCGCGCATGCTGGAAGCGTTCTACGGTGGTCTAAGGCGCGCACAGTTGGATCCGCCATGAGTTCTGCTGAACGCTTTCTGCCCCCACCTCCTNNTGACGCCCGCCATAGTGCTGACACTTTGGGAAGGGTGGGCACGGCGCTCGCGTGGTCCTCGAGAGGCGCGTCTTCCCTTTCTGTGGCTCGCTCCCATGATTCTCCTGGGCGGCCTGATCATTTTTAGCGCCTTTGTTCCCAACCTAATTCCTCGGCGTTTCGGACAAGAGACCTTGTATTTTGTCCGACCGCTTTCGATCGGGTGGCCGAGCAGCGCAGACGGAGAAAAAACTTTGAGAGAACTCTGGCTGCTCTTCGGGTGCTATCTGGTCGGATTCAATGTGTTTATCTGCGTACGCTCTCGGCGCGCACTCCGAGCGCTCTTCCTGTTTCTGGCCTGCAATGCTTTGCGCCTAGCCGTCTTTGGCACGCTACAAAAATTCACGGGGCAGGACATTTTTTTCGGGTTACAACGCGCACCGCACGGCGCCTTTTTCTCGACCTTCATCTACCACAACCACTGGTNNCTCGGGCTGTTCTTTCACTACTTGGCGCATTCTCGGGCCAGAAACCTTTGGCACTCTCCCGCCACACTCGGGCTGCTCGCGATCTTTTCCCTCGCTATCACCGTCCCGTTGAGCACGTCGCGTTCGTCCACGCTTCTGACCACGGCAGTGTTGGTTTTCGCGCTGGTTCATGGCGTCGTGAGGTTAGCAAGGCTCTCCCGGCATCGCGGCACCTCTTCGCTCGCTCCCCTGAGCGGAATGCTCCTCGCGGTTGGCGTGGCCACACTGGTCATCTACAAACTGGGGGAACATACGATTGCCGCATNNTGGACAGCGCCGCATCCTTTATACGGATACCATTCACATGGCCTCCGAAAAGCCGCTTTTCGGATGGGGGCTGGAAAGCTACGAACGGGTTTTTCCCCGCTTCAATTCCACTCCACGGAGTCGCATCGACGGCTTGCCCATCTACTACCAGGAAGCACATTCTGACTGGCTGCAGTCCCTAGCTGAGATCGGCGCCGTCGGCACGACCCTGTTAGTTCTGGCCGTCGCCTGGCCCCTCTGGGTGCAACGGCGAAGGCTACGTGGACATCCCACGGCATTTTATCCGCTCCTCGGGTGTGGCGTAGTCGTGATTTATGCCACGGTCGAGTTTCCGCTGGCGAACCCTGCCGTGGTGGCCGCTTGGTGGGCCAGCTTTTTTGGGGGTCTGCGCTATGCCGCACTCTCGGAGACGACGTGATGTTTTCGGTCGTGATCCTTGCTTTCAATGAGGCGAAGTCATTGCCCGCGTGTCTGGAATCGCTCCAGCGTTGCGATGATATTGTTGTTGTGGATTCTGGATCTACCGACACCACCGCCGAGATCGCTCAACAGGCAGGAGCCCGTGTGGTGCAGCATTCGTTTGCATCGTTTGCCCGTCAGCGGACTTTTGCCGATCGCCACACGGGTTTGAACNNGAAATATCCCTGGGTTTTTCACCTGGATGCGGACGAGCGGTTCACACCCGAGCTATTCGATGAGTGTCAGGCCTGGGGGAACCCTGAGCATCTTGATGGTGCCTACGCGGCACCGCGGATGCTGATGCAGGGAAAATGGCTTCGTCGCAGCACCGACTATCCCGTTTACCAAGCTCGATTTGTACATCGGGAACGCTTTCGCTGGATCGACGTGGGACACGGCCAGCGTGAAGCTCCGGAGATGCGAATGGCCAAACTGAAATCTGATTACCTTCACGATTTTTTTGTTGGGGGTGAGGATGCTTGGCTCAAAAAACATGAAGACTACGCCCGGCAAGAAGCGGAACTGTCCTTGCGCGACTCCACCCGGAGCTCCAGCGATTGGCAGGATCTGAGCTCGAGAGACCCCCTACGACGTCGTCGAGCACTCAAACGCCTGAGCGCCTCACTGCCGGCTCGGCCCATCCTTCGATTTATTTACCAGTACTTTCTCCGCGGCGGATTCCTCGACGGCAAAGTGGGTTGGCGGTACTGTCATCTTCTCGCCACCTACGAAGGCTTCTCCGTAAAAGCTCGGAAGAACGCTCGTAAAGTGAAAGCCAGACCATGAACTCCGCGCGCCTGACTGCTTTTCTTTTGCTCGTCCTGGACGCAGCCGCGGTAGGCATGGTTTTCAACGTGTTGGCGTGGATACGAGGGATTTCCGAACCGGGTAGTTGGATCACCCTTCCTCTGTTGGGCCCCCTCGCGCTCCTGGCCGTCGCGGTGTATTTGATCGACGGTTACGATGAGCGCACCGATATGCTCAGCCTGGACTATACCAGCCTGCACGGCATCGCGCTGGTGGCAGCGACGGTGGGAACATTGCTGCTCACGTTTGCGATTATCCCCGCGAACTATCCGCTGCAAGGCAGCCGCGCGGTGATTTTGCTTGGGTTTGCCGCCTGCCTCCCCCTTTCGCTAGGCTATCGACGTTTTTTCTACCTTCGTTACCTGCAACGTCAGCGCTTGCGACATCTTCTTTTTGTCGGTGACCGTGTCAGTTGTGAGGCCTTCCAGTCCGAGTGCGCATTAAATGCCTTCGATCGCAAAATCATTTACGCACACGCAGGTCCGCAGCGAGAGGCTCCCGATGCACCGCAAAGTCCGCATCTTCGGCGTTTCTCGGACTGCCTGGAAGAAATTCAAAAGGGCCAAAGTTCAGTGGAAGCCATCATCCTCAGTGACTCCTCGCATGCTCTGCCTACGGACGTGTCCGACATCCTCGACGAACTTTATTTTCAGGGCGTGCCCACCTACACCTTGGCGCATTTCCATCAACGTTACTGGCGCAAAATCTCCCTCGCGCACATCAATCAGGTGTGGCTGTTCCAAGAAGGTTTTCGCATCGCGAGAGAGCCGGTTTTCCTGCGGTTGAAACGCCTGGTTGATCTCATTCTGGCAGGTACGGGTTTGATTCTTTTCGGTTGGGTGATCGCCCTGGCCATGCTTGGAATCCGCCTTACCGACGGAAGCCCCACGCTGTTTAAACAACGCCGCATCGGTAAGAATCGGATACCGTTCACGGTTTACAAGCTCCGCACGATGCGTCTGAGCCCAGCCGATGGCACGCTCCTGCCCGACAACGAACGCATCACCCGCTTTGGTCGGTTCCTGCGCGCGTCGCGCCTAGATGAATTTCCTCAGCTCTGGAATGTCGTTCGCGGAGAAATGAGTCTGATCGGTCCAAGGGCGGAATGGGAGGCCAATGCACGTGCTTACGAGAATGCAATTCCGTGTTACCACTTTCGCCATCTGGTAAAACCGGGAATCACCGGCTGGGCACAAGTCAACTACCCTTACGGAACGAACTTGGAAAACACGCGGAGAAAATTGGAGTACGACCTTTATTACATCCGTCACTTCTCCTTCATTCTGGATGCGTCGATTGTCCTAAAAACAATCCACACCATCCTTGCGGGCAAAGGGCGCTGACCGCGCTCTGTTTTGAGTTTCTGGTCCTCGCACAAGCCTGCGGTTGCGCAAATCGAGAGAATCGCGTTCAGTAGGCTCTCTTTACCATGCGCAAGCACTTCGACTTTTTTGTTATCGGGGGCGGGTCAGCGGGTTTCAACGGTGCTCGGGTGGCCGCTGATCTTGGGAAACGCGTCGCCATTGCCGATGCCGGTCCCGAACTAGGTGGCCTCTGCATTCTCAAAGGATGCGTGCCGTCGAAGACGCTGCTTTATTCCACCGACGTCCTCCACCACGCTCGCCATGCGAAAGAGTTGGGACTGAAGATCCCGCGGGCTCAGGTCGACATGAAGGCGCTGCACGCCCGGAAAAAACGAATCATCGACGAGTTTGCGAGCTATCGGGTTAAGGGCATGACCTCCGGGCGCTATACCTTGTTTAGAGAAGCAGCGCATTTTATTGACGACCACACCGTAGAACTTTCCAGCGGCATCCGTTGCACAGCAGATCGTTTTCTCATCGCCACGGGTTCACGCGTGTCCATTCCCAATTTGCCCGGCCTCCGGTCGACTCCGTTCTGGACCAGCGACGACGTCCTCGATTTGGATTTTGTGCCGGAGAGCGTCATTGTTCTGGGAGGCGGAATTGTGGCCTGTGAACTGGCGCAATTTCTGCGCCGGATCGGCTCCCGGGTGATCCTCATCCAGCGAAGTCCACATATTCTGCGTGACCACTCACCCGAGGCGAGCACCGTGGTGCAGAAGGCTTTTGTCGACGAAGGCATTGAACTTTTCACCCACACGACGCTCAGCGAGATCTCTGGGGACAAGCGCGGTGTGCGGGTGGCTTTCAAACAAGGCAGAAAAAACGTCGAAAAACGCGCGCGCTATTTGTTCAACGCGCTCGGGCGGGAACCGGTCTCTGACACATTAGGCTTGGCCCAGGCAGGCGTTAAAGTAAGCGACGAAGGCCGCATCATCGTCAATCGCTGGCAACAAACCAGCGCACGCCATATCTATGCCGGCGGAGACGTATGTGGTCCCCACGATATTGTGCACGTCGCCGTGGCTCAAGGTGAGCTGGCCGCACGTCACGGATTTGGTGTCCGAGGACTCAAGCCTATTGATCCGTCTCTTTTGCTCAACGTGGTCTTCACCGACCCTCCGTTGGCCACCTTGGGTTGGAGAGACGACGAATTGCGCGAAAAGAAACAGCCGTTTTTGACGGCTCAGTATCCCTTCGACGATCATGGAAAGTCGATCCTGATGGAAGCCAAGCGCGGCTTTGTGAAGATCTCCGCGGAACCGGAAAAAGGGAGAATTCTAGGAGTTGAGGTCGTGGGCAGAGAAGCGGGCGAACTCATCCATTGCTTCAGCGGCCCCCTCGCCATGCGCGCCACCGTCTTCGATCTCCTGCGTGCCCCTTGGTACCATCCCACTCTCGCAGAAATCTTCACCTACCCGTTAGAGGAAATAGCCGACAAAATTAACGCCAAGAAGTAGAGGCAGCAGACGGGATAACTATGAACCGATTTATTTGCTCACACCCGCCCGGCATGAAGGGTTGGCAAGGGGACTGCTAGGAAGACTGCCATGGCGAGCCTTGGTTTTGTCGATCTCTCAAGTGATTTTCTAGATGCTTTGAGTGCCGTCGCCGGCACTGAAAACGTGGTCACCGACCCTGCCGGGGTGGAAACGCTCTCCAAAGACTACTATTGGTATTCCCCGGTTCTGAAAGAGCGCCTGGAGCCTCGCCGAGCTGCAGCTGCGGTGAAAGTCTCCTCCCTGGAGGTGCTCCGTGAGGTGGTCGCTCTCGCCGCCAAAGCGTCGATCCCAATCACTCCACGGGGTGCAGCCACGGGAAATTACGGCCAGTGCGTGCCACTCTATGGCGGTCTGGTGATCGACNNCGACTGATTTCTATCGAAGACGGCGTCGTGACGGCTGAACCCGGCACGCGGTTGAGCACAATTGAGAACGCTGCCCGTCTAAAGGGCTGGGAATTGCGCTGCTATCCGTCGACATGGGTCAAGGCCTCCCTCGGAGGCTTCATCAGCGGTGGCTCCGCCGGCATTGGCTCGATCACGTGGGGCGGGTTACGGGAGAAGGGCACCATCAAACGATTGACCCTTCTCACCATCGAACCGATTCCCCAGTTGGTCGTTCTGCAGGAAGAAGAAACGCAGACCGCTTTTCACGCCTACGGAACCAATGGGATTATCATCGAGCTCCAGCTCCGACTCGCGCCTGCACGTCCTTGGGATCAACTAGTCGTGGCCTCGCCGTCTTANNTGCCACCCTCGCCTCTGACGACTCAATTCCCAAACGACTGGTCACCGTTCTGGAAAACCCCATTCCGTCCTATTTTAAGCCGATCAAGAAGTTTTACCCCCCTGATCACCACCTCTCGTTCCTCGAGATCGAATCGTCACACGTCCCGACAGTCCGCGCTCGCGCCGAGGCTGCGGGCCTGACTATCTCGCACCAAATCGCTCACCATCAGCCACGCCGCTCGCCTATGCTTTCGGACTACACGTGGAATCACACCACCCTGTGGGCAATCAAGGCCGATGAGCAGTTCACTTATTTGCAAAGCGGATTTGGAGATAATTTCCGCGAGCAGTTCCAACTCCTTAAAGCACGCTTTCCTGGCGAAATCCTTTTTCACCTCGAATTCATGCGCGGTCGGTNNAAAGACGGACAGTTCGGAAAGGTGAACTGCGGCGGGATTCCTTTGATTCGTTTTCAAAGCGAAGAACGACTTCGGGAGATCATCGAGTACTGCACGGAGATCGGCGTTTCTACGTCGAATCCACATACCTGTTACGTCGATGAGGGAGGACGTCCCAACGATATCGCTGCGCAAAGTGCTCTCAAGTTGAGGAACGACCCGCGCGGTTTGTTGAATCCGGGAAAAATGAAGACGCATCCCGTCAATCCCTTCGCCGTGCCCGGAGCGATGCCCCGCTTTCTCTTTTCATGAGTACAGCCCGTTCGATGACTCGCGCGGCTCAATCCGCGCCTTCCGCCCAGACTCAGCCCGCGCTGCGTCTGTTTGCCCAGCAGCTCGAACCCTCTCCCTTCACTACGCTCTCTTTCCATCAGCAGAGCCAGCCCCCCGCTGACACTCAGCGCGCGGGCTCACCGCGAAAGCGACGGACTTCATGATCGGGACGGAACTCGGCGACGCCTTCGACGGGATCGACTTTCTCCCTGCTCAAGTGGCCGTCATGCGTGACGGAGTTCGGCTCGTCGCGGATGTTTATCGCCCGCAAGGAAACGGTCCGTGGCCGGTGCTCTTGATGCGCCAGCCGTACGGACGCGACATTGCCTCCACGGTGGTGTACGCGCATCCCACGTGGTGGGCAAGGCAGGGGTTCCTGGTCGTGATTCAAGATGTTCGAGGGCGAGGCGACAGCGAAGGTGAGTTCTACCCCTTTCGCTTCGAAAAAAACGATGGTCATGACACGGTTGCCTGGGCTGCAGCGCTGAAAGGGAGCAATGGCCGTGTCGGCATGTATGGATTTTCTTATCAGGCCTCGACTCAGTTGCTGGCCGCCCTGAGTCAGCCACCTGCACTTAAAGCCCTCGCGCCGCACATGACGGCGTTTGATTTGTATTCAGGTTGGTTTTACCGGGACGGTATCCTCCAGCTTTCTACGTCTCTGGCTTGGGCAAACCAGATGCTCCGGGAAGACGCCAAACGACGTGGCGCAGCCTCGTACGAGGCGCTAGAAGAAAGCTACCTCGCGACCGGCCGTCTCTCCACTCGATTTCCGATCAAGGACGTCGCTCCTTTGACGGCCGACGATCTGCCAACCTATGCCCGGGAATGGCTTCAAAACTCCCAACCGGGTGGTTATTGGAAGGAGTTTGACCTACTCTCCCGCGTCGAAGAGCTCAAGGTCCCCATGTTCCATTTGAGTGGTTGGTACGACCTCTACTTGCGGGGATCGGTCGACGGCTACGAAGCCATGCAGCGCGCCCACCCCGACCAATTCCTCCTCGCCTCGCCGTGGATCCACTTACCTTGGGGCAATAAAATCGGTACTGCTGACTTGGGTCCCCAAGCCGTCCCGGATGTCGATCGAGCGATGGCGTCCTGGTTCCATCATTATTTGGATCACGATCGGCCCGTCGGCCCCGCCCCACTCCGCGGCACTCGCTATTTTGTCCTGGGGAAAAACCAGTGGCGGGACGGCTCTGCGTGGCCTCCACCTGAAGCCAAGGAGAGCACCTGGTTCTTGCGAAGCCAAGGACGAGCTAACTCCCGCTTTGGGGATGGAACCCTGTCAACCGAAGGCGCGACGGGGCCAGACGATCTCTTCAACTACGATCCAGAAGTCCCCATTCAAGCTCCTGGAGGGAACCTCGCTGGCTCTGCCTCCTTTGGTCCTCACGACCTTTCGGCACAACAGCAAGGAATCAACATGCTG
>DKKJ01000317.1 GCA_002455175.1 Opitutaceae bacterium UBA6669
ATCTGTACCTACAATCAATGATGCGAAATCGGCCCAGTTCTCCATGAGTCGATCCGTCGCAACAATCGTAGTTGGTTTTGACCATACGTCGCTGTCTGGACGCAGTTTTGATAACCGTAGTGCCCGCATTCCACTGCTTCCTGCCACAGATTCATACCAGGTGAGATAAAGGGTTCCATCTGCACCGGCGGTCAGGTTGGAGCACTGGCTGTCCTCACTTGCTGGACTGGGTATCGAGCGAATGGGCGAGGCCAGAGCTGAAATCGCCAACGTGAGAAACAGAAAAATGCGTTTCATGGGTTAGGTTTTCGGAAGGGGACGTATCACGGTTAAAAGGCGACGCGCGTACTGAATTCGGCGCTGATGGGGTCCGCGAGTCGCCGCATGGTCGTTCCCGCGACCGGCTCGTATTCCTCGTCCAAAAGATTGCGCCCACGGAGAGCAAAGCTCCACCGCTTCCAAGCATACGCCAACGAGGCATCCAAGGTCACGTATCCTTCGGCCACAACCGAGTTATTATTGTTTGCAAAACGGTCACTCACATACCGAGGGCCACCACTGATCGTCCATCCTCCCACCCTTTTAGAAACAAAAAGATTCGTGACCCACTCAGGGACATTCGACGGACGCTTCCCTGCCCGCGAAATCACTCCAGAACCCAGGTTTTCGTTAAAGTCCGCAAAGTACGAGTCAGTGAAGGCTGCGTTCATCTCAATACGCCATCCCTCACTGGGCGAAACGGCCACCGCCATCTCCACGCCCCGCGACTTCTGCGCACCAATCTGCTGACTGATCCGCAGCCCAGTGNNTCAAGAGTGGAGGTCAGGATGTCTTTTTTAACCAAATCGAAAAGCGCGAGAGTGGCATCAAGTTTCCCTTCGAAAAAAGTCCCTTTGACGCCGAGTTCATACTGCCGTCCTTTTTGTAACGAATAGTCAGCCTGAGTCGTCGTGAGAGACACCAGCTGGGTAACGGGCTCCGCCGCACGACTGAACGAGGCATACGCATTCACGTCTTTCGACAGCGACCACACTCCTCCGATTCGACCCGTGTAGGCTCGATAACCTTTCTTGAATGTAGAAAACGACGTCACCGGGGTGGTCGTGGGATTGAATAGAGTGTCCCGCTGAATCTGGATGTGATCGTAGCGCAGTCCGGCAACTGCCTTGAATCGCGAGGTGACGTCCAGGACATCCTGAATGTGAAATGCGTGGGTTTCGACGACGATTCGTGACGTTTTCTTAAAATCCGCCGCGGCTCCGTATCCAACGTTTGGATCAAGCAGGGAAACAGCGGGGTTGGTCAAGCCGACGTTTCCGGGAGCCCCCCCACGGATTTGATTATTTCTTTCAAATTGTGCGCCTACGACGAGTCGGTTAGTCCGTCCCGCTAAGGGACGTTTCACTGTCAAATCCAAGCGATCTCCGACAAGAAGGTCGTCACGGTAAATCAGCGTGAGGTTACCGCGGGTGATGTTTCTTGCCGACGGATTCCACGTGTTGCTTTCGATATTTCGCCATTTCAATAACTGGGTAGTCACATAGCTTTCATTACGGAGTTCGATCTCCGGCGAGAGACGCCAATCCGCCCTTACGCGATTAAAGGAGTTTTCGGTCGCAGCATAATTATCGAGAATGTTGTAGTTGGTGCGCCTAGAGGCTGGGTCCACCCGCGGATTAATCATGCGGTCGGTCGCGCTATTGAACGTTCGAACCTCAGGCTGTGCGTTCGGAATGGTGGTATTGACCACCGCATCATAAATCACCGGATTCCCATAGTAACTTTCATTGCGATCTTCTAGATAGGTCCCCCACCACGTGAGCGTAAAACGGTCCGTCGCCCGCCAAGCTAACGATAATGCGGCTGCATCATAGCGCTGGTGATTTCTATCCTGATAACCGCCCGTTTCGTTATGAGAAAAATCAGCACGGTAGGCGACCGTTGCCAATGCTCCCGGTGAATGGCTAGGGATAAGAGGTCCACCCAAACCCACTCCGAGTCGATAGCTCCCCCAAGGTCCCAGGCTGGCCAACGCGTTACCCTGAAAGAAATCGGACGGTGATTTCGAGAGGTAGTTGACCGCGCCACCGATGGTGCCTTCGCCGTACATGAGTCCGTCCGGACCCTTCAGAACTTCGATCCGCTCAAGAATGAACGAATCGACCGTACGCGAACTCTGAGAGGCCGTGTTTTGACGGATCCCATCCCTCAAGACCGAGACATTGTTTCCACCAAAACCACGAGTGGAATAGTTGGGAATGGAGCCAAACTGAGTGCCACCCGTCATGCCGACGACCGCCTCTACGGCTTCGACCGCCGTCCGCAGTCCACGCAGAAGCATCATCTCCTGCGTGACTACCGAAACGCTCGCAGGAAGCTCTCGATTAGTCAGTCCAAGACGGGACCCTGAGGTCGCAACCGCGTCCAAGGGTANNCGATGGCCTCGAGTTCGATGGGAACATCTTTGCGCGGCGATGCAGTCTCAGCCGCGTTCGCCATAAGCGAAGCGGTGCTTACTAAAGGAAGAATGGTGAAAAGTCGGACGTAATTCATAAAGCGATACACACGCGTCGTGCGGGTGAGAACGCAGATCCAGGCCGTGCGGCGCACGAAGCGCCGCGCGAGGAGTCGAATCCAACGAACGCATCAGGGCATGCCGTTCGGGAAAATTTAAGATTGGACTAGGTGTGAAAAGACCGTTGCCAGAAGCACCAATCGCAAAGGACCTGTGGGTCACCCGGTTAGTCTTCGAAACGGCGAAACGAAAAAGTGAGAAGCAGATAATGAATTGGGCGCTATCTGGAAAAAGACGTGGCCCAAACCGAAAGCACTCCTCGTGACGAGGAGGTGAGTCGAAGACTGCTTAAGCCCGCGGCGGCGGGACCGGCGGTGAAGACCGCTCTCTGCTCTCAAAGTTATATGCCAAGACTTGGAAGCCGGACTTTGCCGGTGCCTCCCAAAACAACGCGGGCTGGGTGAAGAAAACCAACATCTTNNACTGAGCTTACCCGCAGCACTGGCTTCTGTTTCCGATCCCTGGTCTTTGGCGCTAGAGACCGCGGTGCACACGTTGCAACGCCCCTCTTCGCTAAAAGTAAGTTTAAGCGCTGCAGAAAGAGGCAACACCTGCACGTTTTGCGCAAACATGCGTCCCCACGCGCCCAGCTGCACCAAATCCCAATGACTGCCCGTGGCAATCAGCCAGGCAGTCAAAGTGAAAAGAAGTGAGAGCTTTCCACGCACGGGGCGGTGATGCAGCGTCCAGAACCGCTTGGCAAGCTTAGGACGATAAACGCATCCCAGTTAGCAGACTCACACGTGAAAGCGAACGCGCGCCCTACTGGTAGGCACGGCGCGAATCGAGCGCGCTTTTTAAGGTAATCGAGTCGGCNNGGCATACAAAACCCCACCGCCGCTCGGCAGACCAAATCCGATACGCGAAACTTTGACCTTCGAGTCCGCGGGTAGCTGCGCGGTCAGGTAATGACACGTCGCCTCGCCTTCCACATCGTTCGAAAGCGCAAGGATAATTTCGTGGACCTCACCCTGTTGAGCGCGCGTGAGCAAAGGCCCAAAGTTGAGGTCAGCAGGGGTAACGCCCCGTATCGGCGAAAGCTTGCCATGGAGAACGTGGTACACTCCCGAGTGCGCACCACTTCGCTCCAAAGCCGTTAGATCAGGGATGTGCTCAACGACACAGACAAACCCGGCATCGCGGCGATCATCCGAGCAAATGGTACAACGCGAATCCTCGGCGAGATTACCACACTGCTCACATCGCCGCACGGTCCGCGCCGCAGTCTGCAGAGCCTCGACTAAGGCCGGCAAGCGGTCGGGTTTCTCAACCAAAAGATGCAGCGCCAGACGTTCGGACGAACGAAACCCGAGTCCAGGCAGTTGCTTGAGCTGCTGTCGCAGCACCTCGAAGGCGGTAGACATGAAAATTAAGACGGTGCGGGGGCGAACCCGCATCCAGCGTTACGGAAACTGAAAAGGTGACCCATGCAACCGCGCTCAATCACCGCAAAGGCCCAAACTTAAGATCGGCCAATCGGGACTATCGCCTGATAGATACTCGGCGATAGACCACTCCCAGCCGCGGGTNNAGATTAGAACATTCCCGGCATCTGAAACGCGCTGGTAACTTTCTGCATCTCCGCGTCATTGTGATCCTTGGCCTGTTTGGCTGCATCTTGGACCGCTTGGAGAATCGTCTCAGCGACGAGCTTCGGATCCTCCTTCAAAAACTCGGGATCGAGTGTCATGGCGAGGAACCTCCCCGCCCCATTCACCTTAACTTTGACGGCTCCGCCGGAGTNNGACGGCTCCGCCGCCAGTAGCTACGTCGAATTCCTTCGCCTCGAGTGTCGCTTGAAGCGTCTCGATCGATCGCTGCATCTTTTGGGCTTGTTTGAGGAGTTTGCCTACGCCGGCCATGAGAATATCGTTTTATGAGGTTATACGTGCAAAAGGCCAAAGACGAAAAACCCGGGCTAAGCTTCAAGCTCCAAGTATCGCAGCATAACCTTCGCGAAACGAAGGAAAGGCAGGAGACCACCCCAATATCGCCTTCGCCTTGCGGTTGAGCACGATTCGATCGGGCACGATTCGCCGCCGTCCCGAGGCAGGTTCACCCGAAAACGTGGGAGTCGGTTTTCCCAACTTTTCCGCCAGCCAACTCACCACCTCTTGCTTGAGAGAAGGCGTGTCGTCCGTGATATTGAAAATCCCCCCTGTGATATCCGGTTCAGCCCCAATCGCGCAGCCGATTGCCTTAACGATATCGTCTCGATGAACAAGATTCAGGTGGAAGTCACCCCGCCCTGGAAGGCACGTTTCACCCGCTCGCAAAGCATCGAGTAGGTGATGGCGGCCAGGTCCATAAATCCCTGAAAGGCGNNAATGTTCTCCCTGGCCCGTCCATTAGGGTCCTCTCCGTTTGCAGTAGGATTTCTCCAAGCTCAGTGGTCCCGGACCCGGTATCCGCCGTTTCGTCTAGGGACTGCCCAGCGCCTTGCGGATATACGGAAGTGCTTCCCGTGTAGACGGTCGTGCCGGTAAATCGTGCTGCCGCTCGCCACGCCGCTAAAGACGCAGCTCCCTCTAAGTAGCTGCGTCTGTACCCATCAAGACCGCCTCCCCCCGAACTCACGCAATTGACCACCGCATCGGGCCAACGTCCGACGTTTTCATGCCAATCCTTCGAAGCAATATCAGCAACGACACACTCTATTCCGTCGTTCTGAAGCANNGCCGCGGTACCCGCATTACGTGTTAAGGCACGCACTTGCCATCCTGCGGCGAGAGCCTGGCGACATAACGCGCTTCCCACGTAGCCGGCTCCAAAAACCCAGAGTCGACCAGCTACCCCGTCCTGATTTTTTTTAACCATTTTCCATCAATTACCTATCAATAGTTCTGACGACTACGATCATGTCATCGCTCAGTTCGAGGTCGCCTAAATTACACTCGGTCGCGTCGGATCCAGATCGAGATTAATCGCCGCAAGCTCCGCCTTCACCGCCTCTATCCGTTCACTTCGCTCCTTAAATCCGGCCGCCGGCACGAGAACGCCTGTCACTCNNGGTCCCAACTCCTTAGCTGCCACGCCGACTCGAAGATACCACCCAGCAGCAATATGGGCGCATGAGCACGCTTCGCCACAACGATTCCTCCTGCTTTGAAGTCGTAGCAGGGACCCCGGGGACCATCTGGCGTAATGCCCACATCGCCTCCACTCCTCAAAACATCCAC
>DKKJ01000325.1 GCA_002455175.1 Opitutaceae bacterium UBA6669
GGTCTTTTCATCCATCTCCAAACGGGGGTCTTTCATGATTTTCGCATTCACGCGGTCACGGTGGGCGCGTGATTTGTAAGTGATCCAAGCAAAGACGACCGTCTCGTCGGGTTTGGCTTTTGCGCATTTGGAAAACGGTTGAGCCCATTCCGTGTCTGGGTCCTCCAAAACGCATTCACAGTAGTCGAGGGCACCATGCTCCTTCCATATTTTGGCCGCTTTCAGAGCCATTTTTTTATAGGCACCTAGATTGCGTTGGGGCACGGGGATGACGAATCCGTCGACGTAGTTTGGCATGATAGACGCGATTAAGGGTAGGTTTTAACGGATGAAACCCGGCGGCGCCTGTCGTTTTGAAACAGTCCGCGACCAAGGTCGCTGCCGCGCGGTAACGGTTTGTCCTTCGCGGCAAAGCCGTGTGCCCAGGAATTTTCTCGAATCTCTGTAATCCGCTCTAGGGGGAGGACCGAGGTGCTCGAGGGGCTTCTCGTTGAGTTCAGCGGGGGATCAGCGGACTAGGATTCCGGCGATTGAAGCGCCGAGGAAACAACAGAGGCTTCCCCCGATCAGGGCTTTGACGCCAAGTCGTGCCAGCATGGGTCGCTGGTTTGGGGCGAGAGTGCCAATGCCTCCAATCAAAATTCCGATCGAGGCGACATTGGCGAAACCACAGAGGGCGTAGGTCAGGATGACTTGGGCGCGAAGGTCAGGTAATTGTCCGCTTGAGATCAACTTCCCGAGGGTCCCGTAGGCGTAGAATTCGTTAAGGATGGTTTTTTCACCGATCACCTGTCCTGCCAAAGTGAGAGATCCTGAGTCGACGCCCATCAACCACGCGAGAGGTGCGAAGAGGATACCTAAGATATACTGCATGGAGAGCTCGGTGTAGCGTCCGGCGGTGTGATCCGTGATCCAGGCATTGAGGCCAGTCCAGCTGCCCACTCCTGAGGAGAGGATGGCGTTGAACATCGCAATGAAGGCGGTGAAGACCAGCAGCATGGCTCCTACATTGACCGCGAGCTTTACGCCGTCAGTCGTGCCATTGGCTACGGCTTCCAGGGCATTGGCACCAATCTTATCCTTCGGGACCACGATCGACTCATCGACCTCTTCGGTTTGTGGGATGAGAATTTTGGCAATGTAGAGTGATGCCGGCGCCGACATGATGGACGCTGTGATCAGATGCTTGGCGAACAGCAAGCGTTGCACGGGATCTTCGCCGCCAAGCATGCCGATGTAGGCGACGAGGACGGCGCCGGCGATGTTGGCCATGCCACCCACCATGACTGCGAGCATTTCCGAGCGCGTCATCGTCGCCAGGTAGGGCTTGATCAGCAACGGGGCTTCCGTTTGGCCGAGGAAAATGTTGGCCGAAGCACTTAGACTCTCCGCGCCGGAGAGTTTCATGGTTTTCGACATCAACCAGGCGAAGCCAAACACGATGCGTTGCAAAATTCCTAGATAAAAGAGCAACGAAGTGAGTGCCGAAAAGAAGACGATGGTCGGCAGAACATTGAACGCAAAAATGTAGCCGAAGGATTTGGTATCGGCGATCAGAGACCCAAAGAGGAACTCGGAGCCCGCACGGTTAAAATCCAGGATTGAGACAAAGAGGTTGCCGACCCAGTCGACGCCTTGGCGGACGGCATCGACCCGTAACACGAGGACGCCGCAGGCGATCTGCAGGATCAGGCCCGCTCCGACTAACCGCCACGGGATCGCCCTCCGATTTTCACTGCACAGGTAAGCGATACCGATGAAGCCTACGATGNNCGAGAAGCTGGTTGCGTCACGGTGGGCGACGAGGAAGGACACGGCGAGCGTGAAAGCAGGCTAAGAAAAAAGAGTCACGCGAGCGTGCGGGTCCACCGCCTGAGTTGTTTTGGGAGCCTGAAAGAGGCGGCACGAAGTGTGACGATGGCGTTGAATCGGCCTGTTCGTAGAGCGTTGCTCACCCTAGGTTTTTCCTAGATTCCTGTTGTATGCAGCCTCCCTCTTTTGAGAAATTGGTTCCGATCCTTCAGCTTTCGATTGGACCGGTGATCCTGATTTCAGGCGTCGGCTTATTGCTCCTGACATTGACCAATCGATTTGGGCGACTGGTGGATCGAACGCGGCAGTTAAAACGCGACCTCGATGTCGGCCTCCCGTTAGACCGCGCTGAACCCATCCACGAACAGATTGCGATCCTTCTGCGACGCGCGCGCATTCTCCGTCTAGCCATACTTCTCGGCACCACTACCGTGCTTCTGGCAAGTGTGCTCATGCTCCTGCTCTTCGTAAGTGCATTGGCTCACTTGGAGCTCACCGCGGTGATTGTCGCGGTGTTCAGCCTCGCGCTGATCGCTTTGATCGGCTCGATGCTGGCGTTCATGCACGACATGAATACGGCGCTTGCGGCGGTGCGGCTAGAGGTGCGGGAGAAGGAGAAAAGCGGAAAAGCTGAAACGCTGAAAAGCTGAAATCGGAAAGAAAGCCTTGGCGTTATTCGCCGTCTGCAGGGCGGACAGAGCAGAGGCGGAAACGCTGAAATTTGGAAAGGGGAGCGAAGTGGGTTTCCGTGTGCGTGGTATCTGCTCTCTCTAAGCTACCGTTTCTTCCTTTCGCGGTAGGGTGAAAAAGAAGGTGGCGCCTTTGCCTGGTTCCGCTTCGACCCAGATGTGTCCGCCATGTCGATGGATGATGCGCTGGACAGTCGCGAGGCCTACGCCGGTTCCTGGGAACTCGCTCGCGGTATGGAGTCGCTGGAAAGGCGCGAAAAGGCGCTGAGCGTGGGCCATATCGAAACCGGCTCCATTGTCTTTCACGAAGTACACGGGCACCCCGTCGGCCCCGGGAGAGAATCCAAACTCGATACGTGCCCCCTTAGTTTTCCCGGTGTACTTCCACGCGTTAGAGAGCAAATTGGAGAGCACAGAGTCCATCAGCCCCTTGTCTGCGCTGGCGATGAGTTCTGGAGCGATAACTACGTCTACGTGGCGTTCGGGTTGAGCTTGGGCTGCCGTCTGGCAGATTCGCTCGGCCAATTCGGAGAGATTTACCGGGCCCACGAGCAACTCACGTCGATTGATTTGAGAGAGCCTGAGCAGGTCTTCGATCAATCCGCCCATATGGTGGGTTTCGCGGACGACGCGTTCCAGCATGCCCCGGCCAAATTCGTCGAGTTGGGCGGCATTTTGCTCACTCAAAATCGTTGAGTACCCACGGATGGCGCGCAAAGGGGCGCGTAGGTCATGGGAAACTGAATACGAAAATGCTTCGAGCTCGCGATTGGCTGCCTCGAGCTGCGAAGTGCGTTCCACGACGCGCTTCTCCAGCTCCTGGTAGACCTGGATATTTTCCAGGGCGACTGCGGTGGAGTTTGCGAGTGCTTGCAGCAATTCGATCTGTTCAGTGCTGGGCCGATGACGTGACGCCCAATAGTTGCCGATGGCGCCGATGGGAGCAGCCGTGCGAATGGGAACCATGACCAGGCTCTTCACAAAGGTGGGTCGGTAAGCGTCGATGGGTATGCGAGGGTCCTGGTAGATATCCTCTATCGACGCAGGCTGTTGATGAAGCATGGCCCATCCACTGATACAGGCAGTGAGCGGAAACTTCTGGCCTTTCCACAAGGGACCGATGGCGTCCTCGTCCACGTAGTGACAGCACTCGCCGTCACGTAAGACGAACGTGGCGCCGTCCGCGCCCGTCATCTCTCGCGCGGCGCGCCGCACGATGGCTCGTACGGNNGGCTGTTGCTAAGATGATTGCCGGACTGCGCGAAGTGCCAATGGGCGCCGCTTGTGCGCGGATGAGTGCCGCGCGAACAGCGGAGGGAAGGCGCTCAATTTTGTCTTTGACGACGTAATCAGACGCGCCCGCCGCAAGAAGAGAACGAGCAGCCTTCTGGTCTTCAGCGCCGGTGACACAAATGAAAGGAATGTTCGCGTACTTGCTGGAGGCGCGATGCAAGGCCGCGAGTGCGCTGAACCCGGGCACACTGCTGTCCGATAGGACTACATCAAAACGACGTTCCTCGAGTGCGTCGCAGAAGGCTTCTTGCGTGGAGGCCACGGTGATTTTCGCGGCGANNAGCTCCGCATCGTTCGCATTGTCCTCAAGGTTTAAGATGTGCAGCGTATCCATGAACGGGGCGAGATGAGGACGGCAAGTGATCGGCAAAAATTCACTGTAGCGATCTGCCCACGACTAGAAAGCCTTCGTTTGCAAAAAAACTGTCAGTTTGGCGGATTGTTAACAGTCCATGAGTCTAACTGTCCGAACCGCGCAGAGGTGGTGAGCTGAGGTGCGCTGGATTGATGTTTGCAATAGATCGGTTCCGCTATCTGAGGAGCCGCTCTCCACCCCTAACTCCACTCAGTCAGGTTTTTACCATGACCACGCTCACGGCTTCTTTATCGATCCGTTCTCGCATGTCCCCACGTGCACTTCATTGGGTCTCCGGCACTGTCATCGCTGCAGGACTTTATGGCGCAGCTTACGCGCAAACGCCGCCTGCGGCTGAGGAGACGATTTCTTTACCCGCTTTTACCATTCGCGACACGCGTTCTAGCGCTTACGGCGCGAAAGAGGCGATTTCGACCACGCGCGTGAGTGTTCCTATTCAAGATGTTCCCCAGACGGTGTCTGTGGTGACCCGCGAGCTGATCGACGACACCCTCGGCTTCCGCATGTTAGACGTCGCCAAATATGTGACGCCAATCATGGAAAGCTCTCTGGTTTCTGGTGGGGACCGCGTGACGTTGCGCGGCTTCCAGGTCACCCAGCGCTTCATCGATGGCGTGAATATTTCGGGCGTAGACGGTTATAATATGACTTCGGATACGTCCAACGTGGAGCGTATCGAAGTGATCAAGGGACCGAATGCCATCCTGGTGCCAGGAGGAAGTCCTGGTGGGATCATGAACCAGATTACCAAGGCGCCGAAGTTTGAAAACTTTGGTTCTGTTTCGTTGGTGGTGAAGACGTATTTGGGCAGCCAGGCCACGGCGGATGTGAACCGAGTCTTCAACGACAAAAAAAGCGCGGTCCGCGTGGTGGCGTCAGCCTGGGATTCAGACGGCTATTTCCGTGGTCAGTTTCGCAAAGGCTATTTGATCGCGCCGTCGTTTACGCACGTTTTCAAGAATGGCGTCGAGTTCACCTCGAAGCTGGAGGATCTGTACAACGAAGAAACCCAAGGTGTAGGCGCTGTTATCGATCCTTCCGTGGGTAGCGGACAGTATGCCCGTGTTGCCCCCGGTGTTCCCCGCAACAACAGCTGGGTGCCTGAGTCTGATTCGCGCCGCCGTTGGGAAACTCGATGGACGAATGAACTGCGCATTCCCATCGGTGATGTGATCTCGTCTCGCCTCTGGTTCATGGCTGACCACGCCGAACGCAATGACCGTGGCGCGCCAGGTGGCACACCAGCAGTGGGTTTCCAAGGTGCGCGTAATCCGCTCACCGGCATGTGGGAGCCGTTCAAGACCTTCGCGAGCACCGCGCCTTACACGGCGACGACGTTGGTGCCGAGCACCAGTACAATCTATAATCGCACGGGCCAGGCGAATTTGATCAAGTTCAACGAACTTCACCTGAAGAACGATTACGCGATGGATTACGCGTTTTCGGACGCGGTGAAGACAACCACGATTGCTGGCTTCAGTGCGAACCACAGTCGCCTCTCATGGAAGAACTGGAGCAACACCCGCGCCCCGCTTGATATCGCTAATCCTGTGTACGACACGCCGATTCTTACCTCGACGCTCCTGCGTGACAAGGTAGCGGCACAGCAGGATTTCCAGGTGTTCGTTTATGAACGCCTGACCTTGCTCAACGACAAGCTGATCCTCGCGGGTGGTGCGTCGAAATTCTGGGGCACGTTAGAACGACTGGATGATGGCAATCTGCCTGCGGTGGTGGCTCGTTCGATCAGCAATGATGTGACCGACTCGAATATCGGGGCGATCATCAAACCGATCAAAGAAGTGTCTCTGTTTGCTGGTTACAACAAGGTTGGCGGTGCGTTGCCTTCGAGCATTCTTGCAGGTGAGCAGCCGCGGACGTTCCGTATCCAAGTTGGGGATCAGATCGAGTATGGTGTGAAGACGTCGTTCAAGGATGGTCGCATCAATGCCTCGTTCTCGCACTTCGACATTTCCCAAAACAATTTCCAGGTGCCGAACAGCGCGTTCAATACTGATCCCACGCAGCCGCAGTTCCTCTTCTTGGATCTGACGTCGAAGGGTTGGGAGTTTGAGTTCAATACGCTGCTGACACGCGAGCTTACGCTGATTGGCAACTACACCCGCTTCAAGACGCGCGATCCCAATGGCGTTCGCCAGCGGATGGTGCCCGACAAGGCCGGTGCCCTGTGGCTCAAATACCAATTGGTGGATGGACCGGCAAAGGGCTTTAGTGTGAGCTTGGGAGTCGACTACATGGGTGACGCCGCCGGTGAGCAAGTCGCCAGCGTATCGCCTGCCAGCACCGCGACGAATGTCATTCCGAACCAGCCCAGTTTCTTGGTGGCGGGACGAACCATTCTCCAGTTGGGCCTTGGCTACACCCGCAAGGATTGGACCTTCCATGTCAATGTCGCGAATCTCACTGACAAGGACTACACGNNAGCTGGAGAGCCTCGGAACATTTCTGGAGCGGTGACTTACAAGTTCTGATCAGCGCATGCTATTTCGGTGAAGATACGCTCGATGCTCCGAAAGGGGCATCGGGCAAAACGCGGAAAGCGGAAACGACGAAAAACGGAAATTCGGAACGGGCAGAGGTGGCCTACGCCTGCAAGAAGGGTTCAGGGATTTCAACGTTTCCGCGTTTCCAGAGCACTTGAAGTAAAACCATAGCCGGAATGGAGAAAA
>DKKJ01000239.1:0-11206 GCA_002455175.1 Opitutaceae bacterium UBA6669
GGAGGGACGCGGTCTCTCGCGTCCGGGGATCGCGTGGTGCACACCGCGCCCGCTCGTTCAGATAAACGCCGTGCCTGCGAGGACGATCCCGGCCACGAGAGACCGTGGCCCTCCTGGGTTTGAGGTTTCCACTTTCCGCTTTTCTCCCCGCGGAACCTTGGCTCTCACGGCAATTCTGAATTTCCGCGTTCCGCTTTCAGCTTTTCAGTACTGAGTATTTGCGCGACCACCTCTTGTGCGGCGGCGAAACCGAAGGCACCCGTGACCCACGTGACGGCTCCGAAACCCTCCGAGCAGTCCATACGGGAACTAGCATTGGCTTCGCGCTCGAGACCACAGGTGCCGTCCGCTCTTGGATACATGCGCTGCTCGCTCGACCAGATACAACGCACGCCAAAGCGGACCTTCCCTCGCGCTTCACCAGGTGCGAATCCGTGATCCCGGCGCAGCTTTTTCCGCACTTGCCGGAGCATCTCATCGCCAAACGCATCACCGAGATCGCCCACTTTGATCTGCGTCGCATCCCGTTTTCCCCCCGCGCCTCCCAAAGTGATGATGGGAAGCCCGCGAGCCTGAGCCGCTGCAATGAGGAGACATTTATTCGCCAGCACATCGATCGCATCGACCACGCATGCAAATGGCTTCGCTAAAATCTCCTTCGCCGTGCTCGCACTAAAAAACTCCGTCAGCGCAGTTACCTGACATGCCGGATTGATCTGACGGACCCGCTCAGCGAGCACGTCGACTTTCGGCCGCCCCACGGTGTTCACTAACGCCGGCAGCTGACGATTCGTGTTGGTGATGCAAACATCATCAAGATCGATCAACGTCAGTGCCCCTACCCCTGATCGAGCCAGAGCTTCGACCGTCCAAGATCCCACGCCGCCCACTCCCACAATTGCGATGTGCGCTTGCTGTAACCGCACCAGCGCCTGAGCGCCCAAGAGACGCCCTACGCCCCCAAACCGATCTTGATACGCAGCATCCATGATCAGACAGATTTCAAAATGGATTCCACGACAGCGCAAGCGTGGGCAAAACAGTCCTCTCCGGTGCCGGTTACTTCGGCGAACGGAAGGCTTCGTGACGTCAGCGTATGCCGCCAACGCTCCATGCACGCGGCGCGCTCCGCCTCGGTAGAAAATACCCGCTGAGGATCGGGCTCAAAAGGAACGTCGGTCACACAAAGCAGGTAACACGCATACTGCCGGCTCCTCGATTCCGCTTCTGCCCTCACCCACGGCGGACATTCTCCCGGGAAGAGCAAATCTGCCCAAAGCACATTCGTAAGCAATTCGGTGTCGCAAAAGAGAACGCGCTTCGCCTCGCGCGCCAATGCGTCTTCGCGTCGCATCTGTCCGCGCGCAATCTCTCCCAGGTCCGTCCCTACGATGCGGCCATGATGTTGCTCCCAGAACTCCCGCACAAACTCGGGAACCCACGGCTCACCATAGTGCGCCGCCAAGCGCTCGGCGAGTTGGGTCTTGCCGGTAGACTCGGGACCAAATAAGGCAATGCGGAGAGGAACCATGGTCACGGGTTTTTAACTACAAGACTTTTCCGCCAAGTAAACCAGCCCACCACCGCTAGTCCAAGAAAGACGACATAGAGCACCGCAGTCAGATAAAGATCCTTAGCGAAATAGACGCCCACCGCGACGACATTAACCGCGGTCCAGCCCAACCAATTCTCGATTCGTTTCCGCGCCTGCAACCATTGCGAAATCAGGCTAAACACGAGGACAAAAGCATCCCAGTAAGGAAGTGCAGCATCGGTTTTTTTGGNNGTTCCCCAACTGAGGGTGGCGCCGATACCCACCACAAGATAAACCAACCGCGCCCGCAGCGTAAGCGCCCGTACAGGCAGCTCACTGCGTTTTAGGCCGAGACGTTCGCCCCGCCACCATCTCCACCAGCCGTAGCCCAGCAGAACGAAGAAAGCGACTTGAAGCAAGGAGTCGGAATAGAGACGCGCGTCGTAAAAAACCCAGGTGTAAATCGCGACCTGAATCATGCCGACCGGCCACGCCAGGAGGTGCTGCCGGATCATCAAGCCGACGCCGATGACTCCGAGGACGGAGCCCGCAATCTCAGCAGGAGTCATCATGGGATTATAAGAGGAGCAAACACCGCGGTGAGTTCACGCTTTCGCCCCGCCTGATGCAAGAACGGCACCAGGCGAGAGCGAAACCGTCCATCCCTCGACTAGGAGCGCGGCGCTACGAAAGCCTCCAGCGCTTCACGAGTGATCAAATGCCGAGCGCCGCACCGGGGGCAGCGCATTTCCAGCTTTTCATCTCCGCCGAATAACTCCTCTGGTTCCGCCCTGAAGACAGGAGCCAGCACTTCTAGCATCCGCTGCTGATTGCAACCGCAGTGCCAGCGAAAAATACGCCGCTCCAGCAGGGAAACCTCCTCGGTCTTGTCGAGCGACTTGACCTGTTCCGTGGTAAGTGCGTCCAGCCAAGCGACGTCGCAATCGGGATGCTCCACTGCCAACACAAACTCCTCTTCGCCCGTCTGAAAGAAGCGTCCTTTGCGCTGTTCGCTCTGCGTGTAAAACGCTTCGGCTGCCACGAGGGGGTCGCTGCCAGAGAACTCCACCGCGCTGCGGCGCTTCGGCTGCTGGCCGCGAACGACATCACAGTAGAAGACCGGCGAAGGAAGTTCTTTCACGTTTTCATCGAAAACGCGACCCGTGACACTTCCGTCCTGATTGTCACCAGTAATGAAGAGATTCACCAAGGGCTGCTGAAAGTTGATGGTCCAAGCGATCGTCTCATTCCAAGGCCGAGACGCCGCATGCAAAACAAACCCAGCAAGGGCACGTTTGAACAAGGCATCATGCTCCGGCGCCGGACGGATCGCTTGATCCGACAGGTGCAGGTAATAGTCGACGTACAGCTGACTGAAATCGGCGCGAGCGAGGAGCACGTTACGGCTCCGGACAAAATGCGTGCGCACTTCGAGTCCAGGATCAGCGGCGTTGATAGGCGTGGATGCAGACATTTGGAAGTAAGATTGCCGACCTAGGCACTTTGTCCAATGCGAAGGCCACTCCATCAATCACCCCGAGGAGAATGCAACCCGCGAAGTGCCGCCTCGCGATGCAAAGAGTTAGCTGCCAGCAACTAGTTAAGCGGATGATCCCGCTGACGGTGGAAGATTCGAATGAGCCACCTGGAGGCTTGGGACAGCGAGTTGGATCCTNNTTGCGGAGTTCGTCGATGAGACGATGGTCGATGCGGTTGCGGGTCGTAGCCGCGGTCCGAAAATGAGAGACGTAGTACAGCGAGAAAATGACGTCGTTACGAGTGATGGCGGAGGTGACGCGAGGCTCATAGGTGGCGTCCGCCACTCCATAGCGCTTGCGCATTTTCATGGCCGCCGTGCGCGCCGCGACAAACTCCGCGGCGGTTTCCTCGGCGAGAACTCGATGAAAAAGAACCTGGGCCACTTGGGCCGATTCGAACGAGACGGTCACTTCGATCTTTCCCCAAATGTACGGATGACCGTGGCTAAAATTGAAGATCTTGGTGGTGAAAATAAAGTTGTTGGGAACGAGAATCACTCGACCGGTAGGCTCATCGCACCCCAACCATCCGTTGACCTCGAGCAGCGTGGTACGCAAAAGCTGGATATCGATTACGTCGCCTCGCGTGTCATCGACTTGTAGCCGGTCGCCGATTCCGAACTTTGCTCCGACCATGATCACGATCCAACCAAAGGCCGAAGTACAAACGTCCTGAAGTGAGATCACCAATGCCGCGCTGATGATTCCCATGGTGGCAGCCACCATCGAGAGGTCGTCGAAAAGAAAACTCGCCGCTGCGCCCACGGCGAGGACGATGAGCAAATAGCGGGTCATNNCCGCCGCGCCAGGAACAGTGCTTCGTCCTTATAAAGAAACGGCAACGCAAAGAGTGAAATCGAAAAGTAGAGTCCGAGAAAACCGAGCAGAACCAACCCTGGCCAACGCAAGCGTCCCAAATAGGCGCCCTTCGTAGCAGAAAACTGCTCTTCTGCGACAGCCAGATCGAGCGTGATCAAACGTCGATGGATCTCCAGCGCTTCCTGCGACTGCTTGAGGGCTTCAACCTGGGCCGAAGCAAAAACCAAACGCTCCGCGATGGTCTTTTTCTGTAGTCGTTGGACGGCGACAAGGCGGGTGACCTTAGGATTGCTGGAGAAGAAATTGGTCTGCTTGTCCAACAACGCCAACTCTTCATCAAACCTCGCCAGCTTCTGTTGCCCGAGCGCGAGCGCGCTTTGCCCAATCTGCAGATTCTGCTCCACGTTGGCGAAGAGTGGACCAAGACGGTCGCCCGCATTACGGGCATTGGTGAGGTAATTGTAACTTTCGAGCAAGGCACGCAACGTGGGTTTTTCGCTGCGCTCGATAGTCTTGACGCGTTCGCGCAGACGTTCGCCCTCGCGGGCAAGATCCGTCTCCAATTCAGCCACCTCTCTCTGCAGCGCCAGCGCACGTAGTTCTTCGTTGCGCGTGTAGATCTGCTCGGAGAGCTCGATCTCCTTCGCCTGATCGAAGTCGGGTTTCGCTTTCAGCGCAGCGAGCTGACTCGTCAGCGTCTCGCGGGCCTGACTGACGGTTTTACGACGCGTAGTCAGCTCTGCGATACGCTTCTCGCCTTCCTCCACCGTGAGATCGATTGTTCGTAACTCTTCCCTCAAGGCATCCAAGGGGCTAAGGTAGGTTTTCTGCCCCAGCGCCTTTTGACGTGTCTCGATGGCCTGACGATCTTCAAGGATGCGAAGCTCTTCGCGTTGTCGCTCAAGCTTAGCTTCTAATCGCGACTTTTCAGAAGCGTTGCGCGTGCCTTGAACCACGCCCTCCATTGCCTGGATTTCATCTTTAAGTTCGGCGATACGCTGATCGTCCCGCTGCTGTCCCCAACAGGAGATGGCGAACCAAACCCACCCTACAACGAGGTAGCAGGTGACGCGCGGGAGGAGGGAGCTGGAGCAACTCACGCTCCACCAGCAAAAAGCAGTGTGAGCCTAAAAACAAGTGCAGACGCAATCGAAGCACAGTGCGTTATGCAAAAGTCAGTAGCGGCAGGAGCTTGCCGCTTCGCGATTATTTTCGGCGTCCCGTCAGCCACTGCGTCAAAGCGACCAAAAATGTGGTATCGCCGGGCAGTGCACGCCAACCCTCCAAGGCGGCTGCCGACCGCTCTTCTGCCAGACGACGTGCTTTCTCCAACCCATACAGACTGACGTACGTCGACTTACCCGCTTTCGCATCCTTTCCCGCCGTTTTGCCCAAAGTCGTACTTGGCTCCGTCGCGTCCAGGATATCGTCAATAATTTGAAAGGCCAAACCAAGATCGCGACTCGCGCGGCGCACGCTTTCAACCTCGCGGTCACCCGCCCCCCCCAGCCGCGCACCCATCACCACTGCAGCCTCAATCATCGCTGACGTCTTGTTGAGGTGGATGAACTCCAAATCGGCCGGATGTGTGTCAGGGCGATTTTCCGCGAGGAGATCCTCCATTTGCCCCCCGATCAGCCTCAGGCTCCCCGCGGCCGCCCCTAATTCAGCCACCAAACTCGTTGCGACCGCTGGTCTCGTTGCGTAATGGGTGGCCAGCAAGAAGAAGGCGTGCGTGAGCAGCGCGTCTCCCGCAAGGAGGGCCGTCGCCTCATCGAACGCGCGGTGGGCGGTGGCTCGGCCGCGGCGAAGGTCATCGTTATCCATGCACGGGAGATCGTCGTGGATAAGCGAGTAGGTGTGCACACACTCCACTGCTACCGCTGCGGGTAAAGGATCTCCCCTCAGCTTCGGATCGAAAAGCTCGGTCGCGGCCAGGACCAAAACGGGGCGGAGACGCTTTCCCCCACTCTCGAGACTATAGCGCATCGCTTGGTGCAAACGCTGTGGGCGCGTATGAGCGGCGGGAACGTAGCGGTCCAACCCGCTTTCTGTGAGCGAAACCCACGCATTAAATTTGGTTGTGAAGTCCATAGACAAGCAGCCACCCTCCTGACACTTTGCCCGCCGAAATGCCGACGCTCGAACTCGTTTGCAAACGCCTTTTTAGCAACACTTCATGGTTCGTGAAGTGTGTCATAGGCGCGATGTTGCTGCTTATCCCTATCGCTCACTTCTTTGCATTTGGTTATCTGTACGAGCTCGTGGCGCGCGCCCGACGAGGTGAGGCCTTTGAACTCCCGGACTGGGACGATTGGCAACGTCTCTTCACGAATGGCTTAGCTGCTTTTATCATTTTCATCTTTCTGGGGATTCTTCCGGTTACGCTGGCTTGGGTCCTCACCTGGCCTCTCCGCCTGATGGCTTACGGCGTGATCGTTTACATCCCGCTCATCCCCGCACTGATGCTCGCAGGTCCTCTCACGGCAGCAGGAATTTACCAGTATCAAAAACGGGAAGAGTATCGCGACGCTTTTCGCTTCTATATCCTGGGCAGTATGTTACGCGCCAGCCGAGCGCATTTTCTCATTCCGACATTTGCTCTGGTCGGGTTTTTAGTCGCCGGCTATCCGTTGATGACCTTTACCGTATTTATCGGACTAGCCACGAGTTGGAGCTATTATGCAGCTTATTTTCGTTTTGTAGAAGAGGCGCGTCGGGCTCAATCTCGGGCGGGGTGATCCGATTTTAGGGGGATATGAACAAGCAACAAGAACGCGCCGCCTATGGCCCGGGATGGGGCGAGGTGCTCCTTGGGGTCACTCTTAGCCTCATTCTTGGCGTTCTCTGCGCAGCGATCTATTTGGTGTTTAAGCCTGTCGTGATCGCAAAAGAACCGTCCGAAGCCATTTTCCAAGACGCCATCTACTATCTCCCAGGAACCACCAATGTCGCCGCCGGCAGGACGTGGATGCGCAAGAAGCAAGTTCTCGTGGAAGGGCATGCAGGCGACTTACTCCTCAGCGAGGAGGAGCTGAACGCCTGGGCCACCGCCACGATGAAACCGGCTGAAAATTCGACCGATACGATCGTCCCCGCCCAAATCAATTTTCGTATCAACGAAAACATTCTGCAGATTGCAGCGCCCACGACTTTCAAAGTTCTCGGCTACGATGTGCCCGTGGTAATTCAGGCACGAGGCAACTTCGAGCGGGTGGGTGAACACTATGTTTTTCAGCCTACCGAATTGTTGCTCGGATCTCTGGCCACTCACCGCATTCCTGGGGCGACTCCTAAGGTTGCGCAGTACTTGCTCCAGGTGCAGCCCTTCCCTGCAGACGTTACCGAAGGCCTGAAACGCGCCTCACACGCGGTGGTCGAAGGCGATCAACTGCGCCTGACGTTCCCGTGAGAAGACACAGAGGAAAAGCTGAAAGCTGAAAGCGGANNGCTTTCCGCTTTCAGCTTTCAGCCTCCGCCCTTCCCTGAATAACTCGGCGGGTTAAACGCTCGCGAGAAGTTGCTTCAGATTCACGTGGTCGAGGACCATCTGTTTGATCACCGGAAATTTATCGGTGTCCTGCGGCAAGGTCTTCACGGTCATGCCATGAATTTTTGAGGTGATCTTGAAACACTCGTCCGCAGCGGTGATCACCGGGATATCGGTCTGCTTGNNTGCTTGAGCAAGTCGACCAGGGTCGAATGAGGGGTAATATTGTTCGTCAGAACCAACCCTGCGATGGTGCGTTTACCGATCAGGCGTCCACTGGAAAGTGCGGCTAGAATGATGTCGTCGCGATCGCCTGGAGTGATGATCAAGGTTCCCGGGGCGAGGTAGTCGATGATCCCCTTGGCGGTTCCAGCACCGACGATAACGTTTTGAATTCGGTGAAGCGCCCGGGCTGCCGGCGTGTTCAACCACTTCCCGTCGATCTCTTCCGCGATCTGCGACAGGTTGGGTGAGCTGAGGAGATTTTGCTTGGGCACCACGCCCAGCAAAGGAACTCCAAAACGCGCCAGCCCCTTCCCCGCATACTCCGTAATCTGCGGAATTTTATCCGGCTCCACCTTGTTAAGAATCACGCCCACCACTTCCACGCCTTCCTGGTCAAACAATGCTTTATTCAGAGCGATCTCATCGATCGGGCGGCCGATCCCACCAGGAGAAATCAAGAGCGCCTTGGCACGGAGAAGCTTGGCTACCCGCGCATTGGAAAGTTCAAAAACACTGCCGACCCCGGCGTGTCCGGTGCCCTCGATCAAGGTGAAATCCTTTTCCCACGACACCCGGTCGAACGCTCGGCAAATCTTGTCTTTGAGCTCAGCCAACATCGGCTCCGGACTTTTCAAAAAGCGTCGGGTAAACGTCGCGTCCACCGCCACCGGGCTCATGCTTTCGATGGGCACATGGACGTTGTAAATCGTATCCAACAGCACGGAGTCTTCATCGATCTGCTGACCCTGGACGGTGACGAAGCGCTGGCCAATTGGCTTGATGAAACCTACCCGGGGATAGATTCCCTGCATCGCCTCATACAGACCAAGACATGTCGTGGTCTTACCATCGTTCATCCGCGTGGCCNNGCGTGGCCGCGACGAACAGGCGTTTGGTCACAGTGTTGGTCGGCGCTGTCTGCAGCGGCAACGCCGGCGCCGTGAAAGGATTCAATGCGTCGCGAAGAAAAGGAAAAACCGGTTCGGCCATGAGAGTGAAATTAAACGTCCGCGTCCCCGTAGAGTAGCCGGTGATCGATCGCTTGGCAACCCACCACCGCTGCCGCTCCGAACACATCGTGCGCGCTCGCGCCGCGGCTGATTTCTGCGGCCGGTCGCGTCAATCCGGTAATGATTTGTCCAAAGACATTTCCCCCGGCGAGACTCTGCACCAACTTGAACGCAATGTTGCCCGAATTGAGGTCGGGAAAAATCAAGACATTGGCCCGNNGCTCGTGGCGCCTTTCATGGCCGCAATCGCAGCATCCAACGCGGCATCGGCCTGGAGCTCCCCATCAATCTCCATGGGAAGCGACGCCGATTGCGCTTTCGCCCGGGCGAGCGTGGTCGCTTCACGCATTTTGACGACCGAAGGATGTCGCGAGGTGCTTTTGGAAGCCCAACTCAACATCGCCACCCGCGGCAAATCGTTGGTGAGGTGGTGAGCAATCATCGCCGTCGAGATCGCGATGTCCGCCAATTGCTCCACCGTCGGCTCAGGGATCACTCCGCAATCCGCCATGAAAAGGCTGCCATCACTGCCCACCACCTTTTCCTCAAAATCCAAAATCATGAGCGAGGACGCGGTCTGCACGTGCTGGAGGCGGGGGACAATTTGGAAGAGAGGCCGCAACGCACTCGATGCGGTCACTGTAGCCCCGGACACCAACGCGTCGACCTGGGACGATGCGAGCATCATCGTGGCGAAATAGTTGGTGTCCAAAACCGCGGCACGGGCCTCTTCCAGCGTCAGGCCCTTGCTCCGCCGCAACTGTTCCAGCTGACGCGCAAACGTCTCGAGGTCTTCGCTCCGAGCGGGGTCAACGATGCGGATTCCCTGCAGCTTCACGTCCAAGCGGGCAGCGGTCGCCTTGATCGCCCCACGATCCCCCAATAAAACAGGAGATCCCATTCGTCGGGTGACCCACTGGCGGGCGTCCTGGAGCACCCGCGGGTCGTTCCCTTCTGGGAAGACAACGCGTTTCGGATGACGCTGAAGGCGGTCAATGAGCTTCGGGACGAGCGGCATACGGGTGGTGAGGGACGCTGCGGAGCGAACCGACCACCGTCAATGTCCGAGGCTAACGGGATCCGCCATGAAGCGCTCTAATTCACGCACCCATCTAGGCCCCCTGGCGCGCAAGCCAATCCTGGGTTGCTAAGACCCTCTCCCTGCCAGAGAAAGAGCGTTTCGTGNNGTGTCCAAGAATCTAAAAAACATCAGTCTGGTGTCAGCGCTGACGCTTGTGTCGCGGGTACTTGGACTGGTGCGTGACTCGCTCACAGCCGCGGTCTTCGGAACCAGCGCATTAGCCAGCGCCTTCATTACCGCCTACACCTTGCCCAATCTTTTTCGGCGCCTGCTCGGAGAAGGTGCGCTGACGGCGGCTTTCGTTCCCACCTTGCATGACGAACTGTCCCAGCGCCAACGGGACGGTGCGTTCCGACTGATCAGTCAGGTGAGCAGCTGGCTTTTTCTCATCACATCTGCAATCGTCGCGCTGGCAATCGGCGGACTGATGATCGTTGCCGCCTCTGCTCGACAAGGCGCATTCGCGCTCGCCACGGATACGGTCGAACGCTGGATCCAAGCAGCTGAACTCGCCATCTGGCTGTTTCCGTATCTGATTTTCGTCTGCCTAGCGGCTGCGTACAGCGCGGCCCTGCAAACCCTGCAGCGCTTTCTTGAACCTGCGCTCTCTCCGATCTGGCTCAACTACGCGATCATCGCCTGCTTGAGCGGATCGGTCGTCTTCGATTGGGGTGACGGCGATCTCGGACGGATGCATTGGCTCTGCGTGGGAGTACTGATCGGCGGTGCGCTACAAATGATCGTACCTGGGTTGACTCTCGTGCGTATGGGTTGGAAGCCACGTTTTGACCTTCAGTTAAGTCCGCAGGTGAGGGCGATTGCCCGGCTAATGGCACCCACTGTTTTTGGGTCTGCAATTTACCTGATCAACATGGCGGTCTCCCGGCTGCTGGGCTTGTCGCTCGACGATGCCTCGGCCACCCTGCTCAATCTCGCAGGACGCTTGATGGAACTTCCCATCGGACTGTTTGCCGTTGCGGTCACGACGGTGATTTTCCCGCTGATTTCCCGCTATGCCGCCACCGGCGATTGGGCCGGAATGGCTTCGTCGTGTCGGAAGGGAATGCGTTTGATCCTGGTTTTGAACATCCCCGCGGCTGCAGGTCTCGCCTTGCTGGCCACACCCATTGTGCGACTCCTTTTCCAACACGGTGAATTCACTGCACAAGATACCCAGGCGATGATGCCGGTACTCGCCGTTTATGCCTTGGGGCTTCCGTTTTTCTCATTTGTGAGCCTCACACTTCGTGCCTTCTACGCGCAGAAAGATACCGTAACCCCGGTGCAAGCCGCACTGGTCAGTTTCGTTCTCAACCTCGCATTGAGTTTCGCTCTGATGAAACCGTTCGGCACTCTCGGGCNNGAGATGGCGTTTGCCCCGCTGGCGAAGGACTTGCTGAAAATCGTCATGGCAACCGCGGTGATGGCAGCGGTTGTGCTCCTCAGCCTGACCGCGTTGAACACGATTCTAGCCACCTCCTTTCTCGACGACATCCTCCGTATCGGCGG
>DKKJ01000239.1:11257-11432 GCA_002455175.1 Opitutaceae bacterium UBA6669
GTATCCAGAAATCCTGACGAAAGCTGGTGTGGCTCTGATCTTTTTCCTGCACGGACTCACCCTTTCCTTCGCTTCGCTCAAGGCCGGAACGTTGCAATGGAAACTGCACCTCGTAGTCCAGGCCACGACGTTCCTTCTCTTTCCGCTGATCGGGCTCCTGGTCTGGTGGCTCACC
>DKKJ01000101.1 GCA_002455175.1 Opitutaceae bacterium UBA6669
TCCCGCTTTTCCGTATTTCAGCTGTCAGCTTTTCAGTTTCGGGAAAAGGTTCCCACAAAGTGCGTGGGCAGTACTACGCCCTGCGATTTCGCTAACTTTCTTTACTGCGGATCGTTTCAACCGGAGTGCAGTCTATTTTTACTTCCATGAAATCCCTCGGTCTCACGTTTTGTCTCATCGCCACACTGGGCAGCCTTGGATCCCTAGCATGGGCGGCTCCCGCTCCCGTCGAATCCAAGCTTTCTTCCGCTACGGTCTATTTAGACCGCGCTGTGCTCACTCGGGTCGGCACCGCGCAGGTGCCCGCCGGAGAAAGCGAGTGGGTGTTTGAACGACTCCCCGCAGCCTTAGCCGACGCCTCGCTGCAAGTAGCGGCTNNAATCAGCAGCGCGCATTGCTCGGTCGAATCGAAAGCGCCGTCACTGCTCCGCCCCCACGCGAATCCACCGGTCCGCGCGCGAGCTTCGAGGACTGGCAAAAGCTTCTCTCCTTTCAGGCCGAAAACCTTACACGCCTGGCTTCTGAACAGCAGGATTTGACCCGTCAACGTGAGGAGCTTTCCGCCAAGATCGCTGCGACAGAAGCGCAGCTCAACCTTCTCCGCAACCGATCCTCGGGAGGTCGTAGTTACAAAGCAGTGACTGTGCGTATCGCCGCAGCCAACGCTGGCTCACTGGAGATGAGCCTGTCGTACGCGGTTCCCGGGGCCTCCTGGTCTCCCGCTTACGATGCGCGCCTGCGGACCGATTCTCGCACTGTGGAACTCTCTTACTTCGGCGTGGTTCGCAATGCCACCGGAGAAGACTGGAACGCCCTCTCGCTCACTCTCTCCACCGCACGGCCCAGCCAGGGTGGCAGCGCACCCCAACTCCCGCCCTGGATCGTAGACGTAGAGCCACCGCTCACCATGCAAATGCCGGCCGCTAGGCTCGAGTTGCAAAACTTCGGTGGAATGGTCGAGAAGCGAGCTCGCGCCGCGGCACCGGCAGCCAGCGCAGATGCCCTCGCCATGCCCATTGTCGAGAGCACTGTGGCCGAGGCAGCCGTAGAAGCCGCAGCGACCAGCGCAACGTTCAAGATCAACGCGGCCGTTACGCTGGCCAGTGACAACACCACCCAACGAGTCCCGATTACCGCCGTGAAGCTCCCCGCAACCCTGCGCTACGACTCCACGCCCAAATTGCTGGAAGCCGCCTTCCTCAACGCCTCCGTTGCGAACGCCAGCGAATTTCCGTTTTTGGCCGGGCCGGTGAACACGTTTCTCGACGCCACGTTCGTCGCCACCACACGTCTTAAAACAGTGATGCCCGGAGAAAAGTTCGATTTATCGCTCGGCTCTGACGATGGCATTTCGGTCAAGCGCGTCTTGGTCAATCGTTTCGCCGAAGACACTNNGCCGTGTCACCTACTCGTTCTTGGTCACCCTCACGAATAACAAGAAGTCTGCCGAACGCGTGGTTTTCAAAGAAGCCGTGCCCGTTTCCCGTAACGAAAAAATCGTGGTCAAACTGCTGACGCCCGTCGAGCGCGACATCGGTGCGGCGGATTCGCCCAAGGAGATCACCCGCGAAGCCGACGGCATTCTTGTTTGGCGAGTTGACCTTAAACCCGGCGAAAAACGGGAGATTCCCTTGAAGCTGAGTATCGACTATCCTGCCGAGCTTTCCGTCATCGGCCTGGACTGATATGCGTTATTCCCCTCGACTTTTCGTTCCGCTTTTTTTCTTCGTCCTCTGCGGCGTCGTAACCTGGCCGTCACCCGCCGCACACGCAACGACGCCGCCGAATATCATCGTAATTCTCGCGGACGACATGGGGCGGGGGGACCTCTCGTGCTATAATCCCAAAAGCGCTTGGAAAACGCCGCACTTGGACCGTCTCGCCCGCGAGGGAATGCGGTTCACTGATGCTCACTCCGGCTCTTCCGTTTGCACGCCGACGCGCTACGGGCTGCTCACCGGTCGCTACGCTTGGCGTAGTCGGCTCAAGAATGGTGTCCTTCACGGCTTCGACCCCAGTCTGATCGAAGCGGGACGGATGACGGTGCCGTCTCTTCTCCGCGCCCAAGGCTACCGCACCGCCATGGTCGGGAAGTGGCATCTGGGTTTGGATTGGGAGAAGAGAGGCACGACCAAAGAAGACGTCGACTACCGCCAACCCTTCAAAGGTGGGCCGCTGGCTCATGGGTTCGACCAATTCTTTGGCATCAGCGCATCACTGGACATGCCCCCTTACGTGTACCTGCGCAACGATCGTGCTGTCTCCGTGCCCACTCGCCAGATCGAAGCCGCGCAAGGAACCGGCATGTGGCGCGCGGGGCCGATTGGCGACGACTTCGCTCATGCGGAGGTGCAGACCCAATTCATCGAGGAAACGGAACGCCTGATCGGAGATTGGGGAAAGGAAACGACGGCTGCGCCCTTCTTCCTTTTTCTCTCCCTCGCGTCACCGCACACGCCGATCTTGCCGACCGCGGCATTCAACGGCTCAACAAAGACCACGGTCTATGGTGACTTCTGCGCGGAAGTCGATGCCGTGGTAGGACGGGTCCTCGTCGCGCTGGAGAAAAGCGGTCGCAGTCGCGACACATGCGTGATTTTCACGGCCGACAACGGCTGTAGTCCCGCGGCCAATCTCGCTGACCTCAAAGCGGTCGGCCACGATCCGCAAATGGGCCTTCGTGGCGCCAAAGCGGATCTCTTCGAAGGAGGCCACCGGGTGCCGTTTATTGCGTGGTGGCCGGGGACTGTCCCCGAAAAGACGCTCAATGAGGACGTCATCTGCCTGACCGACCTCCTCGCCACCTGCGCCGAATTGACCAGTACTTCCCTCCCCGCCGATGCAGGAGAAGATAGTGTTAGCCTTGTGCCTGCGCTCCTCCAACAACCGCAGACGCGTCCGCTGCGAGGCGCCACCGTTCACCACTCGATCAACGGATCGTTCGCCCTCCGCATGAGCACGTGGAAACTCCTGCTAAGCCCGGATTCGGGGGGATGGAGTGATCCGCGCCCGCCCAAGGAAGGTGACCCCCCGTCGGCCTTGCCACCGTTCCAGCTCTACGACTTGGCAATCGACCCGAAGGAGCAAACGAATGTCGCCGACAAGTATCCGGCTGTGGTTTCGCGACTCGGTTACGAATTAAAACGCATCATCTCCTCGGGACGGAGCACACCAGGCTTGCCGCAGCCGGTCTCGTGGGAAAACTGGCCGCAACTATCTTCTTTGCGGCAGTTTTCTCCTGTGAAACCGTGACCTTCACTTTTNNATCGCTTTTCTGTGCGATCCGGCTGAATCCGGCTGCTCTCACCTTCTCGGCGCGGTATCACTCCGCACCGATCGTCCCTTCCTATCACCATGCGCATCGTTGAGACCTCCCTTTGGCGTAAGCACCTTCATGCCCGCATGCCGTTTAAGTACGGCATCGTTACCATGACGGAGCTGCCGCACGTATTCCTGCAAGCAACCTGTGAATTCGACGGCGTGGTCGCGACCGGTACCGCTGCGGATCATTTGCCGCCGAAGTGGTTCACGAAGGACCCCACGAAAGATCCTCTGGTTGAAATCGAGGACATGCTGGTGGTGATTCGCCACGCGGTGAAAGTAGCGACCTCTGTGCAAGCGCCCACCGTCTTCGGTTGGTGGCAGCAGGTCTACCAGGGACAAGACGCCTGGTCCCAAGCAGAGAAGATCCCACCGCTTCTCGCTCATTTCGGGACGTCACTGATCGAACGCGCGGTGATTGATGCCTTCTGCCGCGCCAAGGGAATCTCTTTCGCCACTGCAGTTCAGCAGAATTCACTGGGTATCGATCTCGGTGCCGTCCGCCCCGAGTTGGCGAACTCTGCACCCGCGGACTGGCTCCCGTCGTCACTGCCCCATCACGTCTTCGCCCGTCATACCGTCGGCCTCGTCGATCCCCTATGGGAAACGGACATCAACCCCGCGGACCGAGTACAGGACGGCCTACCGCAATCGTTAGAAGCGAGCATCGCCGCGTATGGCTTGCGTCACTTCAAACTCAAGGTGAGCGGCGGCGCGGATACGGAGCGCCTATTGAAGATTGTTGAAGTGCTCGAACGGTGTGCGGCCCCGGGATGGGTCTGTACCATCGACGGCAACGAAGGATTCAAATCGGTCGCCGCCTTCCGCACGTTTTGGGAAAGCGTGATCGGTAATCCCAAGCTCGAAGCCCTGCGACGGGGACTCCTGTTCGTGGAGCAGCCTTTTCACCGCGACCTCGCGCTCTCGGACGAAATCGGCGCGCTCGCGTCGCAATGGCCCGCACGTCCGCCAATTATCATCGACGAATCCGATGGCAGTCTGACCAGCCTTCCTCGCGCCCTCGCCCTCGGATACGTGGGCACCAGCCACAAGAACTGCAAAGGTGTTTTGAAGGGCCTAATCAACGCCTGCCACATTTCTTATCTGCGCAAGACCAAGCCGGGGCAAAGCTGGACTATCAGTGGCGAAGATCTCTCTAACGTGGGACCCGTGGCAATGCTGCAGGACCTCGCGGTGCAGACGGTGCTGGGCGTCACCAGCGTGGAGCGCAACGGACACCAGTATTTTGCCGGCCTGTCTGCCTGGCCGGAAGCTATCCAGACCTCGATGCTGCAGCACCATCCCGACCTTTATGCCCGCGCCCGCCAAGGTTGGCCATCGCTGATCGTCAAGGAAGGCGAAGTCAGTGTTGAATCGGTAGTCCGCGCCCCCCTCGGAGTCGGCTTCCCCTTCAACCCCGAAGCCGCGGGCGCTTCGAAGATAAGCTGAAAAGACCAAACGCTGAAATGGGGAAATGCTGAAAAACTGAAATCTGGCAGTCGGGAATCAGATCTCCGAATTTCAGCGTTTCAGCGTTTCCAGGTTTCAACTTTTCCTCAGATCTGCGGTGCCAACGGGAGCGAGATGCGGGTCGCTCCCGGGACCACGGTGTGAACCTGTGCGCCGGAAAAGTCTGCGTCCGGGGTGAAGCTGAAGCCTTCCATGGAATTCAGTTTTTCNNGAAACGAGCCCGCACGGATTCCGGAAGCTTGGCTTGCTCCTCGGGCGTGGTGACGGGGCCGTCAAACACTACCTTTCCGTCGGGTGATCGAGCTACCAGCGTCTTTTTCCCTTCATTGAGGGTCATCTCCAGGGTACCTTCATCGTCCGTCGAGATCAACTTACTCTGCGCGGCATTCACGATGGTGACACCCGTTCCAGCAGCAGTCGTTGAGGACGTACCGGACGATCCACTACGTTTGATGACGTGCACCTGCGTCCCAGAATTGCGGGCGTCTTCGATCACGCGAAGTACATCTTGAACATCGGTGCCGTTCGCCGCCGCGATACCGGGCGCGAGAGGTGCGACCCCTTGCAGACCTAACTCCAGCGAGCGCGGCGCGGNNTGGCGCGGTACGAGGTATGTTGAAATTGAAAGCCCGCTTAGGCATTTCCCGCTGGGTCAACGTCACCTTGACCTTCTCCTCCTTACCTTTGCGCATCAGGGTCAGCGTGATCTCGTCGCCCACCTTCTTTTGACGAACGAGAACGCCGAGTTGGCGGGTTTCGATCAGGATCTGATCATCCAGCTTGAGGAGAATATCATGGGGGATCAGCACACCGACGGCAGCGCTGCCTGGCACCACAGCTTTGACCACGAGGCCAGTGCCTTCCGT
Organism: Opitutaceae bacterium UBA6669; assembly: GCA_002455175.1. GTDB lineage: Bacteria > Verrucomicrobiota > Verrucomicrobiia > Opitutales > Opitutaceae > UBA6669. The sequence goes on from DKKJ01000101.1 coordinate 5,658, forward strand.
CAGTCCAAGTTGAGCGCTGAGTGTTTCGCTGACAGGTGACGCCTCGACGCCGAGAAACGTCACGGGTTCTTTGGCGTTCGCGGGTGCACTTTCAGCGCCCGCCCGGATGACTTTGCGCTCCACCTGCGTGGATTTAACAGTCGGCTCAGCCGCCGACGCCAATGAGAGGCACGTTGTGGCCGCTAACGTGAGCAGCAATAGGGAGGTTGTTTTCATAAAAAAAGTGAACGGAAGTGAATGTAGGTCAAAGAAAGTAGGTGAGACCGAGTGATTGCTGTGCTGACAGACGTATTGACCTAAGACTTAGTAGGCGCGCACCGGCACGAGGCGCACTTCATCCCGGGGAATACTCCAGGTCACCGCCGCTTGAGTCTGGGGATTCTTCCACGTCACGGTATCCACAAAGCGCTCACGCCACTGCCGCGCGGTGGTGCCGTCCGGCAGGGTGACAATCCCTTCGTCGTGAGCGCCGTAGTCCCACTGCTCCACCGCCACCGGCTTGTAGAGTGAAGGCTGCGTGCGACGTTCCGCCGTAAACGTCTCCGGACTCGAAGAAACGTCACCCGCAACGATTGCTTCGCGAGTACCGTCGCGGGCCTGCTGGCGTTGTGTCGGCGCTTGCGCGGCGAGGAATCCAAAAACCACAGCAGCGGCAATCGGCAAACCTGCCGTGATCCAACCGCCCCAATGCACTTCGTAGTGGCGAGGGGCATTAGCCAAGTCCGCATCCAGCGCCTGCTCGATCCGCTCAAGAAAACCTGCGGACGGCTCACGCAAACGGAGCTGTTTAAGCTCGCGCTCCAGGTCGGAGAAATCGTCGTCGTTACTCATTGCATGCTACGGAAGAGAGCTCCCGTCGAAGGGCTTGGAGGGCGTAGCGATAGCGCGAGGCGACCGTGTGAGGAGACAGGCCCAGGAGCTGCCCAATTTCCTCAAACGTACGCTCTCCCCAAATTTTCAAGACGATGACCTCCCGCTGGTCAGCAGAGAGACGCGCCAGAGCGGCCTCCAGGGCAACACGCCGGTCATCGTTTTTTTCTTGGGGCTGGAAGATCGGCTCTGCTTCTGTCCAGCCGCCGTCTGCGACAATCTCGCGAGCTGCGCGGCGTCGCGAACTACGCCCCAAATCCACCGCCGAGCGCCGGATCGAAAGCAGAAGAAGAGCCGTCGGATCTCCGCCGAGAGAACGTTGCCGGCGCCAGAATCGCACGAACGCCTCTTGCACCACGTCCTCGGCATCGGCGACCGAACGCGTCCACTGGCGAGCGCAGGCCAAAAGGCGTGGGCCGTGGCGGAGGAACCAATCTTTCCAGGAGTCATGATGAGAGTCGGGAGCGTCCATGCGCGGATGCGTGGGCGAAGAGTTACCCCTAAAGCGTCGCCAAGCCGACGTTTTGTCTAAAAGACCCAATTATTTCTGAGCAAATTTCACAAACTGCACATAAAAAGCATCTTAAAACAATATCCGCTGCGAGTTCTCCCGTACTTAGGAGGGCCACGGTCCCTAGTGGCCGGGTTTGTGATCGCAGGCATCGCGTCTACATCAACGTTCCGGCGTCGTCTGCATCACGCGATCTCCGGTCACGACGGAGCGTGCCCCTCCTGAGGAAGCTGAAATCTGAGCCGCGGTACACTTTTTTAGAGCGCCGATGGAATAAATGACTCCGTGAGGCCTCTGATTCATCGACACCACGCGCTTTCTTCCGGCCAACAGCCGGGGCGCGGTGAGTCCTTAGCCCTCCTACACATGATCTCACTTCGAATTAGTCCGATCGTTCTTGGAACCTGCCTTCTCCTTGCGACCCGCCTCGCCGCGGATCAGCCCACGGTGCCTGCTGCGAAAATGGAAAAGTCTATGACGGACGCCACGATGACGATGATGACACCCGGTTTACAGGTCGGCGCCAAAGCGCCGGATTTCCTGCTCAAGGATGCGTCGGGCAAAGACGTCTCCCTCAAGAGCTTGCTCGCCCAAGGCAAAGTGGCGCTCGCCTTCTACCGTTCGGCCGACTGGTGCCCGTATTGTCTAGACCAGATGAAGGATCTGCAGGCCAACCTGATGAAAATCCACGGCGCCGGAGTTCAACTGGTCGGTATCAGCTACGATTCATCGGAGACGCTCGGGCGTGTTGTGGCCAAGCACGGCTTTACATTTCCGCTGCTCGCCGATGTCGACAGCAAGACGATCGATGCCTACGGTATCCGCAACCAAAAGGCCAAAGGGCGTGCTGAAGGCGTCGCCCACCCAGTTCTCTTTATAGTCGACCAGCAGGGTTTCGTGCGTGCCAAGCTCATGCGTGATAACTATAAGGAACGTCCAGAGGTGGACGAAATTATCGCGGCAGCTCGGGGCGTCATGTGAGTGCATCGATCATTTTGTCCTCAAACCGCGCGTCGAAGAGTTCATGTTGCCCTCGGCAAAGCTCACCGGCTTGAGCGACAGCCAAGCGCTCGAGGCGATCCGGGGCCGCAACATTGATGCCAAGGTTCCCGCTGCGCTCAAGTCGGCCAAGGTCGTCGTAGGGGAACGCGGTCGCATTGACGACGCTGATTTTCAAGCGGTGATCGCAGATGACTTCACATCCGGCGGATTAGGTGGCATTGTCGCTCATGTGCCGTCACTGTTTTCACCCGCAACCTCAACGAGGTGCCGAGCAACGACATCGATTTCACCAAGGTAGCATTAAGTAACAACCGCACGCTCTATGCACATCCACACCAGAAAAGATTGGGAACTGTCAGAGTCGGTGGTGACACCCGAAGCGCTCTATCGCAATCGCCGCAATTTTCTTAAGGCCGTGGGCCTGGGCGCGGCGGGCTGGGCATTCGGAGGCTCGTCGCTGCTCGCTGCGACCGCTGGCTTCTCCTCGACGCCCAACCCGCACTACTTGGACGCCGGCCTCAAGGTAACGCCGTATGACCTTATCACGAGCTACAACAATTTCTATGAGTTCGGCCTCGACAAGGCTGACCCGAAGGTGAACGCGAACAAGGGCTGGAAGACGGACCCATGGACGGTCGAAATTGCCGGTCTGGTGCGCAATCCCCTGAAGCTGGGNNCCTACGCTGCGTCGAAGCATGGTCGATGGTCGTGCCGTGGGATGGCTTTCAACTGTCGAAGCTCGTGGCGCTTGCCGAACCGAAGCCCGAGGCGAAGTTTTTGCGCATGACCACCTTCCTCGATCCGAAGAATGTGCCCGGCCAACGTACCAATGCGCTCGACTGGCCTTACGTGGAAGGACTCAGGCTTGATGAGGCGAATCATGAGCTTTCGTTCATCGCGACCGGCATCTATGGTAAGCC
>DKKJ01000240.1 GCA_002455175.1 Opitutaceae bacterium UBA6669
CGAGGTGGTGCGCAATCCGGTGATCCTCGCCAGCGCACTGGGCGGCGTGCTCTACGCTGCCAACATCACGTTGTGGTTGCCGGTGGAGCGAACGCTTCGCCAAATCTCGCTCATGGCGGTCCCGCTTGCGTTGCTGTGTATTGGCGGGGCTTTGGTGACGACCCCTTTTCGAGGGAATCGCAAAGTTGCGTTGGTGGCGGCGCTTTTCAAGACGGTCGTGTCACCGATGATTGGCTACGCGGTTTCCCGTTGGTTTCATCTGGATCCCGGGGAGACCCGCGTCGTGCTCCTGCTGATGGCCTGTCCCACGGCGGCCATTTCCTTTACCATGGTGCGTCAACTCGGAGGGGACGAAGCGGTGGCGGCGGGCGCGATCGTGTTGAGCACGCTCTTTTCCATCGGAGCGTTGTCGGCGATCTTGTCGCTTAGCTGAACGGTGTTGAAGGAGGACGGTTTACGACCAGGCGTAGTTAAAACTGATGCTGATGCGCTCGGCGTCACTGCGGTTTTGGGCGACTTCGTGACGAAGCCAGCTCTCGAACAAGATCACATGCCCGGCTTGGGCGGGGTAGGTGGTGTAGGTGCGATTGCTGTCCCGCGCGTTGGCTTTCTTAGGCGGAGCTGCCATCAGGTGAGCTAGACGAGGATCTTCGAACTTAAGTCCAGGACAGTTGGGCGGGGTTGCCACATAGTAGGTGCCGCTGATGAACGAGAGCGGATGTAAGTGCATGGAGTGAGCCGCGGTCGGGGGCATGATATTCACCCAGCAGTCCGTCATGGAGATCGAGCGCCCCTTCAGGTCCATATCGAGGTCCTTGGCGAAAGCGCGGACGTGACGATTTAGCTTACGTTCCAACGCTTCGAACGTGCTGGAGAAGCGATGCAGTGTATTGAGGGAAGCGTAACTGGTGTATCCCCCGGGGTAATTCTTGGCAGACCACTGGCGTCCAGCTTGGTCAAACTCGCGAAGCTTCTGGCATTCGTCAGCGATTTCGTCATTTAGCTTTTTCAAGCCGCTCTTCTGCAGCGGCTCGTGATAGACAAGAGTGGGAAACCAAGCTCGCGTAGGCATGAGAAGGAACTATTTGGCGAAAAATTTGAGTCCGACGACTCCAGAAACGATGAGCACGATGCAGACGATACGTGCGACCGTCGCGGGTTCACCGAGGAATATCATCCCAAAAATGGCGGTACCGGCTCCGCCGATTCCCGTCCAGATCGCGTAAGCTGTTCCGATGGGGATTCCGCGCGCAGCCAGGGCCAGAAGAAACATACTAGCCGCCATCGTAATGATCACGCCGATACTGGGTCCGAGGCGACTGAAGCCGTGCGTGGACTTCAGACCCAGCGCCCAGACAATCTCGAGTACAGCGGCGGAAAAAAGATAGACCCAGGCCATCGCTTAACGGACGCCTCCCATCAAACGTTTCACCCATGGCACCAGAGCGAGGAGGGCGAGAGTGGCGGCTCCGACGGAAAGCGCCTGATTCATAAAAAACTGTGAGAGGCGCTCCGGATTGGTGGAGGTGAAGTTCCCGGCCAGCACACCGGCAAGTTTACTTCCGAGTGCGGCCGCGAGGAACCAGATGCCCATGACCAACCCCATCAACTTGGGTGGCGCGAGTTTGGTCATAGTGCTCAGGCCCACCGGGCTAAGAAGCATTTCACCCACCGTTTGAAGGAAGAAAAGAGAGAGAAGCCAGAAGGGGCTTACCTTGCCTTCAACCGTGAGCTTAGCAGCGGGAACCATGAGCAGAAATGACAGGCCAACAAAGAAAAGTCCCAACGTGAACTTCATGGGACTGGATGGCTGACGCGGTCCCATTCGTATCCAGATCCAGGCGAAGAGGGGTGCGAGGAGGATCACCCAGACAGAGTTTACGGACTGCCACCAAGAGGATGGGAACGGCGTTCCCATCATGCGATTGTCGGTCAACTGATCGGCGAACAAACTGATGGTTGAGCCTGTTTGTTCGAACACCGCCCAGAAGACCTCGGCGGCGATGAAGAAAACGAGGATAGGGGCGATGCGCTTGCTCTCGGCATCCTTGCGAAAGGCGAAATAAATTACCGCGGCCACCTGTAGCGCAAAAATGAACCAAATCAGATTTGGCGTCTCATCGCTCGCTTTCATCACCAGGATCAAGCCCAGTGATCCCAAGGCAACGAGGCTGAGTTTGCCCCAGGGGCGTTTTCCGTTTTCAGTCGGCGGTGGAGGATTGCCGACGTGCGCCAGCCATTTCTGTTGGCGAAGGTAGACGATCAAGCCAAGCGTCATGCCCACGCCCGCTGCAGCGAAACCCCAGTGCCAGGATGCAAGGGGATCGAAGCCCCAGGAGACGAGCCGCGCTTTCCAGCTGGCGCTTTGGGCTAAGTAACCCGTGGCGATGGAACCGGCGAACGCGCCGATGTTGATCCCCATGTAAAAGATCGAGAATCCGGCATCCCGACGTTCATCCGTGGGAGAGTAGAGCGCTCCCACCAGGGTGGAGATGTTGGGTTTAAGCAGACCCGTGCCCACGGCGATTAAAGCCAAGCCGGCGAAAAAGGTCTCCGTCGAGGCGAAGGCCATGCAAAAATGTCCACAGGCAATGATGACGCCACCCCAGAGAACGGTCCGACGTGAGCCGATGAAGTTATCGGCCAAAAAACCACCCAAGATGGACAAGAGGTACACGCACATGGTGTACGTACCATAAATCGCGGTGGCTTTTTTGGTTTCGTAGCCTAACCCCCCTCGTGCGACCGACTCCACCATGTACAGCGTAAGCAGGGCACGCATGCCGTAGAAACTGAAACGTTCCCACATCTCCGTGAGAAACAGCGGGAGCAGTCCGCGCGGGTGCCCGCCAAATGTGCCTGCTCCCGGCGCAGGAAAGGAAGAGGATGTACCGGCGGCCGACGGAAGGCTCATAAGACGCCTGACACTGAAGCACCCCCACGCAGGGGCAAAGCTGAAAACACGGCGGCACTTGGTCCCTAATTAGGGCAAAACTCGCCTTGTTTTGGGGCGTTCTGACTCTTGGTTAGAGCCCATGCACACGCACTGTCCCTACCTATCGCGATTCTCTGTCTGGGCTCGTTGCTCATGTTGACGACGAGCGGTCGGGCGGACCCGCGATACCAAAAAAGGCACAAAAATGACAGCGTTGAGCAAAGAGGAGTCCGTAAAAACCGTGGGTGGAGAGCCGATCTCGTTCGGCACCGCCCTGCTATTGGCTGGGTTTTCAGCAGCCGCGTACGTGGGCAAGGATCTCTACGACAACTGGTCTGAGTTCAAAGCGGCGGTCGCAGATGGGTGGAACAATAACCGCTAATCCTCACCACCATGAAAACACTCACTCTGAATGAACTGGTGGTGACGACGCAAGGTGGGGACACCGCTCGCACCGATCTGGGTCAGTTCGTGGGAGCTTATGCGCGATCCTTGGTTGATCACGCTTACCTCACCGTGTTCGCGGGGACGTATGCGTTCTTTGACGCTTTGGCGTACGCGCTCGAGGAGTAGCAGAATGAAATCCTGCGTGCCGGCAGAGCCTGAACTGTTGGCGCGCCATGCCATTTTTATGAGACTATCATTGAAAGAAGGACTCGTTTATGGGGCAGCTATCTTAATCGGTTGGTTTTTGATCGCGCTGACCTTCCGCCACTGGGTGCAAATCAAGGAGACGGTACGTTCGTGGCTGACGTGACCTCAGGTCGGTCCTGGCGGCGGAGAGCGCTTGGGCGGTGTGCATCGGGCTCATTCGCATTTTTGAGGATATGATTGTGGGTCGGCACGAGGCTGGCGCACAAGTTCTCGCGGATTACCCCACGTGAGCGCCTTCCGTTGACGGAAGGGTTTGCTCAATTTCCCGGCTGACTCAGGAAAATCGGAAATTAAAGCCAGTGAATTAAAATAGGCTTTACTCTGTCAGTATATGCACTGTTGTTGCATTATTAATATGAGTGATGCTCAGACCGAATTCGGATCTCCCCGCGGTGTACGTCCGACGTCGACTGAGAGTGCGGATCCCGCTTTTTCCGAGTTGGCTCACCTCAGACGGGTGGTGGTGGCGATGGAGGATTTCGTCGCCGCTGACGCAGTGGAGGAGGCGCTTGGNNGCGGAAGACGCGCAGCGTTTTCGCGTGACGCTCCGGGAAAAGCCTGCGGACCTAGTTATCTGCGGAGTGCGGCTCCGAGATGGTGATTTGGTGGATGTTTTGGCGACAATTCGTCGGCGCACGGCCTTTGCTGGAGAACGAATTCTCGTGGTGACGCATCGGAGTGAGAGTCAGGTCATTCATGCGTTGCGTGGACTCGGAGTCAGCGGAATCGTGGACTCAGGTTGTGAAGGCACCCGGCAAGTGAGCGAAGCGATCAGACGGGTAGGGCTGGGTGGATGCTATTGGAGTCCCAGCCTCCACGCCATTCTCCAAGGGAGTGAGCCGCTCGCTCAAATGCAGCGACTGCTGACTTCCACCGAGTTGTTTCTCTTGGCCATGCTCGGCGACGGAAGCGATGACGAGACGGCGGCCCATCGTCTTCACCTCAGTGTTCAGGGCGTCCATGCCTATCGAAAACGCATCCACCGCAAGCTAGGCATCCAGCACAAAGGTGGTTTGATGGTGGCGGCGCTGCAGACAGGTTTGGTGCGAATCACAGCGGAAGGAGTGGAACGTCCTGGCCTCGAAATACTACGGTCTCGGTGCTTGTTTAGACAAAAGCGTGGGGCGCCTCTTTGACGATCGAGATGAGGGTTTTCCACTACGTAGAAGTTCGGGAGACCAAGAGCTTGCTATCACAGATCGTTGTCAGGTGACTTCCTTATGGTCCCTATTTTCCGCTGGTTGGGTGGATTGGTTCTCGGCGTGGTATCCATGGGTGCAGCCGACCAGGTAAAACGCTCCTTTTCAGTGGCCGAACGCGCCCAGGGCTACACTGAGACGACCGTTTTAGCGCTTCCCAAGGCGGGTACAGGTTCCACCAGAAGTCTTGGTGAGGGGGAATCCGCCGCGCAGGTGCGGACGCTGCGGCATTTTCAGCGGTTTGATGGGCTTCGCGTCATTGCGGGNNTGAGTGGGTTGAAAAGGATCGGTTGCTTTACGCGCACGCGGTACCCAGCGATCCAGAGTTCACCTCAGGTGCTCAGTGGGCGCTACGGAATACGGGCCAGTCGAACGGCAAAGCAGGCGCGGATATCCAAGCGGTCGCTGCTTGGGATGTCATTACCGACGCTTCGACGGTAGTGGTGGGGGTGATTGATTCCGGAGTGAAGTGGGATCATCCCGACTTGGCCGCCAATATGTGGAGGAACCCTGGCGAGTCCGGAAATGGTAGGGAGACCAACGGTATCGACGATGACGGCAACGGCTACATCGATGACGTTTTTGGAATTAACGCTACGATCCCCAAATCTCAGCCTGGCGCAGGCAATCCGGCTGACGACGATGGACGTGGCACCGCAGTGGCGGGCGTAGTGGGGGCTGTGGGGAACAATGGCTTGGGGGTAACCGGAGTCGCCTGGAACGCGAAGATTATGGCTTTGAAGTTCCTGACTAGCGATGGCACCGGAGCAACTTCGGATGCCATCGAGTGCATGGACTATGCGGTGATGATGGGTGCGAGGATCATCAACGCGAGTTATGGGTCGTCTACTTTGTCTCAAGCGGAGTCTGCGGCGATGCAGCGCATCAAGAATGCTGGGATTATCATGGTAGCGGCTTCAGGCAATGAGGGGCTCAATAACGATGAGATTTCGAATTATCCGTCCAACTATGCGTTTGAGAACTTGGTCGCAGTCGGTTCGTCCACACGTAGTGATTTACCGGCTACCAGCAGTAANNAAAGTGGACCTCTATGCGCCCGGGGCGGAAATTCGCGTCTTGGCCCGAAATCCGGAAACGCCGTACACGATTCTTTCTGGTACCTCTTTTGCCGCGCCCCACGTAGCAGGCGCACTCGCTCTCATCAAGAGCCTCTATCCTCAAGACACGCCCCGCGAGAGTATCAACCGACTTCTTCGGGGTGTAGATCGGGTTGACGCGTTTGTTGGCAAGGCCCAATCAAGTGGACGTCTTAATCTCGCTCGAGCGCTCGCCTCCGCGGCCACGCCTTTCAACGATCAGTTTTCTGAGTCAGCCCTGTTGGCTGGCGGATTTGTGTCGNNCTTCGCGTGAAGCGAGTGAGCCTCCTCATGCGGGAGTAGGCGCTGCAGGATCCCTTTGGTGGAGTTGGACAGCTCCGGAATCGACTCGGATTAGCCTAGATACGCACGGAAGCCTGCTGGATACCACGCTGGCGGTGTATACCGGCAACCAGCTGGGCGGGTTGAGCGAGGTGGCAGCGAATGACAATGATGGAGGCCGCTCGACCAGTGGTCTTACCTTCAACTCAATTAAGGGGACGACCTATCATATCGCCGTGGATGGGCGCGGGGGACAAAAGGGGATGATCCTCCTTAATCTTAGAACCCCACCCTCAAACGATGCGTTTCAGGCTGCTCGGNNAACCAGGAGAGCCTAGAGTGGAAAACATTCCAGAGGGATTGCTCGGGCGATCGGTCTGGTTCCGATGGGTAGCGCCCGTGGATGGCAAATTTCAGGCCGCCGTGTTTAGTGATTTTGTAGATACGGTGCTTGGCGTATACCAAGGGCAGGCTGTGGCCGAGCTTACGTTGGTGGCGGAAAACGACGATGGACAGGACATACTCTACGATCCGCTGGTGACCTTCGAGGCCAAGGCAGCAGAGACGTATTACTTTGCGGTGGATAGCTTCCGTGAGGGAGGGAAGTTTGACTTCTGGTTAGTCGATTCCGAGTGGCAAAAACTGACCGAGGGACCTGTCGATTCACCTCCCTCAGTTGGACCTGATGGAAGCCTCTATTTTTCTAATGGAGTAGGCGATCTGGAGGCAGTCAGGGCGACTGGGCAGAGTGCTTGGATCTTGCCACTAGCGGCGGAGGGAACGTATTCCACCCCCGCGGTCGCTCCAGATGGCACAATTTATGTTGGCGATGAGTCAGGAACGCTGAATGCGGTATCGTCCGCCGGAAAGACTTTGTGGCGGCGCGATCTGGGTGACTACTTGTATGCGTCGCCGTCAATTGCGATGGACGGTACCGTCTACGCTCGGGCGGAGAATGGCGCGTTACATTCCATCACCTCGAGCAACGAGGTGAAGTGGACTGTGCCCATGCAAAATTATTCGTACTCCTCGCCCAGTCTGGGTGTCGACGGCACCCTTTTCATTGGTTCTACCGATCATAAGCTTTATGCGTTCAATCCGGACAAAAGTGTTCGCTGGACCTTCGATGCTGGCGATGAGTTGTTTGCTTCTCCAACGATCGATGCCACAGGCGTGGTTTAC
>DKKJ01000354.1:0-11883 GCA_002455175.1 Opitutaceae bacterium UBA6669
GAGGCGATGCGCGATTGGGTGACTCATGTTCGCGGCACCCATTACATTCTGGGATCTGCGTTAGGTTCACACCCCTATCCCATGATGGTCCGTGATTTTCATCGGGTGATCGGCAAAGAAGTGAAGGCTCAACTCCTCGCTCGAGAAGGCCGCCTGCCCGACGAGATGGTGGCCTGCGTGGGCGGAGGATCTAATGCGATTGGCTTCTTTTTCGACTTTCTCGATGAACGTTCGGTTCGCCTCATCGGGGTGGAAGCGGGTGGACGGGGCATCCGCAAGGGTGAACATGCCGCACGCTTTGAGGGAGGACGCCTCGGAGTTCTTCAAGGGAGCAAGACCTACATCCTTCAGAACGATGATGGCCAGATCGAGCTCACGCACTCGGTGAGTGCAGGTCTCGATTATGCGGCGATTGGACCTGAGCATGCCTACTATCGAGACCAAGGTCGGATCGACTTCGCCTACGCCTGTGACGACGNNAAACCTTCCAACTCGTGTCTCGTCTCGAAGGCATCCTGCCAGCGCTCGAATCGACGCACGCTTTGGTCCACGGGATCAAGCGCGCCAAGGAGTTGGGACCGGACAAAATCGTTCTTATCAATCTCTCAGGACGAGGAGACAAGGATGTGAACCAGATCGCCAAGATGCTGAACGTGAGCCTGTGAGTATGCACGCCTACGTGTTGTTGATAGGGGAGGGGGGCGGCCATGCGTAGCATGACAGGATACGGTCGCGTATCTGTGATCCTGGGTGGACAGACATTGACGGTGCAGATCAGCGCGGTGAACCGCAAATCCCTCGATCTGACTTACCGACTGCCTGATGCCTGGGAACTTCTCGAGGCCGACCTCAATGACCGGCTGCGTCAGGTTCTCATACGTGGCAAGGTGCATGTGCNNTAACTCCTGGCATGTCGTATTCATGGGACAACGACGCGATGGATGACGCACTCAAGCGAATCCGCGACTACTCCACGCTTCGGGGGATTGAGTTCAAACCCACGGCTGAACTGATTTGGGAAATTGCCCACTCGCAGCGTCGTCCCGAGATCGCTCCCCCACTCGACATGGTGAAGGCGGAAGTGATGAAAGCTGTCGAGGTGGCGCTAGCCGATTTCGTTGGTATGCGTGAAAGAGAGGGCGGGGCGTTGCTCAAGGATTTCTTGGTCCGACTCGCTCATCTTCGCACCCATGTAGAAGCCGTCGCGCAGCGCGCTCCCCATGTGGTAGCGAACTACCGCGATCAGCTTCTTCAGCGTCTCCGGCAAGGTGGCTTGGAGCTCGATCTGGCGGACGAGCGCGTTTTGAAGGAAATCGCCCTGTTTGCTGACCGTTGCGATCTCTCGGAAGAAGTCACTCGTTTCCGAAGTCACTTGGATCAGTTTGAGGCCCTGGTGACGTCAGCAGGAGAAGTGGGACGTAAGGCCGAGTTTATCCTCCAAGAGTTAGGTCGTGAGGTTCATACGATGGGCAGCAAGGCGAACGACCTGCTCATCTCGAAGGCCGTCATAGCAATGAAGAACGAACTCGAACGTGTGCGCGAGCAGACCGCGAACGTCGAGTGACGTTAAGTTAACGTGAGCTGGTGGGCTCGGGTTTGACCTCCGTGCCCGGAATCGATAGATTGGATGGATGAAAACTCTGCTTTTCGCTGCGTTGATTCTGCTCGGAGCTGGTGCTGTTCATGGCAAGGTGGTGACTCAGCCCGTGGCTTATGAGCATGAAGGGGTGAAGCTCGAAGGCTTTTTGGCCTACGATGACGCAAAGGTGTCGGCGTCGAAGAAAGCCCCGCTGGTTCTGGTGCTGCCCGAGTGGTGGGGGCTTAACTCCTATGCGAAAAGTCGGGCCGAGGATCTTGCTAAACTAGGATATGTAGGGTTTGCGGTCGACATGTATGGAAAGGGAGTGACGACCGAGGATCCTAAAGTCGCTGGTGAACTCGCTGGGCAGTTCTATGGAAAGCCGTTGATGGCAACTCGAGCGCGAGCAGGACTGGATCAAGCTTTGAAGTCCCCCGTAGTGGACACCTCACGCGTGGCGGCGATTGGCTTTTGTTTTGGCGGAGCGGTTTCCCAGGCTTTGGCCTACCAGGGTGCTCCGCTGCGTGGGATCGTGAGCTTCCATGGGTCGTTGATCCCGGCTTCAGCAGAGGCCAAGGGAGCGAATCGCGCCAAGTTTCTCATATTACACGGTGCGGTGGACCCATTCATCAAGCCCGAGGAACTGACAGCGTTCGTCTCGTCACTCGACGCTGGCGGCTTTGACTACCAGTTCATTTCGTACAGTGGAGCAGTACACGCGTTTACTAATCCCGGTGCGGATGCGCTGGCAAAAAAGACCGGATTAAAAGGAATTGGCTATAATGCACCTGCTGCCCGCCGCTCCCAAGCGCACATGGAGATTTTCTTGAAGGAGCTCTTTCAAAAATAGAGCTCCCTCGTCCGCTTGGAAGAAGGAGAGGCCGCGGAGATCAGTCTCCAGCGGCTTCAATGTGCTCGCCGCTGGCGCGATACTCTTNNCAGCAGTTCCGCACTCCTCGTCCGGTTTCCACCCGTGGCTTTCAAGGCAGCGAGGATTGCGCGTTTCTCCAACTCGTTCAGTGGAAGAATCTCAGACGAAATGACCTCGGCCTTTGCAGAGCTCTCGTCGGCTGTAGGCGGGAGCAAGGCTGGTGCCTCCGTTTCTGGACGGGGCGAGGCGGAAACAACGCCGATTGACGAAGTCGATGCAGCCGGCCAAGCATCCTGTCTGGCTGTAGGGAAAGCGTCGGCGGTTGCTGGGACAGGTACAGCGGGATAGGCTGATGAAGGAAATGGCGCAGGCGAGGGAGCAGTGAAGCTTGGCGGCGATCCGTGCGTTGTTGGATGCTGGATACCGATGAGACCAGCGGTTCGAGGGAGTGCGGGCAGTCCAAGCGCCGCGGTAGAAACCGGCCGACCGTTTTCAGAGAGAATGACCGCACGTTCCAGAGTGTTTTGGAGTTCGCGGACATTTCCCGGCCAGGGGTACGAGAGGAGAGCTGCCGAGGCGTTATCGGTAAAGCCGGGGATTTTCAGTCCGTGCTTTCTGGAGAAGCGTCGCAAAAAGGATTCGGCGAGAACAAGGATGTCATCCGGTCGTTCTCGAAGTGGGGGCACGTGAACCGGGAAAACATTGAGCCGATAGTAAAGGTCAGAGCGGAACGATCCCCGTTCCACAAATTGCATCAAATCGCGATTCGAAGTGGCGAGGATTCGCACATTAACCTTGATGGTTTTGGTGCCACCCACTCGCTCAAACTCCCTTTCTTGGAGTACCCGAAGGAGCTTCGCTTGGAGGTTGGGAGGGATTTCTGACACTTCGTCGAGTAATAGAGTCCCTTTGTTGGCCAGCTCAAACANNCCCGCCGATCTGTCGCTCCTGTGAATGACCCTTTTTCGTGTCCGAAGAGTTCGCTTTCGATCAGTTGTTCGGAGAGCGCAGCGCAGTTAACCTTGATGTAGGGCTCACTTCGTCGCGGAGAGTTCTTCCAAAGCTCGCGTGCGACCATCTCTTTCCCCGTGCCGTTTTCGCCGGTGATCAATACGGTAGCATCCGTTGGAGCTACCCGTTCGATCAATTGCTTCAGGCGCTGCATGGACATGCTTCGCCCCAGCAAGTCGCCGTCGCCACCGTCCTGTTCGCTGAAGTAGCGATTGACTTTAACTAGTTGGCGGAAGGCGTCGGCTTTTTTCAGAACGATCTCAATTTGCGACGGCGAGAACGGTTTGATTAAGTAGTCAAAGGCGCCTCCCCGCATACACGAGACGGCACTTTCGATAGTTCCGTGCCCCGTCATCATCACCACGAGGGGCTTGTCGGGAAGTGTGCCCAACCGCTCTAGCAACTGTTGTCCGTCCCCGTCGGGGAGACGCACATCGAGCATGACCAAATCGAAACTCTCCTTGGCGATGAAGGCTTCTCCCTGGGCGATGGTGCTGGCGATGCTAACCGTGTATTTTTTGCGGCGAAAGAGCTCCTCAAGGACCTTTTGGATGATGGGTTCGTCGTCGATGACGAGGATTCTTTCGAGAGGTCTGATCGAGACTTAGTTCCGGAGCTCGGAAACGATAGGTGATGAAAGGAGCGTTTCCTTCAAGTGAGAAGGCAAAACGACGGCATTTCTTTGCTGGATACAGCGGTAAAGCATGAGTTCAGCGAGTTGAAGGAAGGAGCGAGCGTATTTGCGACAGGACTTCCGACGGGGGGAAGGGCTTCGGCAAGCAGACTGCCGGTTGCGCCAAATCGAATTGAGCACGATCGCCTGGTTTGAATGCACCGCTGACAAGGAGGAGAGGCAGGGTGGGAACTTCTGGTCGGATCCGTTGCGCTACCTGCCAGCCGTCGATGCCCGGAAGCCCGATATCCGTGAAGAGAAGTCCTATTTCGTCACGATGCGCAGCAAAGAGACGGAGTGCTTCTTCACCGTCTTGAGCCCAGAGCATGGGAATGCCCTCCGACGCAAAGATATTCTCCCAGAGTCGGCCGATGTCGGCTTCGTCTTCGACCACAAGAACCTGTTTGGATTCGATGCGGTGGGGACTGCCAGGGTGGGCCTCGGCGGGAGAGAGTGGACGGTCGTTGTCGGCGATGGCGTGCCGAGGAAACGACAGACTGACTCGCGTGCCTTGGCCAGGTGCGCTGTCCACCTCAATTTGACCCCGGTGGGCTCGCATGATGCCGTAGACCACCGCCAAGCCCAATCCCCGCACCGCGGGGCCTTTGTCCTTGGCGAAGAATGGCTCGAAGATACGTGCGCGCGTCGTGGCATCCATGCCGCGACCATTGTCTTCGAAGGTGATGAGAAGCGCTGAGGCGATTTCTCCTGGTTGCGATCCTGGCGTAGTGGTTTCGGACGTACGGACGTACACCATACCTCCTTGGGGCATGGCGTCGCAGGCGTTTTGGAGGAGATGCCTAAGGCCCACGGCAACCTGAGTTGGGTCGATCGAGATAACGGAGTCCTTGATATTGTAGATACAGGAGACTTGGACGTTTTCTGGCCAGTCTGCACAGGTCCGATCGATCGTGTCGTCAATCAACGCCTGCAAATCGGTTTTCACGAATTCCACCTCGTGCTGGTTGGCGAAGAGCTGAAGCTGTCGTACGACATCAGCGCCACGACGTCCGGCT
Organism: Opitutaceae bacterium UBA6669; assembly: GCA_002455175.1. Lineage (GTDB taxonomy): Bacteria > Verrucomicrobiota > Verrucomicrobiia > Opitutales > Opitutaceae > UBA6669. Next base: position 5,151 of record DKKJ01000354.1, read on the forward strand.
TCGATGATTGCCGTAGCGACGCGTGTATGAACGGTGGAGTCAGAGTTTTTGTCGGTCAGTAGCCCCGCATAGCCCAGGATGATCGTCAGGAGGTTATTGAAGTCGTGAGCAATGCCCCCTGCTAGGGTTCCCAGACTTTCCAACTGACGTGCTTCTCGGAGACGTGCCTCCATACGGCGGCGTTCAGTAAGATCGGTCAAGGTGAGCAAGCGCCAGGTTTCCTCGGTGAATTTGACCGGAGTGACCGAGAGTTCTGCTGGAAAAGTCGAGCCGTTCCTGCGGTAGGCTTCAAACGAGTGGATCGAGCCAGGTCGACCTGCTGCGAGAGCAATTTCTGTCAGAGGGACGGTGGAAGAAACCGGACGTCCGGCAATCTCAGCGGGCTCAGCCGCAAACAAATTGGAGAAGGCTCGGTTGCATAGCTGAACATAACTGCGGTTATCCAGGAGGCAAAGACCCAGGGGAACAGCCTCATAGACGGCGCTGAGCAGCCCGTGCATGGCGGTGAGCGTCGCTTCGGCTTCCTTTCGTCTGCTAATGTCGCGAAGTGTAGAAACGATTTCGGCTTCACCCTTATCATCGTAGCGGGNNGGTTTTGCTCGTGGTCTCTACCCACAGATAGTCCCCGTCTTTACGACGGATGCGGTGAACAAATGTACTTTCCGGCCGACCCGTCACGTGGCCCAAGAAGATTTTTCGTGCGTGGCCTACGTTCTCCGAATGGATAAAATCGTAAAGTGATTTGGCGATGAGCTCGTGAGGCTCGAAGTCCAAGAGCGTTCGTGAAGCCGGCGATACATACAAACAGAGACCATCTCCAGGCCGATGGACCGTGACCAAATCGCGAATCGTCTCTGCGAGGAGACGATGTTGTTCCTCACTGCGGCGCAGGGCGGCGTCTTGCTCAATTCGTGACGACGCGTTGGTCAGAATCGTAGCCCAACGGATAATTTCGCCCTCCCCACTGGTGATCGGAAAAATTCTCAGATCTAAATGCAGACGTGGCTTCGTTGCGCGAACGACTTCCACGGTCCCATGGTAGGGTTTGCGATGACGGATCGCATCCTCCCAGGCGTCCCACGCACTTACGTCGGTGGAATCCTCGAAGAGAGATCTTACTTCTTTACCGATGGCGACAGGAGCGGTGATGCCAATAAAGTTCTCGAAGGCGTCGTTGACGCCTACGATTGCAAAAGGAGCCTCAGCTTCAACAACCACGATGGCGTCCGCGGACCCCGTCAAAAATGCTTCGACGGTAGTAGGCGGAGTCATTCCCTTCGGAGTGAGAGATGCGGAGGGTAAGGAGCTACTCATGGGAAGTGGCGGATGAACACCATGACACCGAACATCCTGAATTACATCGCGAAATACCAAAAACCGCCTAAATTCTTGTTAAAGTCGGGTCCAAGCTGTGCCGTCACCACGGAGGTACGCTTTTCTTATGGCTCCGCGCCTCCTTTCCCTCCTTTCCCACATTCAGAACGCATTAATCGATCAAGGTTCGCCTGTTNNTAGTGATGGGGGTACGATTACTCTCCAAAACTTTACTCTGGCAGATGGGCAAATCTGTGTGAAGGCGGCACTTTTGTGGGCTGGGGCAGAAGACCCGGTAATTCATGCAATCTATCCGCATGGAGATGCCCACGATTGGAAAAGTTCAGCCGAAACTGTTGCAGTGGCGTGGATGGCTGGTCCACGTAGCGCTCTTCCCATGCCCAAAGTCGGTGTGGAAGCAGCTCACACCATTGATCGCTTATTGGCGGTCGGATAAAAAAGTTACCGCGTGACGGAAAGCACGCTGATTCCGAGCCTGTGACCGTTAGCATCCCTAGTAGCGGGATGCGACTAACCGAAAGAAAACGAAGCCCGATGGAGCGGAGGGCGGTCGGGGGGACCGACTTCTCGTCCATTCAATCTGTAATGAGGCTATGAGACGAATGCAGCGTCTCTCTACTTAGGCGTTGTTCACGCAAGATGAGGTGGCCGCGCCACCGTCACTCGTTTATCCTTGGCCGTTGAACAGACCCGAGGCGCCCCCGGAGAATCGGTCGCTGTACGCGGGTTTCACCGTNNGTTGGGCCGTGGTGATTTCGCGGAGCGCTTCGTTGGTGTGAGACATCCATTCACCAAGCTGGGCAATTTTGATGCCTTGAGCTTCTGTGATCGCGAAAGCGCGCGTGTAAACTTCTGGAGGGAGACCAAAGCGAACCTTGCGGTCCGCCATCAATACGGTGAGTCGCTCGACAAGCTCAGCGGAACGGTTTTGCACGGCAGCGACGTCGGCCCATGCTTCTTCGGCGAGGAGAATCGTCTCCTGGCTGGCGAGTTCTTCGAGTGCGCCGATCAGGCGTTCGACGGTCTGGAGGGAACGTTCCATGGTGTTCAAGCGACGCCGCGAGTGGTTTGGAAGCGATGGACGTCTTCTTTGCGAAGCATCTCGGCCCAGCCATCNNAAGATGCTCCACCTCGATCACAGGCTCGACCTGTTTGCGGATATTGGCTTCGAAAAGCCGCCGAAGGTAATAGTCGTAAAGGCGATCCAAGTTGGCTGCGTACTCGCCGCCGTCTTCGAGGTTCAGCGTGGCACGCAACTCGGTGATGATATTCTGCGCCTTGACCAATGAGGTGTTGATGACTTCGTNNTAAAGGCTTCCTTGGCTTGATTGAGGAAACGAAGTGCTCCGTCAAAGAGCATCAACACCAGCTGGACTGGGCTAGCGGTGAGAACCGCTTGAGCCTGGTAGGCGCGCGCAGAACCGTAGGGATTCGCCATGGGGAAGGCCTCAGGCGAGATCTGCTGGATCCGAAGCGGCAGTGAACATCTTGGCTAGCTGCTCAATGATTTGCCGCGGAGGATAGGTGGGATCTGCTGCCAGTTCGCGACCGCGGGCAACCACCTCCGGGCGAATCTCCGGAGATGCCGCTAACGCTTGTTTCAACGATTCTGCGTTTGAGGTTGAAAAAGAATCGACTGAAGATTCNNGACGGCGTCAGAGCGCTAGTCCGCTGGGATCCGATGCTGTTGGACGTAGGTTGTATCATTTTGTATCCGAGGTTGTTACGGTCAGCCCTCACATGGTGAGATACAGGGAACGCCGTGGTTTAACTTTTATATTGGAATTATCGTCTCAAGCAGGGGGGACTTGAGAAAACTGCGTTAAAAATTCAACGCGGAGGTAACGTAGAAAACATGGCGGATCCTACGTAGGCGCCAAAGCGAGTGGGGTTCTGCAGAACGGTGGAGCTCAGGTCAGCGCTTCCCGAAGCGGCAGGTGAGGTGTTCAGGTAATGACGACGGGCGGCGTTAGCGACCGCTGGGTGGGTGGCATCAAAGAGATTATCGAAAGCCCATAGTGTTTCTCCGGTCGCGAGATCGACCAGGCGTGCGCGAAGGCCTAATGCCAAGGGAGGGTACGGCGAATAGGTCGTGATGTCCGTGAAGAGTACGGCATCTGCCTGAGTGTATGTTTTTAACTTGGACAGAAGGTCGTGGGGAAGGGCTTCCGTGGACTCCAGTTGGCGCGAGTTGCTTAGCCGAGCCAGCACGTCCCGGCTGACTGGGACTGCTTCGGCGCGTGCGGTGCGATTCAGCTCTGCCATGAGAGCCTGGTCCAGACGGGTCAAACTTTCCTCGGGAATCGAGGAGAGTCCCGCTGTGGGCAGCATCGCGACCCTTCTGAGCGTGGCGGGAAGACGATCCACGCCGCGCACATTGGTGGGGGTAAAAAATGGTCCCGTTCGGGCCGCGTCGGTCCGCGGTGTGGTTTCGCAGCCGGAAAAGATCGCTGTCGATACGACGGCGGCGATTACGCCAGAGAGCTTCCAAATCATTTGCTTGAGTTGGTAGAGCTGAAGGCGTTCGTCAACTGACTCTGCATTTGCTGAAGAGTCGCCTGGGCGGTTTCCATGGCGATAAAGCCCGCCTCGAGCTGAGACCGCCGTTGTGCCAGCTGGCGTTCGATGGCGGCAATCTGGCTGTCGATGCTTTTGGAGCTATTGCCCAGCGCGGTGGTCTGCGCCCCAAGGGATCCACCCGATCCGGTCAGGCCGGTGGTATTGGTTACAAAAGCTTCCAACTTGGCGGAGAATCCAGATGAGGCTTTGGTGAAAAAGCTCTCTACATCGGCGGCATTGTTGAGCAGTGCGGCCTCCAGCTTGGTCGAATCTTTGACCGTAAGGGTGGACGATCCAGAGGTGAAGTCGATGCCCAGGTCATCGAGACGTTTGACCGATCCGGTGATTCCTTCGACGGCAGCGAAAGCGCTGCTACGGAGTGTTCGCGCCCAATCTTGGATCTCGCGATTGGAGCTCATTAGCGCAGCGGTGACTTTTCCGTTGGATGAGGTCACCTTGGTTTGTTCGTCGATGTAGGTTTGGACTGCGTTGAATTTGGTGACGAACGCATCGATCGCACTTCGCATGGACGAGGTGTTGGCACCGACGGAGATGGTTTCCTCGGTCGCCGTGCGCGCGGTGATGGAAAGTCCGTTGATCCCGTGTGCAGCCGCGTCAAACGTGTTGCTGGTACTGGTCAACTCCGAGCCTCCATTGATCGTGAAACGCGCGTTTTTTCCGCGATCCAGGGTCGAGGTTCCGGATAAACCCAAGGCGTTCATCAAACCACCGGTGTCTTCACTGATGGACAGTCCGGTGTCGCCGGTTACTTTGTTGGTCAGAACCATGCGGTCACTCGCCGAGTCGTACGTGGCGGTGACTCCGGCATTGGAGGCGTTGATCCTCCCCATGATCGTGGACAGCGAGTCCGTAGTCACATTGTAGGATAAGCTCACGCCATTGATTGAGAATGTGCCGTTGCCGCCTCCGTCAACCGCCGTGATATCGGTGCGCAGGCGCGCATTCGCCAGAGGGGAGGTGAGCGAGGTCGTGCCGAGTGCGGTTCCACTGCTGACGGCTCCGCTGCCGTTATTGGCCAGCCGGGCTACGGAGAGAAAGTTAGAGGTGTCGTTCGCCGCGCCTAGGACGATTTCCGAGGAACTGGAAAGTTCGATCTTATCGGATGCCGAGTTGTAGGAGGCGGTGACCGCGCCGCCGGTGGCGGTCGAAATTTTATCGAAAACGTCTTCTAAGGAATCGCTCAGAGCGATGTCTACCGATTGACCATTGACCGTGAATTTACCTGCGGTGACGGCCGTGGCGGTGGGTAGGGTGGCCAGAGTGACGCCGGATACATCGTTGGTCGCCGCGATGCCCCGGCCAATGTCATTGGAGCCCGCGCGACGCGTAGTGGTCGCGAGCTGGAGCACATTAAAGGTATAGTTGCCGACCGGGGCGCCAGGACTGGCGTTGGTCAGCCAGTTGGAGTTACTTTGAGTTGAGGCGGCTGATCGACCGGTGAAGAGGCTGTTGTCCTTGAGGGCCTGCGAAGCCGTTTTGAGTTCGGCAAGTCGGGTATTGAGTGTGGCGAGAGCGGATGTCTTGCGATCGTTGAGCGTCTTTTCAGCCTGCAGCCGGGTGATCGGTGTCCGCTCGAGCTCCATTAAATTGTCCACCAAACTTTTCCAGTCGAAGCCGGATGCGAGTCCTGAAAGTTGAAGGCCAGCCATGGTAAAAAGGGTTTAAGGATAGAAGTGGAGGAGCGGACGCCTCCGATAGTACCATCGGTACGCGGCGTGGGTGACTTGAGGTAGAGCCTTTTTTCAAAAAAAAGCACAAAGCCTTTAAAGTTTCAGCGGCATGCACCGTTTAAGCCTTCATCTGCGCAATCGTGCAGACGGAGCGAACCGACTCCACCTTCGGTTACGTCGCCCTACGGACAGGGTACTCAGATCAAGGAAGATATCATGTCAGTCGTAATTAACACCAATGGCGCAGCCACGGTTGCATCTAACAACCTAGCCGCCTCCAACTCGATGCTGCAGAAGAGCCTCAATCGGCTTTCTAGCGGATCGAAAATCGTCNNATCCATGAAACTGACCGCCGCCGCCCGCCGTTCTGGTGCTGCCGCGATCAACATCAGCAACACCATTTCGTTCCTACAGACCCAGGACGGTGTACTCAAAGTCGTCGGCAAAGTTCTCGATCGTTTGGGTGAACTGAAGACTCTTTACGCGGATCCCACCAAGAACACGACTGACTTGGCGAATTACGACTCGGAATTCAACGCGCTCCAGCTCCAGTTGGGTTCGCTCTCGTNNGTCGGGCGGTTTTCGGAACCACGGGCCTGACGGTGATTGTGACCGAAGATGGCAGCACGGCATCCGCAGTTTCTTTGGCGGCTCGCGATGTCTCCAGTACGGCTACGGGTATCGGGGCGCTGATCGCCTCAAGCGTAACCAATCTCGGTCAGTTGAATCTTTCCGATGTGACGGCCGCGTTGCAGAACATCGCTACCTTCCGAGCACAGAATGGTGCGGAGCAAAGCCGCCTGACGTTCGCGAGCGAACTCTTGGTGGTCAACAAGGCTAACCTTGAAGCCGCCTCCAGTCGGATCGTCGACGTGGACGTAGCCTCGGAGTCCACTCAGCTCGCACGTTGGAATACGCTGGTCCAAGCCGGGACCGCCATGCTCTCGCAAGCGAATCAAAGTGCGCAGACCGCNNAATGCAGGGTCGTTCCCTGATCCGCGACGGCCGGCATCTCCTCCACATCTCGACTGGGTTCGTCTCGTTCCCGAGAGCGTTTCCTCTCACTGACCTCATAACGGAAAAATAACGCCACGCATGCGTGGACGCCTCCTACCTGATGACACCACTTCAGCCAATTTCCCTCGCAG
>DKKJ01000354.1:11955-12829 GCA_002455175.1 Opitutaceae bacterium UBA6669
CGCTGTCTCTATGAAGATGAGCGCGGCAGCCAAGCGTTCCGGGGCGGTTGCGAACAACATCGGCAATTCGGTTTCGTTGCTCCAAACCCAGGATGGTGCTCTCAAAGTCGCTGGTAAGGTTCTTGATCGCATGAGCGAGCTCAAGACCCTCTACGCAGATCCGACCAAGAATGCTACCGACTTGGCCAACTACGATTCCGAGTTCAACGCGCTCCAGCTGCAGCTCACCTCCGTGGCAACTGAAACGTTCAACGGCAAGGCCCTGTTCGGCACCGGCGCTTCCTTCTCTGCATAAGTGACGGAAGATGGCAGCACGACGTCGGCGGTGTCCCTGTCGGCTCGCGATTTGTCGAGCACTGCCACCGGTGTGGGCGCCCTCACAGCATCGACCGTCGCCAACTTGGGCGACATCGATCTGACCGACATCACGTCGGCGATCCAAAATGTGGCTACGTTCCGCGCACAAAATGGTGCAGAACAAAGCCGCCTCGGATTCGCGAGCGAGCTCATCACGATCAACAAGGCGAACCTGGAAGCTGCTTCCAGCCGTATTGTGGACGTCGATGTGGCTTCGGAATCCACGCAGTTGGCACGCTGGAATACGCTGGTTCAAGCCGGGACGGCGATGTTGTCCCAGGCTAACGGATCGGCTCAGACCGCCCTCCGCCTGATCAGCTAATCGAGTCCAACGTAGTAGGTACCGTTCAACAGACGGCATCAACCCAGCCGGCCCCCGTTCGCTTTCGCGGACGGGGGCTGTGCTTTTTAGGGCTGGGGCTATCGGAGGTCTGGAAACCCGAGAAATCTTAGTAAAATCTCCGGATTGCGCCCGGCGGGGGAGTGACTACGATGGACGAGCACATGAAAACATCCA
>DKKJ01000151.1 GCA_002455175.1 Opitutaceae bacterium UBA6669
GACGGAGCGCGGCAGCGCGGAGATGGTCGATGCGCAGCGTCGGCCCCGGAGAGGAGCGCAGGGGTAGTCTGCACCGGGTGCCCCTCGGGCGGCGCAGACTACAACGCGGAACGTTCGCGCGGGGTGGAGGCCGCAGGCACTACCTTGACCGCCCATAAAATGGGGCGCTACCGGACGGGGCAGAGCTAGAAATATTCGAGCGGAGCGAGCGTCTGGATCCAAATGATGAGCTTACTATCTTTGTGAGCGGTGTTATAATGATTCGCGCGGCGAATTTCTAAGCGAGACCCGCTTTGATCGGGCAGTTGAAAGATGCCCGTCGACGCCAAAGCCAAATTATTTCAAACTGGAAACCAATAAATGCCCGAGAATGAGCTCCAGTCCCGAACCCTGCTTTGCGGGAGAGCCCGACGTCATCACTACGCCGGTGCAATGCCGTTGGGTGTGCGGTCATTCCGGGGTGGAGTCGCGCACTACAAAACTGCAACGGGGAGTTATGCGGTAGATGACGGCTGCTGGCTCGTGCTCAATGACGGTCAGAGTTACGAGTTGAGCATCGATTCTCCAGCCGAGGTGGAGTCTACGGTCGTGTTCTTCCCAACCGGATGGGCCTCGGTCGTCGCGAGAATCTTTCGCGAACGCCCTGAACTGCTCTTGGATGAACCCCTTGGAACTGGGGAATCGGTCACCTTCCTCGAAGCAACGGTGCCGCATGACCAATCTGTCACGTCACAACTGCTAGCGCTGGACCGAGCCGGCCGGCATCAAAAAATTCAGGAGGCTTATTTGGAAGAAGCGCTTCGCGATCTTCTGGCGGCCTTGCTGATGAGCCAGCGTGACCACCGCGAGAGGGCAAACCGGCTTCCATCAGCGAAGGCATCGACGCGCCAGGAACTATATCGACGCTTATGCCGTGGCCGAGACTATCTTGGCGCCTCCGCTCTGTCCGCGCCGACTCTTGCCGACGCCGCCAGCGCCGCGAATCTGTCGTCCTATCACTTCCAGCGCTCTTTCAAGCTGGCCTTTGGCCAGACTCCTCACGAATACGCCACGGCGCGTCGCCTCTCTCACGCCCGACGTCTATTGACCGACATCGGGACTCCGCCTGCACAGGTGGCTGTCGCCATCGGCTACTCTAGCTACAGCGCCTTTCACTTGGCCTATTCGCGTCACTTCGGAGAAGCGCCCGGACGGGTAACTTAGCAAGAAATCGGAAGAACCGGGGCGCGGATTTTTGCTACCTTTCTCAGATGGATGCCTTACCAATTCTTCGCCCCGGCGCCTTGATGCAGGTCGCGCTTGCAACCAAGGGCGTCGCGGTGTTGGCGAAATTCTACCGAGATGTTGTCGGTCTAAAGCATTTGTTCGATGCCGGACCGGAACTCTCTTTTTTCGATATAGGCGGCGTTCGCCTGATGATCTGTGCACCATCTGCCCCCGAATTTGATCATGCGGCTTCGGTTCTTTACTATCGCGTCACTGACCTGGACGGAACGCACTCAGCCATAAAAGCACGGGGAGCGCGCGAAGAGCGTCCACCCCAGTTGATCGCGAAAATGCCCGATCATGAACTCTGGGCATCCTTCTTCCGCGATCCCGACAACAACCTTTTTGGGCTCATGTGCGAGAAGCCCCCCTCCGCATGAAGACACGTCGCGAATTCATCGTCACCACGGCCCTTGGGTTCGGGCTCGCCGCGGTCGGTGCCAGGAGCGAAACGCCGGCCTCAACCGCGATTACCACCCCCGAATGGAAGAATCCGGTGAAGGATTTCCCCGAACGCGCCCCACAAGTCGAGGCCGGGCTCGCCAAGCGGTTTGTTATCGCTGCGCACACAGATTTGGCAGCGGTTCAAGAGATGTTGGCGGTGAGGCCGGAACTGGTGAACGCCACGTGGGACTGGGGCAAGGGCGACTTCGAGTCCGGTCTCGGAGCCGCCTCTCACATGGGAAGAAAGGACATCGCCCACTACCTTTTGGAGCACAATGCCCGACTGGATATTTTTGCGGCCGCGATGCTGGATTTATACGAGGTCGTCAAAGGTGCTCTCACGGCCCAACCCAAAATGCTCGATGTTCCCGGGCCCCACGGAATCTCACTGCTGGCGCACGCAAAATACGGCAAAGCGGCCCAAGTCCTTGAATTTCTGGGCACGTTTCGCTCGTCATAACGAGCCTTCAAACGGAGCCTCTGGCAGCAGCCGCAGAAACGCCCAAGCCCATTAGCAAGATTCGTCGGCTGGTTGCGGTCGACTCAGGATAATTTGGCGACGAAAACTGGCGCGTGGAAAGAGAAGCCTACAGCGCAAGGATCGATCGCGCGATTGCCCTCATCGACCGCAAAATCGATCAGGATTTATCGCTCGATCGACTCGCCGATGAGGCAGGGATCTCCCCGTTTCATTTCCACCGGGTGTTCTCCGCGCTGACGGGTGAAAGCGTGCACGCGCTGACGACGCGAATTCGGATGGAGCGGGCATTGGCGCTCACGCGGCGCGGGAAACCCCTGCAATGGAAGGCGATTGCAATCGAGGTAGGCTATCGCTCAACAGACGTGTTTTCCCGAGCCTTCAAGAGGCATTTCGGATGCTCGCCCTCGGAGTTCGACATTGAGCAGTGGTGGAGCAAAAGACCCGACCGCGAAGCCGCGATGAGCGTATCGCGCTACTTTCTCCGTCCAGCACCGGCGCTTCCGGCCGACTTTCGTGTTGAGACAGAAAATCGACCAGAGGCTCAGCTACTCGTCAGTCGAGCGATAGGCGGCTATGTCGACGCCAGCAAATTGATCCGGGCCTACGGGCTCATACGGGCAGCGGCGAGCTCGTTAGGAGTTTCCATGCCTGGTCGGCTGGCTGGGGCATCGCAGGATGATCCTGAACTAACGCCACTCTCGCGCTGCCGCTATGATTTCACCCTTGAGGTGCCGGCAGGCACCCGCACCCCAGACGGGCTTACGACCGCTCGCCGGGCGGCCGGCCGTTGGGCCACGACTCGCGTGCGAGGAGATCTCAATGCCGTGGATCGGGCGTGGAATCTCCTTTTCAAGAGCTGGCTGCCGTCCTCGAAGCTCGATTTGCGGGCTGCTCCGGCGGAGGAAATTTATCATCGAACCCCTGAAGAGATAGGTTGGGAGCAATTCGATCTTACACTTGCCATTCCATTGGAGAACTAAATGAAAACCTCGATACTCGCTGGGCTCACGGTCGGATTTTTAACCGGGCTTTGGATGTTTGGGGAATACGCCCTTGGCCTACACGATGACCCCACGGGCGCTGGGCGTTGGACAGGATTTCTATCCCTAATTTTTTCCCCTGCTTGGCGCATATTGGATTGTGTCCAAATCCCCACGGCAAGGATGGGGTATGGCCACACGCGATGGCGTGACATTCGGCCTGACCGGCGGCGCCGTTGGAGGAGCCGCGATCTACCTGTATTTTGCGGTGGTCAATCCAGGTTTCGTTGTCGATGGCCACCCGGTTGATGCCGGGACCCAGGCTGTGGCCGGCTGGTCAGGCTCGCTGTTGCTCGGGACCGTTTTGACGGTCATCATGCACGCAATATTCGGAAGGAAGAAAAAATCGCATGGCTGAGAAATTCGAAGTCATATTTACCCGTTTGCGTGACGTCATGCTGACGGCCGCGAAAGGGATGGTCATTAACAAGGATGTCCCTGGTGGCCTGGAGCTACGGACCAGTGCAACTGATCCGAAGACCAAACAACTCGGATGGTTTGGCACCGTGACGACGAAAAAGACCTACGTCGCCTACCACTTAATGCCGCTCTACACGCACCCGGAACTGGCGAGTAAAATCTCGCCGGAGCTGGCCAAACGCATGCAGGGAAAAACCTGCTTCAATTTTTCCAAGTGCGACGAAATTCTTTTCCAGGAACTCGGCCAACTGACTCAAGCTTGCGCCAAACGCGCTTAGACTCAGTCAGTCGCCGCTCTTGTTGGTGTTTGGAACAATCGACATTTATCACTTCGCGGCGGCTTTGAGCCGCGTGCTCAAAACTTTGATGTCGATCTCGGCGCTGACGACGGTAGCGCGGGCTTTGGCGAGGCGCACTTCGGCCTTCATCAGCTCGCGCTTGAGGGTGTCGAGTTCGTCGGTGGTGGTCGTGGTGCGAGCGCCGCGGGCGGCGGCGGTGAGTTCCTGGGTTCCGTTGTTCATGATGAATTCCGTTGGAGTGTGAATGCGCCTGTCAGCGGAGTGCTGACCGGCGCCGCTGATTGAAGCGGCTCGCATGCGCCTGGCACGCGAGCGAGCCTACCGGAAACGGGGGACCACGCCTCCCGAAAGAAAGGGAGCGGCCCGCAGGCCGCTCCCCGTGACGGACTCAGTTGTTCGCGAACTCGCTCGCGAGACTCCAGAGCGCTTTGTTGAGCTTCTGGCCTTCGCTCAGGCCGCCCACCGGGCGCGTCCGATTGCGGCGGATGCCCATGCCGGCGGTGTAACCCATGTAGCGGTCACCGCCCCGAATCAGGTGCTCCTGCACCACGTTGAAGGTGGTCCAGAGGTCCGTGGCGGCGTCGCCGTAGCGCACCGGCGTCAGCAGCTTCTCAGGGCTCAGGAGCTTCATGACCGGCTGATCGGCATCCCAACGAAGGCCCGCCGCGCGCCGGGCAAACTCCACGCGGGTGGCCTGCGGGAGCTGAACCTCCTGCCACTTCGCTACGGCCTCCAACATGCGCGGCGTGTTCTCGGCGACAGACTGCGCCGCCTTGGCGAAGGCGTCCGCAGAAACGTCCATGTGCCGGATCGAGACATGAGCGAAATCCGCGTCGGCGACGGTCAGCCCGTTGCGGCACACCAACCGATACAGCCCGGCATCGATCCGGTAGGCCCGGCTGCCGTCGTGCGCGTTTTGCAGGATCATCTCCGCGCGCGTGCTCCCCACCTGCATGGCACCGGCCTCCANNGCGGTCCTCCAGCCTGACTCGCTGCTCGGATGCCTTCACCGGTTCCCAACCCTCCGCGCCAAGCAGGGCAACGACCTGCTGGGTGGAAACGAAGGTATAGCGGGCGGAGACTCCGGGCCGGGCGTGCTCGGCGAAGATCGAGGGAGCGCAACGGCGAAGGTCATCGGACGACAAAGCGCGAAAGCGCGGCGATGGCGTCACGGAGCTGGGCGGAGCAGCGTAAACCTCGGGTTCGGGTGAAACAGACCGGGTGCCCTCTGGGCGGGCAGGTTCACAAAGCGCCTTGAAGACGCGGGCGGGAGCAACGGGAACGGATTCAATCGAGTTCATAACTTTCCTTGTTCTGAAGCGCCCCAANNCCCGAGCCGAACCGACGGAGGGCAGCAGCCCGGAGATGGCAAGCGGCCCTGACGCGCGCCCGTAGCGAAGTGGAGGGTGAGGCCTGCAGGACTCACAAAATCGGCCGCCCCGGAGGGATGCCGACGATCAGCACCGTCGCGCAAGGTGGAGCGCAGCGCAGCGAGCAATACCTT
>DKKJ01000233.1:0-1036 GCA_002455175.1 Opitutaceae bacterium UBA6669
CATTTTCCGCCAGGTCTTGCGCAAGATATCGATGAATTTTTCCCGTGGATACTCGGCATGCTGGGCCGCAAAGCCACTGATCTCTCGCTCCAGGAAAACCAGACAGGCAGCGTCTTCCAGCATTTGACTTCCTGGGTTAGTTTTCAGGCTGGTTTTAGAAACCCAAATCGCCACGTCCGCCGCTTGCTCTTCTGGCACCCCTGCCGTTAAGAGCAGCTCGCGGGCACGGTTTGCCTGCTGCGTGTAAAGACTTCGTCGCCACGCGTGGTAGCCAGCCTTGTCCAAAGGAAACGTCGCCCGCGGCACCGTCCAGCGCTCCAAATGCTGACACCGCGCGGCCAACCGTAGCAGCAAGGAGGCCTCGGGGTTCAACGCTACGACCCACGCCTCCATCGCATCCGCGTAGGCCAACTCCGCCGGCTTTCCCTCGGCAGACCGCGCAGGATCGGCGGAATGANNGTCCAACCCAGGGCCGTTTTCGGTCGGCGCGCCTCCTGCCGGTCAAGCTCCACGCCCTTCTCACACCTCACGAGAAGGCCTGCTTAGCGCTGAAAAGCGTTCAACACTTCCGCCTCGTTCCCTCTTTCCTTCGACGCTTGGCTGAACGCGCCCGTCCGTCTAGCGTCCCTTTTCTTTCCATGGCCAAATCCTCTAAAAAATCCTACTTCCCCGGATTGTCGCGCATCGCCTACGAAGGCCCAGGCTCCGACAACCCGCTTGCGTTCCAGCACTACAATCCGTCGNNCGAAAAGGGTAAGGATGCCGTCAGCGTCGCCAAGGTGCGTCTCGAAGCAGGATTCGAGTTTTTCCAAAAGATCGAATCGCCCTTCTGGTGCTTCCATGACCGCGACATCGCCCCAGAAGGTAAGACGCTCGCAGAGTCCAACCGGATCCTCGATCAAGTCGTCGCCCACGCCAAACAACTCCAAAAGGCTACGGGCGTGAAGCTGCTCTGGGGAACCGCTAATCTTTTCTCCAACCCGCGCTACATGGCTGGCGCCTCAACCAATCCCGACGCCCACGTCTTCGCCTACGC
>DKKJ01000233.1:1158-13638 GCA_002455175.1 Opitutaceae bacterium UBA6669
ATCGAGACCAACCACGCCACCCTTGCCGGTCACACCTTCCATCACGAGATCGAGGTCGCCGCCGCCCAGGGAATGCTGGGATCGATTGATGCCAACACCGGTGACTTGCTCCTGGGTTGGGACACCGACCAGTTCAACACNNCAACTTCGACGCCAAGCTTCGCCGCCAGAGCATTGATCCCACGGATTTGTTCCACGCCCATATCGGCGGAATGGATGCCTACGCCGCCGCCTTCAAGATCGCCCGCCAGATCCTCGCCGACGGTCACTTCGATCGGTTTGTCGCCGACCGCTACTCCAGCTTCGACACCGGCTACGGCAAGGACATCGAGTCCCGCAAGATCGGCTTCAAGGAGCTCGAGAAGCTGGTGCTCACCAAGCTCGGCGAACCCACCCCCCGCAGCGGGCGCCAGGAGTATCTGGAGAACCTCTTGAACCGCTACCTGCACCGCTGAGTCCGTGGGTCGGCTCTCGGGTGTCCCGGACGATCTCACCGGTCTCCGAGGACCCCTTTTATTTACCGTCGAGAAACGGGGGCCCACAGGCTCCCGTTTTCTTTTAGCGCGGATGCTTCGTCGACTTACCAACCACCGCCGAGCGCGAGATAACCGAGAAGCCCTACGAGGAGGATTCCGACGATCCACCAGAATGTCGCCGGGCGTCGGGGTGTGGTCTCGCCTTTTTCCGACCAAGGAACGTCACGCTGTTCGTCAGCCGGATCCGGTAAGTCGATCCCATCGTAGCGGGTCTCCTCCTCATTCCATCCCGACCGTTCGTCCGCCCCACATTCTGGGCAGGCCCGGGCGTTGCGAGGAACATCAGCACCGCAGACTGGGCATTCAGGAGGAGGTCGGAACGTGGACATGCGTCCGAAACCTAAGCTCTCCGCTAAGGTTGGGCCACCCCAATCTCCAGCGGAAGAATATCATCCGCCACCGGAGAAAACTCGAGCGAGATGAACCCTGCCTGCCCATCAATGGCGTAGTATTCGGCCCGTAACCACAACGGGCGTTTGCGAAAATAGATCACGCCATAAAGCCGCTGCACCCGCTTACCCAACGCCTTGGGTGCGAACACCTCCGTGTCCACCACAGGTCCGAGATGCCGAGTCGCCGCTAGCAGACGTCGACGAATGTCAGCGATTTTATCTGTGTCGCTTGATCCGTCATACCAAGCGCTCAGCAAGGCGTCACCGCCGTTCGCTTGGTAGGCCTNNCGGAAAACCGCCACACCATCCGCGGCCACCCCACGATGAGGAAGAACCGTCCATGCGAGGAGCAACACGAGTCCACACCAAAATCGGGGTTTCATCCCTCGTTTGACTCGAAGCCCACCTCACGAGTTCAAGCAATCTGCCTCAGACGACCTAACCTTTTCAGAATCAAACGATTTCACCGCGCGCCAACCCAGGAGATGGCAGCAAAACGATCGAAACGAAGAAATGTTATTCTCTCTCAGAAAAGTCACCCTGATTTGCTTTTCTTCCGCCTGCGGTTCGTGTCAGATCCCCTCAACCCCCTTCCGCTTATGATCTCTCTCACGATTAATGGAGTCATNNAATGGGACTATGCGGGGCGTGCACTCTTCACGTCGACGGCGAAGCGGTTCGCTCCTGCTCTCTGCCAGTCTCGACGCTCAAAGGGAAAAAAATCGTCACTATCGAAGGACTGGCCGCCACCACCGGCCGCGACCTACACCCTCTACAAGCCACATGGATTAATGACGATGTCGCTCAGTGTGGATACTGCCAGGCGGGGCAAATCATGAGCGCCGCAGCACTTTTGGCCAAGAATCCCAAGCCTACCGACAACGACATTGATACCGCCTTGGCGGGAAATTTGTGCCGTTGCGGGACGTACCAGCGGATTCGGGCCGGAATTCATCCNNCGACGTCGTTTTACGAGTCGCTTGGCGCCTGAGGTTTCGTTTCGTTAACGGAATGAACCTCAGAGCGTGGGTTGGTCTTGGACTCGTCAGTAGCATCGCGCCCCTGATGAGCGCGCAAACTCCAGACAGCGCCCCTCCCGCCCCGACTCCCGCATCTCCGCCCACCGGGCCGCAACCCATCGCCTCCGGTGCCAATGCCTTTGCCTCGGGCGAATACAGCGTGGCCTCGGGCGATACCGCTGCCGCCACCAACTATTACGCGCGAGCCACTGGCTGGTGGTCCACTGCCTCCGGTGGCTACGCGGTCGCCTCGGGATTCATGTCCTCGGCCTCCGCCGACTACACGCTGGCTTCCGGATATACGTCCATCGCATCGAGCGGCTTTGCCAGTGCTCCTGGCTATTTTAGCGTGGCCACAGGTTGGTACTCCACTGCAGCCAACGACTATACCACCGCCTCCGGGCACTTTTCCCGCGCCTGGGGCTACGCGGCCACCGCCGGCGCCCCGGGTCACTTCGCGACGGTCCACGGTAAAATTGTCACCCCGTTTCGAACGATCAATGAGGGTCCGGCCGAAGTGGACTTGCGCGCGTACTATGCTCCCGGGGACGAAATCCAACTCGCACCAGGAGCGATGGGCTTCGACTATTTCCCCTCGGCCACACCGGAAGGTCGCGCTCAACTACCAGAACTCTTCACGGTAGCTTCAGTCACTCCTGAGGAAATCCACCTCACGACAGCACCCGGCGCAAAATGGCCCCGCGCCTTTGTTTCCAACCTGAGTCTGGGCATGCATCAAGAGGCCCATGCTGCGGGAACCTTTGATGGGAATGATCGCTCAGGAGACGCCCAAGCCAGTCGTTACCTCGCCCGTGGAGTCACGTTCGAAGCCACGCCGGTAAGGCTCACCGCGAACGGACTCGAGCCCGCGGCCAACAACGCGATCCGCCTAAAACGCGGGCAAGCCATGGCGCTCACTCTCAGTGTCGTGGCCCAACGCGACAACGGTGATACCGCTTCTTTTCATCGGAACCTCTTCATCAAATGCAGCTCCAGCGGCGTGACCACGCTGGTGGGCGCGACCGCGGGTACGACGGCTGATATCGCCGACGAAGGCGCTCGCACCTGGACCCTTTCCGTACAAGCCGACGACGAACACGATGCCCTGGACTTACGGGTCACGGGCGCAGACGGCCAGGTTGTGCGCTGGGTCGCCAGCTTGCAGGCGACCGAAGTGGGCTGGTTTCCCGCGCGTGCCAGCAGCCCCGCAAAATGACGCTCTCGCAACATCACACACGTTCGGTCCCGAACTCCCGGGCTAGCCTCAAGGCCACCCCGCGAGCCTGAAAGCGCCGCCACTCAGCGCACACCCACGCCCGGTGGTCTTGGCCGACTTTCACCGGAAGCGGCCTCCGTGAGCGCAGCGGCCCTTGCCGGCGAAACCAGCCAGCGGACAAATGGCAGTTCAAGTCGACGAAACTCCTCCACCGCCAGCGCGGCGATACGAGTAGCACCATACTCGGAATAGTGCGTGTTGTCCTTGAGTCCCTTCGGATAAAAGGAGTTAGCCCCCGGCTCCACGTACGCGTGAAGTCGAATCGATCCCTCGACGCCCAAACTGCGCTCGAGTTCGATCGAACGGAGCCGCATTTCCAACAAGGGGACGTGACGCGCTGCCGCCACTTCCCGAGTCACCACCACGTACTCGGACCCATCGTCTACAAAAACTCCCTGATCATCCCATACCCGCCTCGCCAAGGATGTCGCGAGGATGGGAAATGCTCCCTTGGCACGCGTCTCGTCGACAAAACGCTCCAAGTTTACCCGGAACTGTCCACGAGGCTCCACGAACCGTGCCGGATCGGTCACTTTGCTGTCATTCGTCCCAAAGTGAACGATCAGGTAGTCTCCCGCCTGCATCTCCGCTTTCACTTTATCCCACAGGCCTTGGTCGATGAAACTCTTGCTACTGCGACCACTACGCGCGTGGTTGCGAACCATTCCCGGCTCGTTAAAAAACTTCGGCAGTTGCTGACCCCAACCCGGCTTGGGATGCCCCTGCGGGAAATTCGCCATGGTCGATCCGCCGATCAAAAAAATCCGGGGAGTCTCTCCGCGCACGAGCGCCGCAGAAACGCCCCAACCGGCCAGCAAAAGGACGACCAAAAACCAGGGGAAAGAGTGGCGATTCATACTTCGGGGGTTCGTCCCGCTCCGCTCACCAGAAGGGTTCATGCGCCTCCGAGCGTCCCCAGCTTAAAACCGCGACTGCACGCCCACTGTGATCACTCGATTGAACACATTAACCTGTGCCAACCGGTCGGTGCGATAGAGCCCCTGGTAACGCTTCCGATTCTCCTCAAAGGCATTCACGACGTCGGCAAACAGATTGATGTTTCGCGAAATCCGAAAGCGCGCGAAGAAGTCCCACTGCGTCCGCTCTCCATAGAACTCGGTGCCGCTGGGGTCGCTGAGATCGAGCGTGTTAATCGTATAATCCGTGTAGTTACACATCGCCCGGAGATCCCAACGGCCATAGGTGTAGCTGAGGCCCACGTTGCCCGAGTGCGGACGCATACCAGGAAGGATATTTTTGAACGGTAGAGTGACGTTGGGTCCGTTGTAGTCCCCTTTACTCTCGAGGATCGAGTAGTTGGCCATCGCTCCGAAGCCTTTGAGAGGACCGGGCAAAAAGCTGAACTGCTGGGCGTAGTTGAACTCCGCACCGGTCACCTCACCTTTGCCCGTATTGATTTTGGTGGTACCCACCCAGCCCGCGTATTGGCTCAGATCCAATCCAAACTCATTGCCGGTGAGGTTAAACGTCGTGGTGGCGACGTAGTTTTTGAACTCTTTACGGAAAACCCCCACGGAAACCAGCCCCGCTGGCTCGAAATAAAACTCGAAGCTAAGATCGTAGTTTTTCGAAAGCTGCGGCTTGAGACTGGGATTCGAGAAGCTGAGCTGCTGCAGTTCGTCATTGATACTGAAACGGGAAACGAGATCGGTGATCCTGGGGCGCCCGATGGTCGTGGAGTAGGCAGTACGTACTACAAAACGCTTGATGGGTTCATAACGCAGNNGTAGTCAGCTTCAGTCGTCACGAAACTGCCATAGCGCTCCGCCACAGTGGGCGCATTCAAATCGTCGGAACGGTTTTTCAGCTCGGTGTACGTTTGCTCATACCGCAGACCGAGGGTAGCCTTCAACTTGGGATTGAGCTCAATCTCTCCCTGAAGGTAGGTCGCCGGAATGGTTTCCTTGGTGCCATAGTCGTTGAGAAGCGAATCCGTCGTCGTATTCGTCACATTGAGCGGAAAGAGAGCGCTATTCGCGACCGAGTAACGACCGTTTCCTGAGTAACTGACTCCTGCATCCGACATGTAACGCAGGGTGTCCAGCACCGGTGTGGCCGGGTAACGTCCATCCGCCCAGCCATGCGTGTAGCTTAGATCGCGGTAAGCGCTGTAGTTGCCCGCGGCCGCGGTGCCACTCGCTGCATCGTAATCGCGGTCGCGCTCTTCTTGTCGCACCTGGAATCCCGTTTTAAATACGACCGGTACATTCCAGTGCGGAAACTCTTTTGTCACATCCAACTTGGCGACGAGGATATTGTTCTCCGTGATCTCATCGAGCTGGCGCAGGGCAATTTGCGAGAGATTGGAAAACGAGTCGTCCACCGGTGATGTGGTCCCAGTAAAGGTCAGCGTCGGGAACTCTTTATTCGTTCTCCGATCGTAGATCATGGTGTAGTTATTGTTGCTCCGCGCCACCGCTCCCAACCGGTGCATATCAAGCTCAGACGACGAATAGGAGAGATTCCACCTGATCTTGAGTGTATCAAAATTGTGCTCACCGCTTACGGGAAGTTTCCAGTTGTTGTACTCCATGTAGCGGAAATCGCGTTGCGCCCGGTAGCGGAAGCGACTGAACACCCAGTAGTCTTCCGTGCTGCTAGGGTCGAGAATCACATTGTCATAGAGGCCTGGTCGGAGCTGCTCCATGAGGTTGTCATTCCGCGTGTATCCCGGAGCAAAAGTGAAAGAGGTGTTATCCGACCATTTGTAATCGAAGCGCGCATTGAAATCCGTCCGCTTCTTCAGGTGAAATTCGTGATCCGCATACAGAAAGCGTCGGGGCGTCGATGGGCTCTTGTAGTCCCAATCGCCAGCGAACTCCGCACGAACCGTAATGGGCGCTTCGGCGACTTCTTGATAGGTCCCTGTGAAGGTGACGCCCAGTTTCCTTCCCATGAAATTCAGAACATCAGAGTACTGAACGGAGAATTGCGGATAAAACGTCTGATCATCTGAAGGATTGATGTGCTCGCGCAGCGTGTCGCTCCAGGACATGGACCCGTTCAACACCAACGAGCGATCTACCCGATCAAACCCGCTACGTGTTTTAAGATTCACCACGCCGCCCAGAGAATCGGCGCTCATGTCCGCCGTCGGCGTCTTGATCACCTCAACGCTTTCGATCGAGTCGACTGACATTTCACTGACCATTTGTGTGCGGCCATCAGGATTGGCCATCGCCGCGCGATTTCCATCGACGTTTACGGTTGTGAACTCTGGAGACATTCCGCGCACCGAGATCATGTTCACCGAAGACGCCCCATATTCCCCAGTCACGCCAGGCAGTCGCTGCAAAAAGGTACCCAAATCTCCTTTGGCTACATTGCCATACGCGTCCAACGAGATCGTGTTGGCCAGAATGAGAGACGCCTCTTGTCGGGCAATGGAAGCCGCATTCCCTTCGCGCGGACTGCTCACTACCATTTTCTCGAGATTATAAACCCCGGAAGTGAGCTGAATATTGCGGGTGACCCCGCCGGCCGGAACAGCGACGGTCTCAACCACACGATCCAAACCCGGATAGCTGACGGCCACCTGAATCTCGCCCACGGGAACCTGCGTGAGGACGTAACTTCCGTCCGATCCCGTGAACACAGTCTGTCCCGTGGAGGTCTCAACCCTCGCGCCTTCCAACGTCTGACCCGTCGCCGTATTGGAAATTACCCCACGGAGCGTGGCCTGCGTAATCTGTGCACGTAACCCCGACGGCAGGACCAGGGTGAGTAGGTAGAAGAAGGCGAAGAGGAAGGATCCTCGAAGAAGCGATGGCTGGCCGCGGTGCGAGTTCATGGTGTTAGGGGATCTAAAGCTGGGGTATGAGGATCCGTCAGACAGAAGCGGGGAGGATAACCCGCCTCGAAATCCGGAGCATGAGCCTATCCCTGCTCACAGTCTGCAATGAGGTCGGCATGCTCGGCATAGTAAGGTGTTAGGAGGCACACCGACGTGACTCAAGAAAATTTTCTTTCACTAGAGAAATATTTCTTAAATAGAAATCCCCCTTCCTTAGGCACGGAAACTATGCGAGACCNNATTCAGATCTCATCGCGGCGGCGAGAGACGGAATTGCAGCGAAGTCAGGTCGATTGTGAGCTCCAAGCCGTCCTCTAATCGAAGTTTGATCGGACTCGCGTCAGGGGTGCTGAGCACGACACAACGCGCCGCAGCCTCTGCCGTCTCCGATTCGGTATGATGGGGATAAAAGACAAAAACTCCCCGCGCGACAACCTGCCCCGGCTTCTTCGAGAAAAACGGATCGACCGAATGGTGATTGAGATGAAAACGCTGCTCCAAACGCCCGGCCGCACTGGTCGGCATGGGCACGTAACTCGCTTTACCGGTAGCAACGAGACGCACCACACCAAGCCTCCGATCCAGGTATACCCACCGCGAGTCCAGCTCCACCTGGGCATCGACCTCGGCCCGCTCGGCGTAAAAGACCCGTTTACCGCCTTCAAAATACACCGTGCGTGCACCTTGATGCGACGGCCAGTTGACGTCGTTGAGTACGCCGAGTGTAGCGAGATGCACTACAGTAGGACGCACCGCACGACTTAGCGTGAGCAGATCGACATAAACGACACGTCCATCCGATAGCGCGACAAACCCAAAGCGTTGCTCCACACCCGCATCACCTCGAGCGATGACTCCAATGACGCCCAGCCCACGGTCATCACGCATCACCGAGACGTCTTGGATGACCGGTGCCTCGTTTGAAATGCCCTCGACTTCCACGTGCCCGATTAGCCCCCTCATTTCCGGCGCCAGTAGCAGGTCATCGTGCAGAGGCAGCACCTGACCTAGGACTTGCGCGCCCCAGGAAAACGTCGTGATCGATGTCTCTGTTCGCACCAAACCGAAGCGACCCGACGCAAAAACCTGCGTGCCTGCCAACTCCTTCCACAGCTGCATTTCATCGATAGGAGAAACGCCCTCCCCGCGTTGAGACATCAAAACGTACGTATGCGCCAGATACTCCAACATCATATGCTGATCCGAGGACAGCTTCGTCTCCGTGGGTAAGTAAATCATCCCCGTAGGCGTGCGAGCCGCCATCCGCCGCACCGCCTCCAGAGATAGTCGCATCAATCGTGCTGACATGGCATCGTTCAGCAGCACTGCGGCAAAGGCGTGAAACTCAAACCACTCTACTTGGCGCCGCAATCCCCAGTCCTGCCCATTGGGATAAATGAGACTTCCATCGGGTGTCGCCAATTTTTTGAGCACTCCGACGACCGACGCCACATTGTGCAAAATCCCTTCCGGCTCCCGATTCCCACCCCAGACGTACATCGGCACCTGGGAGGTCAGCAGGTAGGTACACGCCATGTAGTCAGGATGCACCCGGCGGTGATTCTCGAGTGTGAAGTCGTCGTGAATATTTGGCCCCAGGCCTCGCAGCCATTCCCGGAGGGGACGTCCGTCCACTATCGCGTCGCTCTCGATATCATGCCGGGTTGAATATGAAGAAAGGATCCAGCGAATCGCTTCGTCACGCCACAGAGGGTTGCGAGGGTGCTTAGGTAAAAAGTTATAGGCGAGGGAGAGGATTTGGGAATTCCACGCATTCTCCTCTGCCCGGGTGTTGTCCATCACTTTCGTAGGCGGCGCCTGACCGACAAAACGTTCCAATTCGTCGCATACCATGCGCGCCGCCAACCATCGCTCAGTCACGGACAAGTCATCCCAAAGCAACCAACTCGCTTCGCCGGCCATGGTCGCCCAGTAGGCGGATTGCCATTGGCTACGCCACGGTTTTCCATCAGCACAGGTCTCCCCGCCCGCTCCGTGTGTACGCAAGAGGTAACGCAGCATCGCGAGCGCTCGTTCCCTCAGGTGCTCTCGGCTAAAATCGCCAGAGAACACCTCGTCAGGCGCCAGGCGCACCAGAACTGCCAAGCCTTTCACTGTCGCCGCATTGGGCCGAATCCCGTGCTCACTTGAAGCCGTTGCCTTACGAAGAGGCAGTAGCGCAGCCGCAGGATCTTTCTCCCAGGGACGCAGCTCCTCGATAATCGCTCGCGCCTGCTGCATCATCAGCGGCTCCATCTGCTGCATGAGAGGGCCGCGAGCTCCGGGCATCTGCTGCACAGCGCGAGTCGAAAAAAGAGAGGCAAGATCCTCCTTTAGTTTATCCGCCGTAGGCAGAGCACTCCNNATCATCCGATAGAGACGCTGGCCGCGAAAAGGATCAGCCGTACCGTGCCTTGCAGCGGATGGCGGCCTTTCATAGCTACAGCAGCAGCCTTCAATTGCGATGAGCTCATCGTCGGCACTTTCCGTGAGCAACGACAGGAAGCGTTGACCGAGGACAGCCACGCTTCCCTTAACCGCGCGGAGGCATCGTCAAGGGACTATCNNGGCATGGGGGCGTAATCCGGTCCAGCCAATCCGGGTGCCAGGTGGGCAATCTGAACCGGCCGTTCGGTCAGAAAACACTCATTCGCGGCCATTCCAATCAAGGTAGAAACGGCACCCGCCCGATGATCTGCGGCTCGAAGGTATTTGTCCGGTTTCGGGTGAGGAAGAAAGAGGTCCTCCAACATGACTTTGTCTCCTCCTTGATGCGATCCCACTCCCGTCCAAACCTCCAGCGGCTTAGGTGCGCCTCGCAACGGGAATAGAGTGGTGCGCATCGCGTACCGCTCAACACGGCCATCCGGAGTCAACCCGCCGGCACTGTGCTCGAGTCGACCGCGGGTCCCGTTGAAAGCCACGGTGTAGCCTTCCCACGCACAGAAGGCATTCAGACNNCATTCAGTGAATAGGTGAGCGTCGCGCCCGTATTGTAACGCACGAGCACATTCATCGTATCCTCAATGTTGATATCCCCACGAAACGGACAGCGGTCACGCACATACCCGTCATACTTCTCCTGATCCAGGTACAGCGACTTCAGATCCGCATCTTTCCTAATATCGACATAAAAGGCACATCGATCGCTTTCCGGACACGTCAGGCAGCGTTCGTGCGCGCCACTCAATCCCATGCGACGAAGAGTCTTGGGTTGATAGAAGTCACGTTTTCCAGTGGCGAAAACGGAGACGGGCACTGCACCTAACCACCAGTTGACCAAATCGAAATGATGCGACGCCTTGTGAATCATCAATCCTCCGGAGTTTTCTTTCCGGCTGTGCCAGCGACGCATGTAGTCAGCGCCATGACGTGTATCCAACATCCAATGCAAGTCGACCGATTGAACGTCTCCGATCTCGCCGCTCATGAGCACGTCCTTCACCTGAGTGCAGGGCGGTGAATAGCGAAGGTTGAAGGTGACGCGACACGTTCGACCCGTGCGCGCCTGGGCTTCGAGAATCTGCCGACACTTCTCGGGCGTCGTGGTCATCGGCTTCTCAGAAATCACATCACAGCCAGCCTCCATCGCACGCACGATAAACTCGTGGTGGTTACCATCCATCGTCGTCACCAAGACCGTCTGAATCGCCTGCTCCGACAGCATCTTCTCAAAGTTCTCTGACGCATAGAGTGCAGGTACCGTCCCGCCCCAGGCGCGGGATCGTTCGGCCGCGAGTTGGAGACGCCCCGGGTTAAGATCGCAAAGCGCCGCCAGTCGGACGTGGTCACGGAACTCCTTTTCAATCGCCTCTTGAAAAAGACGACTGCGCGAGCCCGTTCCGACAATCGCATAGCGGTGGCGCCGATCTCCCGGCTCTGCGCTGAAGACCGGCGATCCCGCGGCTAAGCCCAAACCAGCCAGGGACGACGTTTTGAGAAACGAACGCCGATCGAGTGAAGCGGGGGCAGCGACGGCAGGGCGAAAAGCAGGGGAGGACATAAAAAGATGGGCCGATTTGCGGGCAGCCCCCATGACCACCCGGCATCGCGTCCGAAATTGAAGGAAAACAAGCTCAGAACGTTGTAAAGAAATATTTCCCTGTTTAGAGAAATGTTTCTTTAGCTCTCAGCATTTCCGGAGAGCGCGGTGACGGAAGCACGGAGGACCAATTGAGTCGGCACGGTCAGCTTCTGCGTGGTTAGGGCCGGATTTTGCAGCCGGCCGAGAGCGAATTCCGCGAGGTGCTGTCCCAGCTCTTCCGGAAACTCGCGCACACTGCTTAACGCGGGATAAAGCATCTCTCCCTGGGTGTCATTGAAACCCATCACACTCATGCGATCGGGAACCGAGATCCCCGCTTCCCGCAGAGCATCGTAAACGCCGGCAGCCACCTGATCGGACCCCGCTAAAATCGCTGTCGTATCTGCATGTTGGGTCAACAAGGCCTTGGCGGCGAGGTAGCCGAGTTGGCTACCATCCGAGCGCATGTCGATATAGCGGAGCGGCAACCGTGCTGCCGTCATCGCCTGTTCATATCCGGTAGCACACCGCCGAAACCATGGAAGCTGAAGGTTGCCAATAAAGCCAATCGCTCGATGCCCTTTCGACGCTAAGTAAGCCGTGGCCTCACGCGCTCCCGCGATGTCATCGGAATACGCCGCATCACAGCGGCTCTCCGGCCAGTCTCCGATCACGTTGTTACCCAAGACAGCAAAGGGAAGCCCCCGCGCCTCTAGCGCGGCCAGTAAGTTGGGATAATTAGTGCCGCCTAAGATCACTGCGCGCGCGTTGGTTCGGTTGCTCAATAATTGGGGCAAGTGCAGAGCGGCGGGCGGCGTCTCCGGCACGTAGCGGAAGGACATGAACAGCAATTCCCAATTATGCTGCGCGCAGTAATTCTCCGCCCCCAAAAGCACGCGAGCCTGGAAGCTGTGAAGCACATCGCGGTTCGCTAAAAGAAAAGCCATTACCTTCGACTTTCCTTTTCGGCGGCTTTCCAAGTCGATGCCCAGCTTCTGGGCCACCTTGTGCACGTGCTTGCGAATTTCGGGATCAACCGAGGGATTGACCGCAAGGATCCGAGAGATGGTGGCGGGGCTGACCTTGGCCGCGCCTGCCAGGTCTCGCATCGTAAACTTTTTCGCCATGACGCAGATGGCTATGGGTGCGGACTAACTGATGGCAAACGCAAAGACGGCGATGAGCCCCACTACCCACGCCCAGCCTATCGCAAACCCAGTGATATCCGTGCGATAAGCGCGCCAAAACGAAANNGGCAGAGAGAAAAGATTCACCAGGATAAGGAGCTTCCCCCGCTCCGCCGCCGCCCGAGGATTGTCCGCTGCGTCTTGGTCCTCCGCATCGGTTGATGTTTGTAGCTGTTTAAAAAAGACCCCGATCCGGGCTTCTTCCTCTGGCCGCGTCAGCAAGCTCAGGATA
>DKKJ01000233.1:13646-29137 GCA_002455175.1 Opitutaceae bacterium UBA6669
CCCGCCGCCAACGCGGTCAGAAACACCTGAGGATCCCAGTGATCAAATCGATTTCCGCGCACAGCATGACCGGCGATATTTGTCAGACTCGCCACAACGATGCTGCCGACAGCACCCCAGCGGTTCGCGCGCTTCCAAAGGATTCCTCCCAGCACGCTAATTCCCACGAAGGTCGCCATGGTTTCGGTAAACAGGAAAGCATAGAGCACGCGGTCGATCAAAAAAACCGCGTAGATCACCGCGACGACGGTCACCGCCACACCCCCGATTCGACCCACCCACAATGCCTGCTTANNATCCGTAGAGCGAGGATTAAGGTACTTGCGGTAAACCCCGTTGGCGAGCATCGCACCCGAGTTGACCATGAAGGCCGAACAGCCTGCCATGTTTGCAGCGAGCAGCGATGCGATGAGTAAGCCTATGCCGCCGGGAAAGAGCAGGTGACGACAAGCAAACCCAAAGGCTTCTTCCGGATCTTTTAGATGCGTCACTTCAAACGTGCCTTTCGCGATCAAGACTGCGGTCATCAAACCTACCACGGCCCACCCAATGGTGCAGACCCGCTTCACCATATTCCCATAGAAATGGCCCACGCGGCAAGCAGCCTCATCTTTTCCGGTGCCTACGGCGGCGATGAGATGAGGCTGCGCCACAATTCCCACCAAACCATTGATCGTTAGCACAACGATTGTCCCAATACCGATCCCCTCGGGAGTCGCCAGGGCAAACATCCCAGGCCCCAACTGCTCCTTCATACCCGCCAGCCCTCCGACCAAATGCCAGCCTAGCGGGATCAGCATGAACGACAAAGCGATGATCAAGAACCCCTGCACAAAATCGGTCCACGCCGTCGCCAACAAACCTCCAGCAAAACTGTAGATCACAAACACACAGGTCATCCCAATCACCAGGAGATCCACCGGCAGACCGCCCCCGACCGCTTGATCAATCACCTTGGCTGCCCCCTTCAACATGCTGGCCAGATTCACCGTGAAAAAGGCGAGAGCGAAAAACGTATAGATCGCTCCCATCCACGGCCCGTAGCGATCATCAAAAACTTCCGCCATTGTCGTGCGTCGGAATCGTCGAAAGAGCGGTGCCAGCAACCAGTAGAACGGGGTGACAAAGAGGTTTTTCCACTGGAACCAAATGCCGGAGAGCCCAACGCTATAGACGGCCCCGGCGAGTGAAACAGGCATTTCTGCATGGGTCCCGGTGCCGAAGCTCTGACCAATCATCACCCACTTTCCAAAGCGGCGACCGCCCAGAAAATATTGGTCTGAGGTTTTGATCCGACGCGACGCGTAATAGCCGATTGCCATCACGACGGCTAGGTATGCCACGAGTACCACGAGGTCGGCTACAGCGAGTTTTATCCCAAACATAGAAGCAGGAGTTACGTTTCTGATACGCTCGGACCAGGCACTAACAAAAGAGAAAGCGGTCCACACACACGACGTGCGCGTAACGCCTTCGCGGAATCGTCTGAATCCTTATCCTGCCACCACCGGAAGTGGCGACGAGAGCAAGGAGGACGAGTCGATGTCCAAATACACAAACGCTCGCGGGTGCTCACGGATAAGCGACCCTGGGCAAGCAGTCGTCAGCGGGCCTTCCAACGCCGCCTTGATCGCCGCTGCCTTCCGGCGCTCGGGCACACAACAGATCCAGTGCTCCGCGCGCATCAAGCCACTGCAAGTGACTGAGAGGGCTTCTTTAGGCACACTCGCCAAATCGGGAAAATGTCCCTCCCCTACTTGCTGGCGGAGGCTCGTCTCATCGAGTGCCACCCGCTTTACTAATAATGGATCGTTGAAGTCCGCGACGTGGGGATCGTTGAAGGCAATGTGGCCATTTTCTCCGACCCCAACAAAAGCCAGATCCAAGGGTCCGCTGCTCAAGAGACGCGCATAACGCTTAGCTTCTTCATCTGGGTCGGCGGACAGACCGTTCAAATAGGCCACGGATCGTGGCCGGGTCTTCTCCACAAACCGAGTGCGTATCCACAGATGAAAACTCGCCGGATGGTCCGGCTCAATGCCCACGTATTCATCCAAGTGCATCACATCTACCTTGCTCCAGTCCACCCGTTCTCCCACCAGGTGCTTCACCACATCCAGCTGAGAGTTACCGGTGGCAACAAGAATACGCGCGAAGCCTCGGACCGCGATCGCATGGCGAATGATCTCCGCCGCTTTATGCGAGGCCGCTTTTCCAAGCGCATCTCGGCTTGGATACACAGCGATTCTAGAAGCTACACTCTGTAGAGGCGTCCCGATGCTCACCTCGCCGACCGTAGGAAAGCTGAATCAGAATTAAAGAAAAATTTCTACCTAGCGAGAAATATTTCTTAGGAAATTGAGTGAGCCACTGCTTGTTAATCACTGATGGTAATCGAAGCCCCGCTGGTCGTGAGGGCGTGTCACCGTCGCCCAGCCTACTCCTAGTTTTGCACCGAAAACGGCACCGAGAACTGAAGGGAAGCCCACGNNCCGCCACCCCCTTCTTTTTTAAGGAGGCTAATCTGAAACTGATCTAGCGGCGTGGTCAGCGTCTCTTTGGCGGCATCGATACGAACCAGGTCCTGGCTCGCATCATATTGTGTCCCCCAGTGTCCATACTGGCGATTCACGACGAGTTTCGAAGTACCGTTTTGCTCGGGTAAAAAGAACAACGAATAAACGCCTGCAGGCAATGTTGCGCCCTCTACGACCAAGGGCTTCTGGGTGATCAGCGTCGTCGCTTCATCCGCCCCAGCACGCCAGACTTTTCCGTAAGGGACCACCTTGCCCCAGATTTCTCGCGGTTCACCGGTTTTTGGATCGTTGGTGTAGGGCCGACCATAGGTCACCGTAACACGCGCTCCATCGATGACCTGACTTATAGTCTCATGCGGACTGAATCGAGGGCGGGGCTGCACTTGCTGCTGCGCCGTGAGCTCTACCGCCATTCCCCACACGGCAAGCACCGTCGCCAGGACGGCCATTCCCAGACGAGAGAAGTTCATGCCCGAGGAAAACAAACTCTCCCGAACAAATAAAGCGCTCAGTCGCTTTCCACTCAGGGAAAATGGACTTCAGAGCCTCGGAGTGAAACGGCAAAAAAAAGCAGGCGGACAACGCCGCCTGCTCGTAGAAAATCTCTGCTAGCTTGGACTTAGTTAGCGCGAGCCTTATAGTAGGCTGCTTGCACACGGTCCCAGGCGGCAATGACATCGCTCTTGGCGCTGTCCCACGTCGCCGAGGTAGCACGGCCCAAAGCGGACATCTTGGAATCAAAGTCCGCGCGAGAGCTCTTCAGCTCCTCCATAGCGGCCTTGCGGCTCGCAGAAGCCTTCGCCTCATTGTACTCTGACTTGAGCGCGCTCATTTCGGCGTCGAACTTCGATGCCATCGCCTTCGCGCTCGCGCTGAAGTCGTCCTTCTTGTCGAAGCTATAGCCCTTCAAGTCGGACCAAGCATTGGCGGCGCCCGCTTTCACATCGGCGTAGGCATCCTTGGTTTTGTCCACAGCCTTATCGAGGGCATTTTCCGTCTTTGCCATGGCTTTGTTCGCATCGGCGTGGGCTTCCGCCCGATCGCTTTTGTTACAGCCAACCAAGGCGAGGGTCGAGAGACCTAAAACGCAAATTAGGCTCGGTTTCATCAACTGGATACGTTTCATAAAGAATAGGTTAAGATAACTGGATCGGCGCAATAGTCCGGTTTTAGGTGAGTCGGTTCCTCGTTTGGAAACAAACAGTGGTGATTATACCGGTGGCTTGCCGCGCATTGCGCCTACAATGGCAGAGACAATCAGAAGCACGAGGAACACTNNGGATCTTGGCGATTCCAGCAGCGGCGCCGGCGATGCCGGTAAATCCAAGGACACCCGCGATGATAGCAACGATAAGGAAGGTAATAGACCAGCTAAGCATGGGAAGAATCTCCGGTTGAGTTGAGGATGAGTAGTATTTGTCTTGTCACTACTTCCATGCAGGCGGCGAACGCGTTTATCTGTGCCGTCTTCATGGGATTGACTGCCGCGACAGACCTGCATCGCCCCCGACGGTTCCGCGATCACCAACCACGGAAATCACGCAAACCTCCCCAGAGAAGCATCTTATGAGGGAATGCTCTATGACGTCTACCGGGGAATTCCCCAGAAAAAGGATACTACTTCCTGCGCTACCGCCGACTTAGAAGCTAACGCACAAGTCGCTCCGCATTCTTCACGAGTCCGAGAAACTCTGCTCGATAGCCTCCTGGATCATAGGATGCTCCGCGACGCGCCCATTCACCGACTGCTGAAAACGAGGTGATACCACGATGCGGTGACTCTCGTAGCATCATACCAAAACTCGCCACGGCGGCCGCGAACTGAAAGTCCGGCGAAGCGTCTGCAAACGGGGTGTCCCGTTGGGTAAGAGAAAAGAAGTGCTGCTGGTTCGTGCTGCCGCCCGGCTCCTGATAGCGCAGGGTCAACTTCGCCAACTCGTCTGCCGCAAAAACGCCCGAGCCCATGCGCGTCGGCATTTGGTAATGACGTTCATTCGGCGCTACGTCCTGTTCCGTCGCAGTGATGCCGGGCGAATTCAAAACGACTTCGTAAAGTGCCGTCACACGATGGCCAGCCTCGATCAACCGCGGGTCCGGAGACGTATCCACATGACGATCACGCTGACCAGAGCGGTCCTCAAAACCAATCAGTCGGTAGCGCGACACCAGTGCCGGGTTAAACTCCACCTGAAGCTGAAGATCCTTCGCGATGGCCTCGGGAACACCTCGAGCCTGTTCGCCCATGCGCTCCTCAGCCTCCTTTTGCGTATCCACGTAGTGGTACGTACCACGCCCGAGCCTGGCCAATCGCTCCAAGTCCTCATCGAGCAGTGTGCCCAGGCCAAAACCCAGAACATTGAGAGCAATCCCTTCGCGCGCTCTTTCCTCCACTGCCTTAGTCCAAGCACGCTCGTCCTCGAACCCCAGATTCACATCACCATCGGTGCACAACACCACGCGCGTCACCGCACCTGACACGCGACTCAGGGTCGCCAAATCGTAGGCTGTGGTCAGACCCGACGCCCCGCGGGTGGCACCCGAAGGTTCGAGAGAATGGATCGCTTGAAGAATCGTCCCACGTTCAGACGCGGCGGTCGGCGGGAGAGCCACGCCGGCTTCTCCGGAATAGGTAACGAGTGCTACCCTATCCTCCGCTTTGAGCTGATCGAGCAGAAGGCGGAGCGAATGCTTCACCCGGGGCAGCTTGTTCTCCGAGCCCATGGACCCAGAGACATCGATCAGAAAAACGAGGTTTACGGGAGCACGCGCTTGAGCCTGCGCCTCGCGTCCTTTCAAAGCCACTCGAACGAGCCGATGCTCGGGAGCCCAGGGCGCTGTCGCCACTTCGAGGTGCGCGGCAAACGGCGTCGCGGCCTCGCCCTGGCGATCCGAGACTGAGGGAGCAGCATAGTCATACGGAAAATAGTTGATCATCTCCTCAATGTGCACCTCCGCAGCCGGCGGGAGCGCTCGCGCCAAGAGAGATCGGCGTACGTGCGCGTAGCTGACCGTATCCACCTTCGGAACAAAGCTTGAAACCGGCGCCTCACGCACTGCCTGGAAAGGGTTTTCCATCGACCCAGCCGAAGCCTGCGGACGCCCATCTCTCCCCTGCGACGCCACCGCGGGCGCAGAAGCGAGCGAGTTGGGCTGCGGAATTCCGGGTTCGCCCGTGGTTAACGTGGACGCGAATGCTGCAGCAGGCGTCGTCGAAGTATCGGGAGCGGGTTCTTCGCGGAAAGTGATCGGCACATGAACAATCTGGTCTGCAGGGGTCCTCACCCGGTCGGGCCAGAGCGCCACCAGAAGCGCAANNGGCTGCCGCGGCCGTTCCGCAAACATAATAAAGCCCCGGGAAACGAAGAAACTTCGATCCGGTCGGGCGCACAAACTCCAATGACTCCTGGTCAGAGGAACGCTCGTGACGTCTTTCCCTTTGAAAAGGCGCGGGCTCGACGGCTGGGACCGGCTCTGAACCCAAAGCTGAGGTCAGCTCACCGCCCAATGCCCGGATTTCTTCAACCGCCGCTTGCAGCAGGGGGTCGCGATTCACCGCAGCTTCGACCTCAGCGCGCTCGCCTTCCGGCAATTCACCCAAAGCGTAAGCCGTCAGCCGCGGATCATCCGGGGACGTCACGGGAGCGTTTTCTTTCATGATGCAGTCTCTTTCATAGTCGGACGAGGCGGACTCCGTTAGCGAGGGAGCGCCGCGTATTCGCGTCGCAAACGCGCCACCGCGGTGTGAATCAGAAAACCCACATTCGTCACAGATAGCGCAGTGATTCTACTGATCTCCTTATAGCTGAAACCATTCTGAAATTTTAATCGAATAACATCCTGTTGTTTTGGCGGGAGGCGATCAATCAGCTGCAAAAGGCTGTTCTGGGTCTCCGCTCGCTCCAGAGCTTCACCCGGCCGCGGGTCGGTCGCTCGGACGCGCTCGACCTCGCCTTCCTCGAAATGACTCATACGCCCCTCCTTTCGGAGCACATCCAGCGCCCGGTGGCGGCAAACCGTAAACAGCCACTCAGCCTCATGCCCCTGAACGGCAGCGAGCGGCTGCTGCATGAACTTAACAAAGGTGTCCTGCACGACATCACGAGCCCGCTCGGCATCGCCCAGAAGACGCGTGGCATACCGAAGGAGTGCGCCCTGATGACGCACCACAGCCGCTTCCACCGTGTCTCCAACGTTTTCATGAGAGGGGGTCGAAGTCATGATGACTCGCAGTAGAGATCACGCGCCATGCGCGCCTTTCTTAGAAGCGATCTAAGAAAATGAGCTTTTGAGCAGAAAGTGCAAGGGAGCGGCTTCTTTCTGCGGCTGCGCCATCTTGTGGAAAAGCTATCACCACTCGGCGAAAAAGTAGGGGAGGGCCACGGTCCCTCGTGNNGCGAGAGACCGCGTCCCTCCTAGGCTCTTCACTTGAACTCGTCGACGCAGCGTTTCCTCAGGCCGACGGTTTTTTCACCACGCGCGTATCACAGATGTAGTCGTGAGGAGCCCGCTTCTGGTCGTCGAATGCGGCAATCAGGTATCCAATGCACAGCAGCAACCCACTCAGTATTTGGGCAAAGTAACGACCTGCAATCCGTCCGAGCGACAGGCGTGATCCGTCCGATCGCTCAATCTTCAACCCCAACGCCATCTTTCCAGGGGTGGCCGCGAATTTACCCAGAAAAACCAAGTCGTAGATCAAGCCTATAACTAGGTTTAAACCCATCACAACAAGCATCATCTGAAGAACAATCATCATCTGTTCCGGGCTTACGTTCTGGGGATCTGATCGGATTTCCGCCATCGTTTGCATGGCTTCGGGCATCACAAACTGGATGAGGACCCCGCCGACAATCTGGCCAACAAACCACAGAATCACGGCATCGATGAGGCGCGCAAGAAAGCGCACCCAAAATCCACCATAAACCCGCGGCGCGAACAGGGACTGACCATGAGCCGCAGCCTCATTGACTGGAACGCTCGTGGCTGCGGGCTGGAAAGAGGCAGGCGAGCTCGACGGTAGCCCACTCGCCGGCAGCACCGGTGGCAACGCCAGCAAGGCCGCGACATCTGCGTACCGTTTCCAGTCACCCATGCCTTGTTTCCAAACGAGCGTTTCGTCGCGGATTTCTCCTCGAGCGACCAGGGCCGCGAATTCCTCTTCACCGACCGGGCCACTCCGTTGTCCCGCGTTAGCATAGTACCATGGCATGCCCCTCACCCAACTGAGCGCCTCGCGCGGGAGCAAATGTCTTTTGGCAGGGATGCACCCTACCCCGCCTTGCAACTGACCGGCTCAATCGTCCGCATCGCCCCCCGGTGTACGGCGAGTCTCCGTGACGTCGCGTGGTTTTTCCTGTCTGCTGCCCGCAAGGATCTATCCATGGGCACCTCTTCTTTCTCACTTCGCGCCTTTTGCAGCCCGATGGCCGCAGCCATCCTTTCGCTCAGCCTGCTTCTTCTCCTCGCGTCGGGCTGCTCGCGCCGGGAATCCCGAGTCGACCTCGGCAACCGCACCCAGCACCTGCACATGGCAATCAGCGCGGAGCCTCGCGATCTCGATCCGCACATTTTAGTTTCCTACAATGACATGACGGTGTGTTTGGCCCTCTTCGAAGGCCTCACCGCCGTAGATGAAGCCACCTCCCAACCGGTACCGGCAGTAGCCGAACGTTGGGAAACCTCAGCAGACGGTCTGACCTGGACGTTTCACCTGCGGCCAAACTTGATGTGGTCCGACGGCGTCCCGCTCACCGCAAGCGATTTTGTGTATTCCTTTCAACGCGCCCTTTCCGCCAGCCTCGGCTCTGAATATGCCTACATTCTTTTCACGATAGTCGGCGCCGAAGACTACAACCGAGGTCAGGGAACACCCGCCTCCGCCCTGGGTATTCGCGCGCTCGACCCCAACACGCTGGAGCTGAAGTTGACACAGCCTACCCCGACGTTACCAGCCCTACTGGCCCTACCCGTGGCGTATCCAGTTCCTCAACACGTCGTGGATAAACACGGTGGTCGTGATGACCGCGCAAACCGCTGGACGCGCCCGGGCAACATCGTTTCCAATGGCCCTTTTCGCGTGATTAGCTGGATTCCCAACCAGCAGGTCGCCACGGAAAAAAATCCGTCTTTCCGCGAAGTGGGTCAAACCGCGCTCTCCGCCATTACGTTCTATCCCTATGAAAGCGCCGCCGCACAAGAGGCCGCGTTCCGCGCCGGGCAGATTCACCTTACCAGTGAAGTCCCGCTTTCAAAAATCAAGGCGTACCGGACCGGCGATCAGTCTGCACTCCTGCGTTCAGACCCGTTTCTAGAAACCGGATTTTTCCGGATCAATGTGGAGCGGAAGCCCCTGAATGACCCTCGGGTGCGCCGCGCCCTCGCCCTGGGCCTGGACCGACGGGCCTTGGTGGAAAACGTCCTGCTGGGAGGGCAAACGCCCGCGCGCACCCTCACCCCTCCCAACACGGCAGGTTACACCGCTCAGACGCCGCTCTCCGATGACTTCGTCGAGGCGCGACGACTCTTGGCGGAAGCCGGCTTCGAAGGCGGTAAAGGCAGCCCGCCGCTCGAAGCCATCTCGTTCAGTAGCGAGCTCAACCAACGGCTACTCGAGGCCGTCCAACAAATGTGGAAACGCGAACTCGGTATTTCGATCACGCTTACGCTCAAAGAACAACGAGTCTGGCTCGATGATGAACGGGAAAAAAACTACGCGCTCTCCTGTGCTCGATGGATCGGCGATTATGTCGATCCCAGCACTTTTCTTGAGATGTTCCTGAGCAATAGCGGCAACAACGCCACCGGCTGGAGCAATGCTGAGTACGACCGGCTGATTCGTACCGCCGGGGCCGAGCCAAACTCCGCCCGACGCAACGCGCTCTACCAAGAAGCCGAGCGTCTCCTCCTCACAGAAGCCCCCTTGGCACCCCTCTACCACGGAACGCGGACATTCCTCATTCACCGCGCCGTCAAAGGTTGGGAACCTGCCTTGCTCGGCTTCCATCGCTACCAACGGGTTTCACTCCACCCCTGAGCCTAGTTCGGATTAAGCGAGCCGGGAAAACTCGTATGAATGGCATGAGTGGACCCCAGCAATGCGCTCATCGCCAGCAATGTGCGCAGAGATCGCGGGAAACGTTTTCCGGCCATCGGGGTCCCTTGGCATGCAAGCTGCGACACCAGCCTTGCCCGGGCAGACGTCCCGTAATAGCCTCATCGCCATGACTCCCCGCGCCTTTCTAGCCCTCCTGCTCCTCGGGATGAGCGTCTCTTGGACCGCGTCCGCCATCGAGATCGTTCGGGTTTGGCCAGGATACCGCACCGACAGCTCCTTTGAGTCGATCGGACAGTATTTTGGCCGAGAAGAACACAAGGGAGGCAGAATTCTGGTGCGCTCGCGTCCGGAAAACCGCGATGGCTACTATTTCCTCACACGGCTGCGTGGCGCCCCGGCGGCTCCTGGTGCCGTAGCTCAGATCGACATTATTTTTCCAGGGAGTGACCTCGCCAAAACCTTTCGCCTCCCCCTCGACCTTCCCGCAGGCGGGTCTGTGCTTCAACTGGGCTTGACCGGCGAAGACTGGCCGGGCACCGCCGTCAAACCGCTTGCCTGGCGCCTGACGCTGCTCGCTGCCGACGGAACTCGGTTGGTAGAGTCCCAGANNCGCCCAAGCCGCTCTCTTTCGCCCGCCCTTCTCCCATGCCGGACCTCTTCTCCGCCTACGATCACAGCCGCTTCTACGACGAGATGTTTGCCTCCCCAGGGCGACCGCACGCGCATTACCAGCGTCTCCACGACCGGTTCTCCCGCATGGAGAGCATGAACGATTTGATGGAGCGGCAGCGCACCGCAGACCAGACGTTTGTGAACCGCGGTGTGACCTTCACGGTCTACTCGGACACCGCCGGAACGGAAAAGATTTTCCCCTTCGACCTCATTCCCCGGATTATCCCCGCCCACGAATGGGCTCATCTGGAAAGGGGTCTCACGCAGCGCATGGAGGCCTTGAATCTGTTCCTCGCCGACATCTACGGGGAGCAGCGCATTTTAAAAGAGGGCATCATCCCCACCGAGATGGTCACCACCTCCAAACATTTCCGACAAGAAATGGTGGGGCTGGCGGTGCCACGCGGCTTATTCGTGCACATCAACGGTACGGACTTAATCCGTGACGAGAGCGGTCAGTATCGAGTACTGGAAGACAATCTGCGTACGCCCTCCGGCGTGAGCTATGTTCTGGAAAATCGCCAGGTCATGAAGCGGGTCTTCCCCAACATGATTCGCGACTACCGCTTGTGGCCGGTGGAGACGTACACGAGCGACCTCCTCGCATTGCTGACGCGTCTTGCGCCCGCCCACGTGCCTGAGCCCACGGTGGTGTTGCTCACGCCCGGCGTCTTCAACTCGGCCTATTTTGAGCACAGCTTTCTCGCCCGTCAGATGGGGATCGAAATCGTCGAAGGGAATGACCTCGTGGTGGAAAACGACCGCGTGTACATGCGACGCAGCGATGGCCTCGCCCCGGTTCACGTGATCTACCGGCGACTGGACGACGACTTCCTCGATCCCACCGTTTTCCGCAAGGACTCGCTCCTCGGCGTGCCCGGTTTGGTCAACGCCTACCGCAAAGGCAATGTCGCCCTCTGCAATCCGATCGGCACCGGGGTCGCCGACGACAAGGCGATGTACTACTACGTGCCGCGGATGATCAAATTCTACTTGGGCCAAGATCCCGTGCTTGAGAACGTTGAAACGTTCCTCTCATCGCAACGCGACGACCTTCGCTACATCCTCGATCACCTACCCAAATTGGTCGTGAAAAGTGTCAACGAAGCGGGTGGCTACGGCATGCTGGTCGGGCCTCACAGCACCCAGGCTCAAATCGAGGAGTTTCGCGCCAAGATCATCGATAATCCCCGCAATTTTATCGCTCAACCCACGATTGGCCTGTCGCGCTGCCCCAGCGTCTGCGACACCGTTATCGAAGGTCGGCATATCGATCTACGTCCTTACATTCTCAATGGTGAGAGCATCAAGATCATGCCAGGCGGCCTGACCCGCGTGGCCTTGCGCAAGGGCTCGCTCGTCGTGAATTCCTCGCAGGGTGGCGGATCGAAAGACACGTGGGTGTTGGCGGACGATAACGCTCCTTTCCCCACTCCCACCGCCTCCGGACCAGAAAAACTGATCGTGTAACCCGGCTAAGTTTTCTTTCCGCCGCCAACGATCCCTCATCTTCGAACCCCTCGCTCCTTTCTCATGCTCTCCCGCGTCGCCAATCTCATTTACTGGACAGCCCGGCAGCTCGAGCGTGCGGAAAACACCGCGCGCATCGTCGACGTCAACGCGCAGCTCGTTCTCGATCTTCAGTCGCGACAGGCGGCAGATGACCCAAAATCCTGGGAACCTTTGGTTTACGTTTCAGGCGGTGAAGAAAAGTTTTTCGAACTCTATGGGGAAAAGGTGACGGAGCGCGGAGTGGTGGAGTTCATGCTGTTCGACCGCCGCAACCCGTCGTCGGTGCTTTCCTGCATCAGTCATGCTCGGGAAAATGCCCGCTGCGTGCGCGACCTGCTCGCCGCCGAGGTCTGGGAGACGCTCAACACATTTTATCTTAAGCTCAAAGACGACGACTTCACCCGATACGCTCAATTGGGTTCCTCGGAATACCTCAACCGGGTAAAAGCGCAGATCCAGCTCTTTTACGGCGTGTACGAGTCCATGATGCCCCGAGGTCACGAGTGGTGGTTCTTCCAACTAGGTCGCCATCTGGAACGCGCCGACAACACGTCGCGCATTTTGGATGTGAAGTACTACATGCTCCTTCCCGACGTCGCCGCGGTGGGTACTGCTCTGGACATGATCCAATGGGGATCCGTCCTGCGCTCCTGCTCCGCCTTCGAAGCGTTCCGTCGGAGCCGCCGCGGGTTGCTCAGTCTGGAACGCGTGGTCGACTACCTATTACGCGATCCGACCTTTCCTCGCAGCATCGTGCACTCGGTCGCCCAAGCAGAAAGCGCTTTAAACCAGATCGTGGACGGCTCTCACCACCTCATCGGCAACCGCGCGAGTCAACTCGCCGCCCACCTGCGGGTCGATTTGGAGAACACGGACACGCACGCGGTGATCGCTGACGGCCTCCACGAGTTCCTCGATACCATTCAGGTCCGGCTGAACGACGTTCACCTGGCAATCCAGGAAACCTTTATCGATTACCCCACGGCCCAGGCGAAGATCCTCGCATAACGATGTCTGCGTCAGCCGGCGACCGTGCTTAGACAGTGACCTTGAATAGTTATCAATTTGGTGGCCATAGGATTAACTCACAGAATTCAATGGCATCCTGAAGCCTGCTGAGGCCATCCCTAGCCGAACTTATCCCTGAGATCCGGCCCCAATCCCAAACGTACGTTCGCGCAGCCCGAACCTTCTGTGGGTCGACTGTTCCCCGGCCTTGCACTCACCCGCACTCTCCCCAAGCTGCGGCCCGCATGTCTCACGCCTCGCCCCCGTCGTCGGATGACTTGGTGCACAGTGAATCGTTCCTTCGTTCATTGATGCGCCGCCAGCTGCAACTTTCCGTGGCCTGCGCCGCCGCGTTTCTGATCGTGCTGATCGGCTTGCCTTTGGCCAACTACTTCGCCCCTGCCCTAATGGCGAAACGCGTGGGAGGGTTCACCCTGAGTTGGCTGATCCTCGGGGTGCTCTTCTTTCCCTTTGTCTGGGTAATCGCCTACGTTTTCATCAAGCGTACGATTGGCTTGGAAGAGGAAGAAGTGGTCCGTGCCAAAACTCCGGTCCGTCGCTGATCACCCATGCTTTCACTCGCATCTTTCCCTTCTGTGCCGTCCCTCGCCTTACTCCAGAACGTCGATCCGTGGATCTTCGCGTTCTCCTTCGTCACCGTGGTGGTGACGATCTGGATGGGCTTCCGTTCGGCGAAGTCGTCCAAGACCGCTAGCGATTTCTTCGTCGCCGGCCGTTCCGTCTCGGTAGGCTGGAACGCCTCCGCCATCTCGGGTGAATACCTGTCCGCAGCCTCTTTCATGGGGATCGCCGGCATGGTGATGTCGGCAGGTTATGATGCACTCTGGTACCCGGTGTGCTACGCCTGTGGATACCTTTTTCTCCTGCTGTTCATCGCCGGTCCGCTTCGCCGTTTCGGCGCCTACACGATCCCTGATTTTGCTGAAGGTCGCTTCGACTCCCCTCTTTTCCGCAAAATCGCTGTCTGCTTTGTGCTCTTCATCGGCTTCTTTTACACCATGCCGCAGATGAAGGGCGCGGGCACGACCCTCGCCTACATCTTTCCCGGGATGCCCTACTGGGGAGGAGTCGTGCTTGATGGCGCAGTCATCACCTTGAACGTCGCTCTGGGTGGAATGAAGGGGATCACCCTCGTACAGGCTTTTCAGTACTGGGCCAAGATGTTCGCCATCAGTCTGCCGATCTTCGTCCTCATGTCAGTGTACGGAAGCTACGGGAAACACGTCGGCGCAAACCATGTATCCAATCCCGCGCTCACTCCCGCCNNTCCCGCCGCCGCTATCCAGAACGTTGCTGAATCCTCCACCGCCGCTCTCGAGGTAAATCGAAAGCCTTTGGTGGAAAAAGCTCCCGCTGACTCTCCCTGGGTATCTCCTTTTGGACCTCTTACCACCAAGGCAGCCAAAGCCGCCGGTCTCTCCGAAGAGGAGAGCAAACCCTACTCGCTCCTTTACACCTACTCGCTGATCATGGCTCTGGTGTGCGGAACCGCCGGCCTACCGCACATTCTCGTGCGGTTCTACACCAATCCCGATGGCGGCGCCGCCAAACGCACCACGATGTGGGTGATGATCCTGATTGGGATTTTCTACGTCTTTCCTCCGATCTTCGGCGTGATCGGACGCAATCTTCTACCCGAGCTCTATGCGGGCTCCGGCGCCAAGGGCACCGACAAAATCGTGCTCGAACTCCCGCGCCTTCTCAACGAACGAGGCGGTATCTGGGGCAGTATCCTCAGTGGCATTACGTGTGCAGGCGCCTTTGCCGCCTTCATGAGCACCTTCAGCGGCCTGCTCGTATCCATGACGGGCGCCGTTGCCCACGACGTCTACGGGCGCATGCTGCGGCCCAATTCCACTCCGGAACAACGCATGCGGATGTTCAAGTTCGCGGCCATCGGGATCGGGGCGATCTCCATTCTCCTCGGCTCCTACGTGGAACAGCTCCAAATCAACTTTATGGTCGGCCAAGCTTTCGCCATCGCCGCCGCCAGTTATTTCCCGCTGCTTTTCATGAGCGTGTGGTGGCGAGGCATGACCATGGCAGGCGCCGCAACGGGCATGTTGGGCGGTGGCCTCGCCGCCCTGGCCTGCACCACCCTTATCAATCTCAGCGATTTGAAAATTGTGGACATGGGCGCCTTTTGGGCCGGCCATCCGCTGCTTCGCATCCTCTTCGAACAACCCGCTATCTGGACCGTGCCGCTGGCGATTCTCCTCATGATTGTCGTCTCCAAGATGACCGCTTCGGCGGTGCCTAGTGACATCCGCATGAAGATGCTCGTCCTACACGCCCCCGAAAAACTCGGCCTGAAGCAAGAATACATCCAAGAGCATCAAGCAGGCATGGGACACTGAGGCGCGGTCGTCTGAGAAAAGCTGAAAGCGGAAAGCTGACAGTTGAAAGATGACCTGCGGCACTCGGAGCGCTGACTTCGAGACGTCACGGAAACACATACCTTCCGGGGCGTCCCCGTCGAACGATTTTATTTCAGCTTTCCGCTTTCAGATTCCTGCTTTTCCCTCACGGCTCCAGCCGTCGCGGGAGTCTTCCAGGTAAAGACGTGATAGG
Source organism: Opitutaceae bacterium UBA6669 (assembly GCA_002455175.1). Classification (GTDB taxonomy): domain Bacteria; phylum Verrucomicrobiota; class Verrucomicrobiia; order Opitutales; family Opitutaceae; genus UBA6669. Next base: position 29,022 of record DKKJ01000233.1, read on the forward strand.
TAGCGTTAGTCGTGCCGTTGTTCTTCACGCCGTGCAGATCCTGCGGGGCGTAAAAGAGAATAGATCCCGTTCCAGCCTCGGTGATCTCTCCTTTTAGGTTCACCTCAAGCGATCCC
>DKKJ01000254.1:0-10355 GCA_002455175.1 Opitutaceae bacterium UBA6669
GAAAGTCCGGACTAAAGTGCGTGTAGGTAACCGCTCCACGGGTCATCGCTTCCGCCAAGCCTCTAAAAAGCGAGTAAGTGCCCAAGGTAACAATCAAGGGAGGCAGCCGCAGACCGGCAATCAACGTGGCATTAAGTCCTCCGCAAAGTGCCCCCACTCCGAGTGTCAAAACCGCCGCAATAGGAAGGGACAGGCCCATGTCGTGAGAGAGAATGCCCAAAACAATCGCACACAATCCCAGCAATGAAGCCACGGACAAATCAATGCCCGCCGTGAGAATCACCGGAGTTAGTGCGAGTGCCAGCAGTCCGATTTCGCAGGAGTGACGGAGAATATCGAACTGCCGATCGATCGTCCCGAACCCGACGGTAATGCCTCGGCGGTTCACGGTAGTTNNGTAGTTCCAAAGTGGTAGAACACGCACCACTCTACGATTAGGATGACCAACAAAAGGACCTCATGACGAAAAAGCCATTGGGTCCAAGCACGTCCATTTGAAGCGTCTGCTCGGATCATGGCTTCCCTCCTCCCGATTGCCGATGTCGCTTGGCTCGCACTCCCTCCAGAACGACAGCGAGGAGAATAATGCCGCCCTGAATCGCCTTCTCCCAATACGCTTCAATCCGCAGGTGAACCAACGCAGGCGCAATACACGCTAAGAGCAAAAGGCCGACGACGGCGCCAACGAGTGTTCCTCTTCCACCCGAAATCGCCACACCACCCACCACGACCGCCGCAATGACTTTCAACTCCATCCCACTCCCTGAGAGCGGTTGCACTTGGGGCGACTGAACCACATTCACCACGGCTGCGAGCCCTGTGAAGGCACCCAGCAACACGAACGCCATAAAGGTCACTTGATTGGGTCGGATCCCAGCAAGACGCGCCGCTTCGGCATCACTCCCTACCGCGTAAAAGTAACGGCCTGCCGAGAGGGAACGTAGCGCGGCCATCAAAGCGAAGGTAATTCCTGCAGCAGCGACCAGAATCAGGATCTGTCCCTGAACCTGGGATAGGCCGAACCACTGGGTCCCGTCCGGGAGCGTGACAAACTCACCTTGCCGGAAGAGGTTCAATCCCTGGCGTAAGGCCACGAGCATGGCGAGCGTCACAACGATGGACGGAAGTCCTAGCCCGGCAATCAGAAGACCATTGAACGCGCCTAACAGTCCTCCCATGGCCACCGCTGCCGGCACCACTGCGATCAGAGGCCAGCCCTGAGCCGCCAACAATCCCGCCGCAACGCTGCAGACCGAAAACTGCGATCCTACCGAAATATCAATCTGTCGCGTGAGCACGACCAGGACCATGCCACACGTTACAATCAAGATGGGCGCCTCACGGGTGGCCAAGGAAAGAAGTGGAGCCACCTGATAGAAACTAGGGGCCCAAATTGCCAATGAGACCAAAAGGGCGAATAAAACCGCCGCTGCCCACAATTCTCGGGAATATCGCTTCACTCGCTCGCCCTCCCACTACGGCTCGTTTGGCCAAGCGCTGCGCTCATTACCCTCGGGGCACTGCTCCCGCCCGGGAGGATTTCAACCAAACGCCCTTCTCTCATGACAGCGATCCGATCACTCATGCCTAAAATTTCCGGGAGGTCGCTCGAAATGAGCAAAACCGCCATACCCTGTGCAGTGAATTGCCGAATGAGTGCATGAATCTCACTTTTGGCCCCTACGTCCACGCCCTGCGTGGGTTCATCCAAAATAAGGATACGCGGCCGGGTCGCCAGCCAGCGAGCCAACGCCACTTTCTGCTGATTTCCACCGCTCAAACTGCCGACGGGAAAGTCAATCCCCGCTGCCTTTACTCCGAGTTGCGCAGTCAGTTTTAACGCCTCGGATTTTTCTTTGCCGCCGCGCAACCAGCCTCCGGGAAACAAGCGCCGCCGCGCCGCAAGAGTCATATTATGCGCGATCGGCATTTCCAAGATGACCCCATGTCGGCGCCGATCTTCGGGAACATACGCGATGCCATGATCCATGGCTTCCTGCGGGCTCTTCACACGCACCGGTTTCTGATCGATCTTGATGGTCCCTCCGTCAGCGGGGGTAAGCCCAANNCCCTACCAATCCCGCCAATCCGAGGATTTCCCCCGAACGAACCTGGAGTGATATCTCTTTCACCGCGCTTGCCTGACACGAGACGCCTTCCAACGACAACAGCTCTCGCCCTGGCGCCTGGGTGGCGGGTGGATACAGATGTGATACCTCCCTCCCCACCATCAGCCGAATCAGTGCCTGCTCATTCACCTCACTCACAGGAAACGTCCCGGCACTCGCTCCGTCCCGCAAGACGGTAACCCGATCTGCCAGGGTGAAGATTTCCTCCAGACGATGCGAAATGTAAACCACGCCCACCCCGTCTTGTCGCAACGCTTGGACGAGACTGAACAGTCGTTCTTGTTCCTGCCGCGTGAGTGNNCCATGATCACCACGCGCGCGCCCGCTCCTACTGCCGCCGCAATTTCCACAAGCTGTTGTTCCGGCATGGAGAGCGACTGCACCTCCGTGTCAGGCGAAAACTGCGCTCCCACCCTTGCGAGAAGATCACCTGCGTGTTGGCGGCGTTGCTTCCACTGCACCCGTTTGCAAATGCCCGCCGGTTCCAACCGTAGCGCCAAGTTTTCGGCGACACTTAAGTCAGGAAAGAGCGCTGGCTGCTGATAGANNTATGGTTCCGCTATCCGGGACGTGAGCACCCGTGGCAACTTTGATGAGCGTAGATTTCCCCGCTCCATTCTCCCCCAACAAGGCATGCACCTCCCCCGGACGAAGCTCGAAGTCGACGCCCTTGAGTGCACGCACCGCTCCAAACGATTTGCGAATCTGCTGAAAAACCAGAAGGGGCACCATGGGGAACGCTCAGATTCAGCGGAGGATATCCCGCAGCGCCATATCAATCTTAGTCTGCCACCTTGGGGCTGTCTCCACTCCTCTAGAAATGTCGAACTGTCCGAGTGAGTCANNCGTACTCTCCACGCTAGGTACCGAGGTCCAAAACCCCGGCTCGACCTAATTAAGGCATTCGCATGATGTGTGCCTTCGCCACGCCCATGATGACCCCTGCTCCCCGCTTCGTGATCGGATTCTTGCTAGTTATTGCCAGCCTCCAGGCACTTCCTCCGGATGGTGCCGTTTTTCCACTGTGGCCAGAGGGTACCTCACACTTGAAAAAGGGAGTAAATGAAGCCCGCTCCGACCGCGGGTATGTCACCCAAGTCTCGGCGCCGACGTTGACCTACTACGCTCCCGCCGTGGATCGACCAACCGGGACTGCAGTGGTGATCGCTCCGGGCGGCGGCTATAGCAATTTGTCCATGGAACGGGAAGGCGTGCAGTACGCACGCTGGTTAGGAACACTCGGCGTCACTGCCTTCGTTCTGAAATACCGACTAAAGGAGTACGGACATCCTGCGCCCTTGCAGGACATGGCACAGGCCGTGCGAATCGTGCGCTCTCGCGCAGAAGAGTTTCGCCTGCGTGCGGATCGCATCGGCGCGATGGGAAGTTCTGCGGGTGGCCATCTTGCCGCTTCAGTGGCCACACTTTTCGCGCATACCGATGCATCGGGCGGCACTGCTCTCGATAGNNTCCAGTGATCACGTTCACGGAAGACAGTGCCCACCCTGGGTCGCGGAAGTCGCTCTTGGGAGATACCCCATCGCCCGAGTTGGTGAAATTGTTATCTGTCGAAAAACAGGTGACGGCGACTACGCCTCCCGCGCTTCTGATTCACACCCAGGAAGACATGACAGTTCCCGTCGAAAACAGCATCCTCTTCTACCAAGCACTCACACGTGCTGGCGTGCCGGCAGAAATGTACCTTTTTCAACGTGGTCCGCACGGCGTCGCCATGAGACCCGGCTTGGGGACCACCTCGGATTGGCCCATGTTGGCCGAGCAATTTCTACGCTCGCGCGGGGCCCTGGCCCCCCCCAAACCCTAGCCAACCGCTCCGGGACGGGTCGCTATGAATGGCTTAGAGGGGTAGCGCAGGGTACATGCCAGGAAATTTGCCACCGCGAAACCCTCGGTCGGAAGGCTTGTAAAACCCGATGGTCAACGCAATAAATATGCCTTTTCAGGCTGAATCTGGTTAAAGACCAACGACATCCACCTTGGACTCCAGTTAGCTGCACAACGGCCGATTATGAGCCAACATGCTCTGGTGTCTGTATCTACCCCAGTTCAACTGCGCAACCTCGCCCTGAGGTGGCCGCCTCGTTGTTTACCATGTCCTCTCAAAGCAGCCCTCGCCCCACGCTGATTTGTCTCTGCGGCTTGGTCTTCATCCTGATCGCTTNNCTCGGGCGGGGCATCTCCGCTTTTCTCCCTGGAATGTCTGCTCCCTTGGAAATGCTGCTCACCGCAGCCATTTTCCTTTTCGTAGTCACGCCTCTCATGTGGTTCTGGTTGAGTGGCGTGCTCAAAGAGCGGCAAACGGTGCAGGACGCGCTGGCGTGCAAAAATCTCGAGCTGACTCGCACACTTTACCGATTCCGACAAATGCAGGAAGCCATCGACGAACACGCCATCGTCGCGGTGTCTGATCCGGAGGGTGAGATCACTGAGGTGAACGATGCCTTCTGTCGCATCTCCGGCTATCAGCGGGATGAACTTCTGGGTAAGACTCATCGAGTCGTAAACTCAGGCTATCATTCGAGTGAATTTTTCGCTGACATGTGGAGAACCATCCGAGCAGGAGAAACCTGGCACGGACAACTACGGAATCGCCGCAAAGACGGGAGCTTTTACTGGGTCAACTCCACAATCGTTCCGTTCCAAAATGACCGTGGGGCAATTGAAGCGTATGTGACGATTCACTACGACATCACCGCCCGCCTCCACGCTCAACACGCTCTCAAGCAGGAAAGAAGCACGGTCCTGCAGATTTTTGAGTCATCGTTTGCTGGATACTGGGATTGGGATCTCTCTACCAACAGTCACTTCTATAGCTCCAGCTACAAGAAAATGTTCGGCTACACGGATGCCGAATTGCCGAACACGTCAGAGACCTGGAAACGGCTTGTCCTGCCGGAAGACCTCGCCAAAGCCGACGCTGCCTTTCAAGAACACGTGACCACGCGTGGCGCCAGCCCTTACCGGGTAACACTGCGTTTTCAGCATAAGGAAGGACACACTGTGTGGGTGCTTAGCTCAGGCCTCGTGGTCGCTTGGAAAGAGGATGGTAAGCCACGTCGAGCCGTGGGTTGTCATATCGACATCACGGAACAATATCAGGCGCAGGAGGTAATTCGCCAGCGCAACCTCGATCTGGAAGCCGCCACCAAAAAGGCGGAGCAATTCGCCCGCGAAGCTCAAGCTGCCACCAAAGCCAAAGCGGAGTTCTTGGCTAACATGAGTCATGAGATTCGGACGCCCATGAACGCCGTCATTGGGATGACCGATCTCCTTCTCGACACCCGATTGGATGCCTCACAACGAGAGTTCACCGAGACGATTCGAACGAGTGGCGACGCCCTTCTTGGCATCATCAACGACATCCTCGACTTCTCCAAAATTGAAGCTGGCCATTTGGAATTGGAACGCGTGCCAGTTAATTTGCGCGAGTGCATCGAAAGCGCCCTAGACCTCGCTGCGGCACCCGCTTCAGCCAAGCGCTTGGACCTGGTCTACTGGATCGAAGACGAAGTTCCTTCCGCAGTCGTTGGAGACATCACCCGACTCCGTCAGATTCTCATCAACTTAATCGGAAATGCCGTTAAGTTCACCCAGCGGGGAGAAATTCTCCTTACCGTTTCTCAACACACGACGTCCGACGGCGCTGCCCATTTGGTAGTGGCGGTTCGCGATACCGGGATTGGCATCCCCGCTGACCNNTCACCGTCTCTTTCAGTCGTTTAGCCAAGTTGACGCCTCCACGACTCGGAAATTTGGCGGGACAGGTCTCGGCCTTGCCATTTCCCAACGCTTGGTCCAGCTCATGGGAGGACGTATCTGGGTCGAATCCATCGTCGGTCAAGGCACCACCTTCACGTTCGAGATTCCGCTGGAAGCCGCGCCTACTCCGACCACCTCTATTTTCACGGGCGAGAGTTCCTCTCTCAAGGGGCGCAAGATTCTTCTCGTCGACGACAACGCCACCANNCCTGTCATCGACGTACAGATGCCTGGAATGGATGGATACACGCTTGCCGCGGAAATCCGTAAGCGCCGGACCAAGGAACAACTCCCCATGATTGCCCTGACTTCGCTCGGAGATACCGGGCGTGTCTTTCAGGGCATGGGAGTCGCCCAGACACTCACTAAGCCCGCCAAGGCATCCATGCTCTTCGATACTTTGGTTCGTGTGTTGGAGAACACGCACACCGCCCCTGAGGCGCCAGCCGTGACCATGGTCGAGCAGAATCTCGCCCAGCGTTTCCCTCTCCGCATCCTCCTAGCCGAGNNCGAGTCGGTTACCAACGGCCACGAGGTGCTTTCTGCGGTGGCGCGCCAATCGTTTGACCTTATCTTCATGGATGTCCAAATGCCAGAAATGGACGGCTTGGAGGCCACGCGACGACTGTGTGTCGGCTATTCCACTGCAGTCCGGCCTTGGATTGTCGCGATGACGGCAAACGCTATGGAGGGCGACCGCGAAACCTGCCTGGCGGCCGGAATGGACGACTACATTAGCAAACCCATCCGCGGCGTGAATGTAGCCAAGGCGCTGCAACGGGCTTGGGAGCAGATAGGTAAACGTCGGCCGCTGACAACGTGCAGTCCATCTGCAGTCTCAACCGACTCCACCCCACTTTTTCCCATAGTTCCGCACTCAGAACTGGTCTCGCGATAAAAAAACCTTGCACCGGCGCGCGCAGACCCTGAAGTAGCCCCTCCCATTTCGGTAGGATACTCAAGTGGCCAACGAGGAGAGACTGTAAATCTCTTGGGCTTTGCCCTTCCCTGGTTCGAATCCAGGTCCTACCACCACTTTACGCCTTCTGCGACAGAGTCTAGCTCGGGCTAGAGCACGGTGCAGGGGACAGGACTCTGCACCAAATTTGGCTAAGGCCTTTTATAGCGATGTATCGTCCGGCAGCAGCGGATGGAACTCTCACTCTTCTGCGCTCAGGAGGACTATGGTGGAGGTGGTTGGTTCGACTCGATTGGAGCCGCGATCCGGAGGAGGATCACGGCTTGATCGATCTTCACACGGTGAGAAAATGACGCCAGTCTGGGTGCTTCGGCTCNNCGGGTGCCTTGGGACGACGAATCAGCCGGAGGCCTGCCTCATGCGGGAGTCGATTGGCCTTGTGGGAGTTGATCTCCTTTTTGGACCAGACAAGATTTTCAAAGCTGTCACGGCCACCGCGATCGCGGGGAACAACGTGGTCGAGATTGCCACCGCTTTTGCCCACCCGTTCGCCCGTGTACTGGCAGACGCCTCCGTCTCTCTCGTAGATCGCTTGGCGGGAGACACGCGGGCTGCGGACCGGCATTTTCTCGTACTGGGTCGAAACGATGACGGTGGGAACGCGAACCGAAAACCGTGGTGTGTGCACCACGAAGTCGAAATCTCGGATCGGGAGCGTGATCCAGTCCGCCCACGCGAGCGGATTGAGAAAAAGACGACGGTCGAAATCCCAACTTCCGTCATCGAACTTCGGATACGCAATGTCTATCCCCACGGCCGGAGGCTGGAGGTCGCTTCCGCCGTTGAGCGCGACAAGGGCCTGCTTGACCGTGCGATGACCAATCACCTGCCATGCGCGGTTGAGGGAAAGAACGATGGGTTTGTCGAGAATCTCGTTTCACATGGCTGGAAATGAAAAATGACTGGGCACAGGCGCGGCGCACATGGGGTGTGTGTGTTTCTTTTGCGACAACCAGGGCTTCACCTCGGGACTACTAGTGGTCGAAACGCAGCATGATTATAATTTATTTTTCTAACTGCTCAGAGGACGCCCGGTCCGCCCCGCCCCTCGATTTGCTCGGGGCTTCGCAGTTCTGACACCACGCGAGAAAAATGGTCCCCCTGCCAGGACTTGCACCTGGATCCCGGCCTTCGCAAAGCCGTGTGATGGCTATTTCACTACAGGGAGAAAAAGGAGCCGGGCTGGACCCGGCTCCGACTGACGATTGCTCAGCCCTCCAGCGGGACTGACTCGACCTCATGGATCAGCGCCTGCGGATCACGGTCGAGTTTTTGCATGATCGCGAACACCCGATCACTCCAACCCGCCAGGCAGTAGACGCGTTCCTGGGGAAACTGCATCGTACCGTAGCCCTTGAGATCGAAGCTGTAGATCCGGGGCGCGATCGCGTGACGCTTCTGGTACTGCGCGAACGACTGGACCGGAGCGCCGCCGCCCACCCAGCCCTGCATGTCAGATAGGATCACGATACGATCATAGGCGCGGTTTGCACGCTGGAAGATCGCATTGAAGTTCGTCCCACCGGACGCGAATGGAATCGAGTTCGCCATCGTGAGCGTCGTGTCACGACGGTTCAGCGAGAGATAACGAGCATCGTCGCTGAAGATCATCAGGTCTGCACCCGACGCCTTGACGAACGTCGCGGCGAAAAGCGAACCGATGGTCTGCGGGCGACCCTCCATCGACGCAGACGAATCCAGGGCGACCAGGGTTGCCCCTCCGAACTTCGGCACATTGACCAGCGAGTGATCGATGGCCTGGTTCAGAGCATCCATGACTCGATCGGCTCCCTTCAGGTTGCCCTGATTGAGCACGTCGACCGCAGCCAGGAACTGAAACGGAAACACCAGCGAGCGGCGGACCGCACGCTCATCGGCGAGCTGAATGCACAGTTCATCGACCACCTCTGAAGCGTGAGTCAGAATGTTGCGCACATTGCGGAGAAGCGCCAGGTACCCAAGCTTGCGCTCACGGACCATCTCGCACCAGGCCTGCGACTTGGCCGCCACGACCTGCTCTGCGGTCTCGGCCTCACCGGCCTGAGTGAGCTTCGTTTCCCACGTTTGCGCAGGAGCGAGTTCACCGCGGATGAGTTTAGACAGAGCCGGCGTAGACTTTGGGCGGACCAGATTGACAGCGTCCACCAGCTTGAAAGAGCCATGATCACGGCGGTACTTCGCGAGCTGATACTCGTCAAAACGACCGAGCGCGGCTCCGAAACCCTTCTTCAGTGAGTTCGGAACCGGGCGGCCGTAGACGGCGAGGTAGTACGCGAGCGTTTCTACCGCATCGTCCGGACGGCGCACGATCTGGTTGAAGAAAGACTTAGACCAAGTAGCTCCCTTGACCGACTTCGCCAATTCACCCGCCACCATGTGGCTGACGGAACGCATACCGTGGGTGTTGCGGGCGTAGAGCGCCGCCTTGGCCACGAAACGCACGTCGTCCACCTTGGCGATCAGCTCACGGATCTTCTCCGTGGTCTGCTTCTCTGAGCGGTAGAATTCGTCCTCGAGGAACGTGGTGAGGAGAATCGAAACAAACTCAAGCTTGGCGGTCTGCGTGAATGCGCGACCTCCTTCGAAATTGACCGTGTTGGGCTCGGACTTGCCGCGCGACAGGGCCTTGAGGATACTGAACTTGGCCATATTGGCCTCCTTTCCTTTTCATTAAAACCGCGAACCGAAGGCCCGCGGCAGATATCCCGGGACGCCGGGGTACGGTGGCTGGAGTTGCAGGAGAACCACAGGGGCGGCTCGCACTCGCCTTTCGACGAGGAACGATTCTGCTCTACCACTGAGCTACCCAGTTGCCTGGGACCGGAGTTGAACCGGCGACTCGAAGTATCCGCACTTTTACTGCCTGCAAAAGTTTATCCACTCGGGACGATAGACGGATTGGGTGTTGGTCCAATTATCATTCAGGTGACGTAACCCAACTCCCACTTTCCGAGTGAACATGATGAGGGAGGAAACCGAACGCGGGTATGGATTCGAACCATGGCACTTGCGTGCACTACCAGAAGTAACCGCGCTCTCACTACCCTCGAAGTGAATCGGAGGAGGACACCGCACACGGCATTGGACTTTCGCCACTGGATCGTCGCCGATCCAGGCGGGATTTGCACCCGCACGCCCTTGCGGGCGCCCGTGGTTGAGACGAGTGCGTCTACGAAGTATCCGCGTGCTCACTGTCTCCGAAAGAGTTTCCTGGGAGAAAACAGACGAGGGTGAATTCTGAATCGTCTGTAGCGCAGGCTTACGCCTACGCCCGACGATCCAGCCCCCTGGAGCCCTTCCGAACAGTGATTTCAGTCACAGATCGGCGCTCGTTTTCGCATCCCTTACTGCCAAAGGGAACGGGGATGTCATGGGTGGCGGAAGTATCCTCATCTTCACTGCCCAGAAAAGAATCCCAGGAGAAAAATCGATCAGGGTGTTTTAGCGTTGCAGGCGAAGTAACCCTG
>DKKJ01000254.1:10415-12142 GCA_002455175.1 Opitutaceae bacterium UBA6669
CCCGGGCTCTGCTGGATGAGAGCCGACGGCTTCACAATTAACGCTTGCGACCCAAAAATCTGCTGGCTGCGGCGGGAGGGATCGCACCTCCATACGCGGATTCAAAGCCCGCTGTCCTACTATTAGATGACACCGCAAAACTGGTCAGGTGACAGGACTTGCACCTGCATCATCTCCGTTCCGAGCGGAGTCGCCGACGAAAATGGCTGCCGAGGTGGGATTCGCACCTACATCTCGCCGCTTAACAGGCGGCAGCTCTACTGTTGAGCTACTCGGCAATGGTCGAGGTGGAGGGGATAACTCGCGCTCTCTCCTGCTCGACAGGCAGACGACTCTGTTAATTTGTCGTCGGTCGGAAAAAATGGTCAGGTGGGCGGGATTTGCACCCGCTTCCCCGGCTTCACGGGCCGGTGCTCCGCTGACTGAGCCACACACCTGATTTCAAATTGGTCGGGGTGACAGGATTTGCGCCTGCGATCTCTCGGTCCCAAGCCGAGCGCGTTGACTGCTACGCTACACCCCGATACTCTCGGGCGATAGATTTGGTGGAGCTGGACGGTGAAGCTCTGGCTCCTCCGCAGTGCAAGTGCGGCGTGCTGCTCCTATCACTACAGCCCTAGAAGTGGACACGGCGGCGGGACTCGCACCCGCGAACACATGGTTTTGCGAACCAGGCCCTTTGCTGCTTGGGTACGCCGTGAAAAGTACACCGCGGCTCAGGTCACTCGGTACGAGAAGACTTCTCTCGTCGCCATCCGCAGTGACCGCGGGTTAAGTGTTTGGTGGAGCCGGCGGGAGTTGCACCCGCGCCGGGCGGATTAAAAGTCCGCTGTGCTGCTGCTACACCACAGCTCCGTGAAAATAGAGCGCTCGAAGGGAGTCGCACCCGCATTGCTCGGCTTGAAATACCGGCGTCCTCCGCTGTTAGATGACGAGGCGATAAAAAAGGTAAACACGCGGCCGGCGTCGCCGTTTAACACCCATCGGGCGCACCGCATGCTCTCGCGCGGCCATTGGGCCACGCATTATTTATTCGGAGCGCAGCGCGCTCCGTCGANNGCAAAAAAGAACACACACCGTCGTCCCTCTCGGAAGACGGAAGATCTCCGGATTGGACGGCCGCGGGATTTTCATGCGGACGTTGGCTGATTGACCTGGGCTCAGCAATGAAGCCACGATGAACTATGGAAAGTGTTTTGAGCACCGTTCTGGAAGAGTTGCCCTGGACTCAGGGCATAAAAAAACCCACTTCCGGAGAGAAGCGGGTCATGCGCTAAGGGCTACGATGAGCCATGAGCATCAAGTGACACCACTTCCACTGGCATTTTCGAAATCGGGTCGAAAGTGACCTCGATCGCGTCTCGTGATCAGCGGTTGCATGACCGCACACCACGAATGCCGTCCGGTTAGCCGGAGGGGAGAAAGTCGGATGGAGTGTGCGGTTTTCATGGCAGTGTTGAAAGAGACGGATTGATCTGACTAAAAACTAGAGCGGTCGAGCGGGCACGGAATTCAAGGCCTCGGCAGCAGAATTTTCAGTGCGTATAAGTTTGGAACGGCGATGACTCTACTCGAATGGGCGTAGATGCGCCATACAACATGCTAAGGTAGGCCTGACTATCGAGTCAGGTATGCGGCGGACGGCTCTTAACCACGCTCCCCGAGCGAAAAATATGGGCCAAGCGCTTCGACGACTCGATCGATCAGCTCTTGCTCATCGAGTTCGC
>DKKJ01000241.1 GCA_002455175.1 Opitutaceae bacterium UBA6669
GCTGCGCCCGGTCATTGCGATTAGCCTGACGCTGTAGGGTCAGCGCGCGAAAAGAGGACCATGCCATCCGCTCACGCTAAGAGGGCCGAGCTAGCGGAGGCCAGCTCTTCCCTCCACTGACTCGCCACCTCGCGCAACGCGCCCTCACGGAACACAGTGCGCGACCAGAGATTGGTATGTCGGCGCCCGGGATTGAAAAACGGTCTGATGCTCGAACGGCCAAAGCTCGTTGGAGCCAATTTTCCAATTGGAATGAGTCGCCACCACCTCACGCGCGTACTCGAAGTAGGGCGCATAATCCGTCCGGAAATAGAGAGGTGCACCCGGCTGCGTACGCGTGGCCAAAACGCGAAGAAACTCCGTCTGCATCAAGCGGTTTTTCCAATGACGCCGCTTGGGCCAGGGATCGGGAAAGAGGATGAAAATACCGTCCAGGCTCACTCCCTCCGGCAATACCGCGAGCAAGTCTTCGGCAGAGGCGTGAATAAAGGTCAGGTTCTCCAGCCGAGCGCGATCGCGTTTGCGCAAGCCTCGATTGACCCGGTCGCTCATAATGTCGATGCCCACGCAAAACCGCTCCGGATGTTGCGTGGCGTAGGCGGTCAGGAAATGCCCGTGCCCGGCACCGACTTCTAAGGTAAGGGTTCGACGATCCTTCAGTTGGGGCAGAAACACGGCCTTCAATTCTGCCCGACGCTGGTCGAGACGTTCCTGAAAACTCGGCTCACTGATCTCTGACATAGAATAATTTAGGTGATTATATCGGCGCTACTCCGAAGCCTGCGAACGCTCATTCACGAGCGTGACAATACACTCCAAATGCCGCGTTTGCGGGAAAAGATCAAACGGCTGCACGCGCTTAATCACATAGCCGGACGCCAGGAAAAGCCGGAGGTCGCGCATTTGCGTCGCAGGATCGCAGGACACGTAAACAACCGNNCAACCGCGCGCGGCGAAAACCCAAAGAGCTGGGTCAGAAACGCTTCATCACAACCTTTACGCGGTGGATCGATAACCACGACGGTATCGCTTCCTGGAAACGTCAGACCGGAAAAAATCCGTGACGCATCGCCCGTCTGGAAGCGCGCGTTGGAAATACCATTGGCGGCGGCATTCTGGCTGGCGAACGCCACGCTCGTTTCGCTGATCTTNNCCCATGACCTGCTCAAACGCAGAAGCAGCGCTGAGGGCAAAGAGGCCGCTCCCGCAATAGGCATCGACCAAAAAGCGCGCGCCGCTCGTTGACGCCTGTTCCCGCACGTAGCGAGTGAACGCGGGGAGTATGAAGGGATTGTTCTGAAAGAAATCACGCGCCAGGAATTTCAGTTTTAAATCACCGACCGTTTCCACGATCGTCGCATCGTAGTCGGTGGTCACCACCCCGGAAGCTTCCCGCAGAAGAAGGGTCGCCCCTCGAACATACTCTCCCGCTTCGGCGCGCGCCCGCACTTCGGCACGAACCGAGGTGAGTCGCTGATTGATGGCCTCCGTCGCAATCAGACACTGCGGAACGTCCAGCAGATCGAAGCGCGTGCCCTGTCGCAGGAACCCGATCGGCATCACGCTAGCCGAGGAAGACGCCTTACCGTCCGCTAGCGATTCGCGCTGACGCGGAGCCGCAAAATGGGGCGTGATCTTCGAGCGATAGCCCCACTCACGCGGTGAGCCAATCACAGGCTCCACCGGAAAAACGACTCCCGCCATGTGCTCGAGCAACTCCGCCACCTGCCGTTGCTTCCAAGCGAGCTGCTCCGTGTAGCTTAAATGTTGATACTGACAGCCTCCACAGCGCCCAAACAGCGGACACGGCGGGTCCACCCGCGAGGGGGACGGAGTCAGCACTTCGACTACATCCGCCTCGGAAAAATTCTTGTGGTTCCGGAAGACCCGAGCGCGCACCCGTTCCCCCGGCAAGGTGAACGGAACCATCACCACCCAGTTTTCAATCCGACCACGGGGATGATCCACACCCACTCGCCCCAGCCCGGATCCCAGGTTAGTCAACGTGGCGATCTCCAGTTCGATCTCCTGGTGATACGCGAACGGATAGTCGTTTGCTTTCTTCTTTTTTCCCACGCTTCCACGTTCAATTCGCCCGGAAAATTCACAAACCAAATCCCGAGCTGACATCAGGCACTGACTTTCAGGGTCGATTGTCGCAACACGCCCCGCTTTGCTCCCAGCTTCGCACCTTCTCTAGATACCGTGGACCTGTCTCCCGAACACATTACCAGCCTACAAAATCCTAGAATCAAGCAACTTGTGAAGTTGCGGGATCGTCGGCCACGCGATGAAGCCGGAGTGTTTCTCATCGAGGGATACCGCGAGATCCGGCGCGCTCTGGAAAAATCGATCCCTCTGCAGGAGCTCTATTTCTCTCCCCAATGGTTTCTCGGTGAAAACGAGCCCGCTTTGCTAGAGAAGGCCCAAACCAGCGGAGCACGACTTTTTGAGCTGAGCCGTGAGGCGTTTGCAAAAGTAGCCTATCGCGAACGCCCAGACGGGTTGCTCGCGGTGGCTCCGCAATGGCGTCGGGCATTGAGCGATCTGGTGTTGCCGGCGGCCCCCTTTCTCCTGGTCGTCGAATCCATTGAGAAGCCCGGCAATCTCGGAACTATCCTGCGAAGCGCTGACGCGGCGGGCTGTAATGCCGTCATTGTCTGTGATGCCGTCACCGACCTTTTTAATCCCAACGTAGTACGCGCGTCTACTGGAGTGCTCTTCTCTGTTCCCTGTGTAGTCGCCTCCAGCGAGGAGGTCCATGCTTGGCTGAAAGCACGGCGCATTCGAACCATCGCAACGACTCCCGCAGCCACGACGCTCTACAGCGATGCCACGCTGACGGGTCCGCTCGCAGTGATTATGGGAAGCGAGCAGTATGGCCTGAGTGATTTCTGGCTCCGGGAAGCGGACCTGCCGGTACGAATCCCCATGGCCGGCCAAGCCGACTCCCTCAACGTCGCCATGGCCACGATCATCACGCTCTTTGAAGCCGTGCGCCAACGAGGCAGCGTCAAGCCGGCTTGACCACGAAGCCAGACCGGCGCAACGCCTGCCGTAGCGCCGCCGCGTGAGCGCGATCTCTCGTCTCCACCGTACAACTACAGGTCACGGCGCTGACGTCCGGCCCACTGAAGGCGCGATCGTGAGCGATGTCCTTGATGCTCGCTCCCGCTTCCGCNNTTAGCGAGGCCAATCCACCGGGACGATCGCTAATGACTGCTTGGAAACGGGTAATGCGACCGTCGGCCACCAACCCAAGTTCGATCACGCGGCTGAGCACGGCGGGGTCGATATTCCCTCCGCACACGGTTAAAACCACCCGTTTACCGATGAGGTGATCCAGTTTGCCCGCCAGAAAGGCTGCCAGCGGCGCCGCTGCCGCGCCTTCCACGACGGTCTTCTCCAGCTCCGCCATGCGGAGAATAGCCAAGGCGATCGCGTCCTCTTTGACCGCGATCACCCGGTCCACACGACTACGCGCCAAAGCGAAAGCTCGTGCCCCCACCTTGAGGACGGCCAAACCATCGGCCAAGGTGGATTTCCTTGGAATGGCGACGGGCTCTCCGGCTTCGAGCGCCGCGGAAAAGCTGGCTGTCGCCACACTTTCAATACCGATGATTTCCACCTTCGGTTTCAGTGCTTTCACCGCAACCGCGATTCCAGCAATGAGGCCAGCGCCACCGATCGGGCAAACGATCGCATCGACATCGGGAACTTGCCGGAGAATTTCCAAGCCAGCTGTCCCCTGCCCCGCGATGATATGAGCATCATCAAATCCGTGCACATAGGTCGCACCCTCTCGAGCCACCACGTCATCAGCGGCGGCCCGCGCTTCCACAAAGTCCTTTCCTTGAACCACTACCCTTGCTCCCAGCCGCTCGCAGGTCGTCCTTTTAATCAAAGGCGCATATTCGGGCATGACCACGGTCACGGGCACCTTTAGTAGCCGTCCATGATAGGCCAAACCCAGTGCGTGNNTGGAGCAAGGCGTTCCGGGCGCCGCGCTCTTTAAACGAACCCGTGCGTTGGAGGTTATCGAGCTTACAAAAAATTTTCGCACCCGTGATCTCACTCAATGCGAGCGATTCCGGGCATGGAGAAAGAATGATACCGCCAGCGATGCGGCGCCCGGCTGCGCGAATCGTGGCAAGTGTAACCGACTCATCAGCGGGAGCTGCTCGCACATCTGCTGGCATGAGGAGAACCTAGCAGTCTTTGGTGGAGGGACCAATGGTAAATAAGTCCACGGACCACCCTCATCTTCAACCGCGCACCGGAAGGGTAAAATAGAAGGCACTCCCCTGCCCCAACCGACTCTCCGCCCAGACCCGCCCCCCGTGAAGTTGAATAATGTGCTTCACGATGGAGAGCCCCAAACCCGTACCGCCTTTGTCGCGCGACCGCCCTTTATCCACCCGATAAAAACGCTCGAAGATATGCGGCAGATCTTCGGCGGGGATACCCGGACCGTTGTCACGCACGCACACCTCCACATCCCTCCCTTTAAGCTGAGCGCTAACCGTGAGACGCGACCCCTTGGGGGTATATTTCACCGCGTTATCCAACAAGTTATCGAAAACCTGGCTGACCTTCAACGGATCGAGCGAGACCCTGTCGATCTCTGGGTCGACTGATGACTCCAAGTGATGCGCCGCGGCGGAAGGCCGAGAACGGGCGTCTGTCATCGCGTTCTCCACCAAATCACGGAAGATAACCGGTTCTCGCTTCAAGCCAGGATTGATCGACTCCAAACGAGAGAGCATGAGCAGGTCTTCGAGGAGAGAATTCAGACGTTCCGTGTGACGCTGAATGGTGCGGAGAAACCGTTCGCGATCTGCTGGGAGGATCTCGGTGTCGCCGTCCACAAGGGTTTCCACGTAGCCCTTGATGACGCTCAGCGGAGTCCGGAGCTCGTGGGAGACATTGGCGACGAATTCCTTCCGGACCAGCTCCAGTTTTTTCTGCTTGGTAATATCGTGAAGAACAAACAACAGCCACGGCCCACGAGGATCGTGCAAGGCCTGGACCGTCGTGCCCGTCAGCTCGATCCACGTGGAAACCGAGCCCTCGACAAATTCGATTTCGAACTGCGGCGTCGCTTGGTTTTTACGAACGGAATCGACGTATGAGAGGAACGGCACGCTCTGGAGGACCAACTCCAAGCGTCGACCAAGAATATTCGTAGCGCGGGGAAAAATCGCCTGGAGCGCTTGGTTCGCCAGTAGGACGGTATTGGTGGAATCGACAATCAACACCGCCTCCTGCAGGCTTCCGAGCGTGGCCTCGAGTTGTGCGAGTTGGTCGGATCGCAGACGCTGCAGCCGATCGTTATCGGTCACCAGCTCATTGACTTGCCTGCAAAGTTCCGCCCAGGCGGGATCGACTGCGCTCTGGTCCAGAAGGTACGGCTGCTTGCGCACTAAAGACTGACTGAGGGCGCGCAACTGACGACGATGATTGTTCCACGCCACCAAGGTGACCAGAAACGCGACCGTAAGAACTACGATGAAGAACACCGTCATGCGGAAAAGCGAAGCGTGCGGGTAATATCAGGCCCATTCCCTGCGTCGACCAGCGAGAAGACGCGCATTCGGCGCCAAGAGTCCACCCTACTCCGACAGTAGCTAGGCGCTCGCTTCCTGGGCGCGGCGCTCCGCCATGCGATAACCCACACCACGGATCGTTTCGATCCATTCGGCTTCCGAGCCCAGTTTTTCGCGCAAACGCCGTACGTGCGTGTCGACGGTGCGGGTTTCGATCTCAGTTTCGTAGTTCCAGACGTTGAGCAGCAAGTGTTCGCGCGTTTGCACTCGACCTCGGCGTTCCATCAGCAGTTGCAGCAATTTGAACTCGGTCGCAGTGAGTTCGACCGGGAGACGGTTGACCTGCACCTCATGCTTTTCTGGATCCAGGACAATCCCGCCAATCTGTAGCTTGGCCACTTCGGGTACCTTGTTTTCGCCCAGGCGGCGTAGAATCGACTGCACCCGAAGCACTAATTCTTTAACGCTGAATGGCTTAGAGATATAGTCGTCGGCCCCCGTTTCCAAACCCTGAACCCGATCGTTCTCCTCCGCCTTGGCGGTGAGGAAGATGACCGGCACCTTCTTGAGCTGGGGATCGGCGCGTAGCATGCGGCAAATCTGGATGCCGTTCAGGTCCGGCATCATGACATCGAGAATCACTAAATCTGGAAGAAATGACCGGGCCATTCCGATGCTACCGTTGGGATCGTTCAGTGCTTCCACGAGGAATCCCTTCGCCTTCAGATGATACGACACCAGATCGGTCACGTCTGACTCGTCGTCTACGATCAGTATTCGATTCGACTTCACCTCATTCATGATGCTCTAGAGGTATCCCATTTAGAGAAATCGGCCTAGGCGAAAGCCGCTCCGTTTCACAAATGTTACAGCGCGCGCCAATTTGTTGCATTGCCTCCTAAAAAGCAGTCCTGGCTAATTATTACATAATTATCTTTCCATAAGATGGTTACGATGGCAATGGCATTGCCTTTAAAGGGATCAGACTTTTTTGGGCACTACTATAATGCCCTCAAGCGATTAGGTAGGCTCGCTTCCCTACCCCTCCCCGCTAGCGGCAACAGGGTAACGCCGATACGCCCGAGAATGCCTCCAAAGGCGTTCGACAGACTTGGAGGATGGGCTTTCGCTTTAGTCCAGCGCGGCGCTGGATTCCTGAGCATTGATCAGGATCATGAGCAGACTGATATCGGCGGGATTGACCCCGCTGATACGGCTGGCTTGACCCAGAGTATAGGGTCGGATGCTAGCGAGCTTCAGAGCGCTTTCCCGACGCAAGCCACGTACCTGCTGGTAATCCAAGTTGGCCGGGATACGGATCTTTTCGATGTGCTGGAGCTTCGCTATCTGGCGTTCTTCACGTGACAGGTATCCTGCATAGCTGATCCGGTAGAGAATCTCTTCGCGAAGAGNNGGGTAGTCCACGCTGGGACCTGTACCCGTCGTATGGCGACGAATCGCATCTCCCCATCTACCCTGCCCGTTGGGCGTTCGCTGATTCTCGAACACGTCGATCCAATGCCGAAGCTGGGCTTCTTTTTCAGCAACCCGCTGCTGCCGCGACGACGATGTCAATCCATGCGTTCGAGCATGATGCCCTAGACGCATTTCGGCACTACCATGGTTGAACAAGAGACGGTACTCCGCACGGCTGGTAAACATGCGATACGGCTCGTCCGTGCCCTTGGTGACAAGATCGTCGATCAAAACCCCGATGTAGCCCTCATGACGGCCTATGATTAGGGGTTCCGTACCGCGAATACGGTTCACAGCATTCACACCAGCGATCAGCCCCTGACAGGCAGCTTCTTCGTAACCCGAAGTTCCATTGATCTGTCCAGCGAAGAAGAGGTTCGCGACCTTCTTAGATTCTAGCGAGGGATAGAGCTGCGTCGGCGGAGCGAAATCGTATTCCACCGCATAAGCAGGCCGCAAAATCAAAGCGTTCTCCAAGCCAGGAATGCTTCGAACCATTTCCGTCTGAACTTCGAATGGCAATGACGTGGAAAGTCCGTTGATATAGTATTCGTTGGTGGAGCGACCCTCAGGCTCCAGGAAAAGTAAGTGGCGAGGCTTGTCAGCGAAGCGCACAAATTTGTCCTCAATACTAGGGCAGTAACGCGGGCCTATCCCTTCAATCTCACCAGAGTACATCGCCGAGCGATGAAGATTAGCTCGAACGAGCTGGGACGTCTCCTCCGTGGTGTACGTCATCCAGCAAGAAACTTGATCAGATCCTGGGCGCCATCCTAGACGACTCTCTCCGGTTTGTTCCACGTGGAACATCGGCTCGGGATCACGCGTGCCGTAGAAGCCAAACAGGGTAGGCTGGGCGTCGCCCTTCTGCTCGACCATTTTACCGAAATCTAAGCTGCGGCCCAAGAGGCGGGGAGGGGTTCCCGTTTTGAGTCGTCGCAGCTCAATACCCGCTTCTAGAAAGCTAGCGGAAAGGGTTTTCGCGCTAAAATCACCCAGTCGCCCACCCTCGTTCTTATTCTGACCAATGTGCATCAACCCGCGCAGGAATGTTCCTGTCGTCACCACCACGGTTTTCCCTCGGAACTCTAGGTCTAAATTTGTTTTTACTCCAACAACGGCCCCGCCTTTAAAAATCAATCCCGTGACGGTAGCTTGGAACAGGATCAGATTAGGCTGTAGTTCCAGAGTGTGCTTGAGGCGAAATTGATAAGCTTTCTTGTCGCACTGGGCACGAGGAGACTGCACCGCGAGTCCTTTCGACTCATTGAGGAGCCTGAATTGGATTCCGGTTAAATCCGTGTTGACCCCCATTTCACCTCCCAGCGCATCAACCTCGCGGACGATCTGACCTTTGGCCTGACCGCCAATCGCAGGATTGCAGCTCATCTGCGCCACGGTGTCGAGATTTCCGGTCAACAAAAGCGTGCGGGCACCCATCCGTGCTGCTGCCAAAGCAGCCTCACAACCGGCGTGACCGGCTCCACAGACAATGACATCATAACCGTCAGAAAAGCGCTCGCTCATATAATCAAATTCCAGTCTACCACTCTCTCTTTCCGGGAGCTTCTCTGCAAACCTCAATCAGGCAACTGAGCGACCCACTCGCTGGTTCGCGTAGCCAACGGGGGTAAGAGGCGTGAATAAGGAGGAGAGGGGAGACCGCTCCTCGACTCTCCATGATGTATCGTGGACCAGCCGGCGTGGTGTGTTGGACGCGAGCCCAGAACGCGAGAGAGAGGTCGTCTCGGAACGTCTCCACGTGGCAAAAGGCAAGGGAGGGCCACGGTCTCTCGTGGCCAGGTTTGTAGTCACAGGCGCCGCGAATACGTGGACCACCTGGCGTTGTGCTCATCACGCGATCCCCGGACGCGAGAGACCGCGTCCCTCCCTGAGTCCTTAG
>DKKJ01000164.1 GCA_002455175.1 Opitutaceae bacterium UBA6669
CCAGAGGATACTTAAGAGCCAAGAACCACCTCGAAGAAAATTGGGACGTAGGAGCGAAATCATCTGGGAGAAAGACAAAGCATTCCACCAGAGAACGTGAGAGCGATCAGAAGGGGGAGTCTAAAGATCGGACTCGCTCAAATCGCTCACGTTCCTGCTCCTCCGCCCCCGGACCGCTTCCACCTTGCCTCAGGCCCCCACTTTGGAGAACTCACCCTTAGTAACACGGTCCAGGACCTCACGCAGGTCTTCTAATTTAAGCGGTTTAGAAACGTAGTCATCCATTCCGACGGAAGCGCACAACGTCCGCTCTTCCGGCATAACGGACGCGGTCAACGCAATGATGGGGATATAGGTTGCTGCAGTCGAAACGGCACCACTACGGATTTTTCGAGTGGCTTCGTAGCCATCCATCACCGGCATCTGGCAATCCATTAAGATCACGTCGAACGACTGCGTTTCGAGGCATCGCAACGCCTGTAATCCGTCCCCGACGATTTGTACGCCATAACCAAGCTTCTTGAGTACGCCCCGCGCCACGACCTGATTGGTCGCATTGTCTTCGACTAGCAAAATTCGCAGCGACTTGAGTTCGGGCGCTAGAGAAGAAGAAACCTTTGCTGTTTCAGACGCTCCACCGCTCTCTCCCTGAATAGCGAGAGCAAGAGTTCGCTGCAATGACTCAAAGGTGACGGGTTTGCTTACGTGCGCATCGCCTACAGGTTCACCGTCTTTAACCCGGTGAACACTTCCGGGCGCCATAAAGACAATACGCGTGAAATCGAATCGACGGTCGGACCTTACTCGTTTGATGAGATCTCGTCCGTCTTCGATTCCTAGTCGCCAGTCCACCAACATGAGGCCAAAAGGAGTTCCCTGTTCTACCCCGCGTACCAGCGAATCCATGGCTGACGCTATGGTTGCGCACAAATGGGTACGCGCTCCCAGATAGGACAAATAACGGGTCAGTCCCTACGCGGCGTCCTGATTGTCCTCCACTACCAAGACGTTCAGCGCAGTCCCCTCTTTCACGCGTGGCGCTGGTGGCAAGAGCTCTCCCCTCGGAAGCCGCAAGCGTACCCAAAAAGTGGATCCGTCGCCCAGATCGCTTTCCACGCCGATCGTCCCACCCATCAGAATCACGAGTTCGCGCGAAATGGCCAAACCAAGCCCGGTTCCTCCGAATTTATTAGTGGTCGCGGCATCCGCCTGGGCAAAGGGCTGAAAGAGCTCACGCTGGGTTTCTCGCGAGATCCCAATTCCCGAGTCCTCAATCTCTACATGCAGATCACAATACGTCTCCGCTTTGTCGGTCACCGTGACTCTCGCCGTAACCGTACCTTGCTTGGTGAACTTGATCGCATTCCCCATCAAATTAGTCAGCACCTGCCGCACTCGACCGGAATCGCCCACCAAGAACGTATCCAACCGAGGATCGACATCCACCACCAGCTCGACGCCTTTTTGATCGGCGCTTCCCGCTAAAAGCGCGCCAATCTCTTCCACCACGTGACGAAAATCGAACGGCGCCGAATCGATCCGGAATTTGCCAGCATCCAACTTGGAGAAATCAAGGATATCATTGATCAACGAGACCAGCGCATCTCCACTTTGTTGAATCAAGCGAGCAAACTCCCGTTGCTCGGACGTGAGCGATGTATCCATCAAAAGACCCGAAACGCCGATAATCCCATTCATGGGGGTACGGATTTCATGGCTCATGTTGGCGAGGAAGTCGCTCTTGGCNNCGAAGTGTGCCGGTTTTCCGTCCGCACTTCGGACCAGAGCCACCGTCAGATGAACCCAAACGAGACGTCCATCCCGGTGAAAATAACGCTTCTCCATGTCATAGTGCGGCTCCGTTCCAGCAATTAGGCTCCGCACATGGCCAAGATCCTTTTCCAAATCCTCGGGATGAGTTATTTCCTGAAAATCTTTCGCTAGCAATTCGTCGCGTTCGTACCCCAAATACCCGCAGAGGCGGGTGTTGACCTGGAGGAAATGCCCGTCCAAGGAGACAATCGCCATGCCCACACCCGCATGCTCAAAGGCGGTGCGGAAACGGACATCACTTTCTCTCAAATTGAACTCCATTCGCTTACGCTCCGTGATGTCGGCAACGTATCCAAAATAAACGAATCCTCCGTCGGATTGCTTTTCTGGAACTGCCGTTACCAACAACCACTTGAGGCCCCCCTCAATGGAGTTAATCCGGTATTCGCATCGCCACGGCGACACGTCCTTCATAGAAGCCAACAACGAGCGCTCAACGAGATCACGATCTTCCTCCACGATCATTTTCTGAAGGAGACTGGCGTCTCTCATGACCGACTCTTGGGTGACCCCGAAAATCCGCTGCACGGCATGGCTGATAAACGGATAACGAGAGATGCCCTCTGCCGAGAGATGATATTCGTAAACCATCCCCGGGATACCCGCAACGACGCGTTGGTGCCGCGAGAGCGCCCGTTCCAGACTGCGCTGAGCTTCAGCCAGCGCACGCGTTCGCTCTCGCACCGTCGATTCCAAGGACGCGCTGAGCACTTTCTGATCATGAATCTCCGTGGAGGTCCCGATCCATTGGGCGACGTGTCCTCTCGCATCGATCACCCGCGGCGAGGAACGCACCAGAAACCAGCGGTATTCACCATCAGCCCGCCGCAGCCTTAGTTCGTATTCAAAAACCCGTTTCTGCTCCTGAGCCTCCAACCAGGCCTTCACACTCCCTTCCCGATCGTCGGGATGCACGACTTCCAAAGCGGGCTGACTACTACCCGGCTTCAACCCCGTATAGACAAACCAATGTTCATTGTAGTAGTCGACTTCTCCGTGCCGATCCGCAGTCCACACGATCTGCGGCATACTCTCGGCCAGAATACGAAAGCGGCTTTCGCTCTGGAGAAGCTGCTCGTTGGCAGCTCGAAGCGCATACGTCCGCCGCTGAACCAAACCATCTAAATCTGAGTTAGCGGCCAACAGATCCTCCTCAGCTTGCGAACGGCCACGCTCTGATCCCCACAAAACGAGAAGTGCTGCCGCGAGAAGCCCAATCGAGAGCAGACTCCCCCCGATAACGAGAAAGGTGGAATGAGCCTGAAAACGAGCAACCCTCCGGCTCGCCTCCTCCATTTCATCCTGCGTGTGTGCCATCATACTGGCAATGACCGCATGAACCTCTCCTTGCGTTGCATGGGCACGACCGGCCTCAATCAATCCATCTGTGCCCTCCATGGGAGAAACCGACCCAAGATGCTCAAAATAGCGCGACAGATGAGCCTTCAATGAGTCAAACGAGAGCTCGGGCTGCGCACCGTCTTGCCCCAGACGCCGCACGGAACCTAAAAGCGCGAAAATTTCTTCGCGTTGCTTGTTCAGTGAAGCTTGCCACTCCAGCCGGGGAATCACTCGCTGCGCAGAACGCGTTTCTCGCGCAACAGCCATCACGGCTTCAACTCGGGAGAGAACTCCGACAATCCGCGCAGATTCGATTACTTCCTCATTGGACCGACGACGGGCATCGGCACTCACCCAGGCGATCAGGGCGACGATGAGTGTCACCCNNGCGGTCCATGTGCGATGCAGTTCCCTCGCTTTGGCTCGCACCCAACCCAATAGCGAAAGACTCGCTACAAAAAAACAAGCCGCTGTCGGCATCGACATCGCGGTGAAATGCCACCACGTCGACACATGCCTGAGACTAAAAAGGTAACTGCAAAAACCCGTGAAGCTGGCTGACTGTAAG
>DKKJ01000113.1 GCA_002455175.1 Opitutaceae bacterium UBA6669
GCCGTTCATGTGCAGATAGATGATTCGTTTAGCCGTCGCCGGGAAATGGGGAAAACCTGCCAGTGCCGGATGCGTAGGCGCAGCGACTTGGCCTGCCCCTCCGACGGCCGCCCGCAGGCGAGAGGTCAGAGAGCTCAGTGCAAGTCCGCCGAGCGCGAGCCCTGAACCCNNCTTCATCAAAAGATTCGTGACCATCGTCCAAGCCGCTAGCTCAGTCACGGGTAACTTTCCCGACGGCTTGGATTCACCGTTCGCGACGGTTTGCGCTGCCACTTCCGGTCGGCTCTCAAAATGAGCGCGATGCTGAGCGAGGGCTCCTGCAACCACTCTGAGCTCATCAGGCTCCGCCTCCCGCGCGGTCACACTACGGAAGGCATAAGCCAATCGCTCGGATTCTTGTCCTGAACGTTTCAGCAATCGTTCCGCAAAGGCTCGTGCGGCCTCGAACTGCTGGACGTCGTTCATTAGGGCGAGGGCCTGCAGAGGCGTGTTAGAGCGCGGTCGAGCGAGGCAGAAATTCTCCCGCGAGGGCGCATCAAAGGTCACCATCGCCGGTGCCGGCGCCGTGCGCTTCCAGAAGGAGTAGAGACTACGCCGATACAACGCATCTCCTTTGTCCTGCTTGTAATTCATGGTATTGCTACCAGCGAATGCTACCGGTTCCCAGACGTTCACCGGCTGATAGGGCTTTACCGGTGGACCGCCCATCTCAGACCTAAGCAGGCCTCCAAACAAGAGTGCTTGATCTCGCAAGACTTCAGCATCGAGACGCAGCCGTGAGCCCCGGGCGAGAAGTTTGTTCTCCGGATCGAGTTCGAGCAGTTCTGGGGTGACCCGAGAGTCCTGCCGATAGGTCCGTGACGTCACGATCAACCTAACCAGGCCCTTGGTATCCCACCCTGTGCGCATGAATTCGCTCGCCAACCAGTCGAGCAGTTCGGGGTGCGTCGGTGGNNCCTTGAGAGCCAAAATCTGCGGGCGTACGTACGAGGCCGACGCCGAAGAGTTGACCCCAGAGACGGTTGACCGTCACGCGTGATGTCAGCGGATTTTCGGGGCTCACCAACCATTGGGCAAAATCCAGGCGGGTGACGCGTCCGCTTGTGGTAGGTGCTGGCGGCAGAAAGGCCGGTGTTGCCGCTTCAACCAGCTCGCCGGGTTTGTCGTATTGACCGCGAATAAGAACATGCGACGGCAGTGGTTTCTCCCGCTCTTTCGAAATCATCGTCATCGGCAACGTCGTTTCGTAGTGGATCTGTTCGGCAAGAAGCGCGCGCACCGCATGGGTTTCGCTTTCTAGATCAGAACGCAGCGGCGCGTAGACATAGTCGCGATACCAACGATCGAGCTTCCGAATTTCGTCAGCGTCGCGCAGCACATCATTGATTCGCACGATAAAATTGAGGTCGTTCCGCATCCCTACTTGGTCAAATCCCGGCCACGCCCTCCGGATGGATTGATTCCACGCCGTTCGCGACAGGAGTGGATCTTCACTCGCTTTTGGACTCGTCAGCGTGGCGCCAATCTGGTCCCCACACGCCAAACCACCACTTTGTCCGAGCTTAATTCCCGTGAACAGTTTGCCTTCGTCCACTCCCGAATCGCAGGCGGACAACGAAAGCCGCACATAGCCTCCGGCGGCTGGCAAATCGCCACCACGGATAGAATTCTTCGCGACGTCGGCTCCAAACGCATCGGGGTCACCCCAAACCATCCGCATGGTTTTTTCACCACTATCAAACTCGAGGCTCACCGCGCGCGGCGGATTCACCGGATCCAGATAAACATGGGCGAATGCCACCGCCGATGTCCGCACCATGATAATCGAATCGCCGGCCGCGAACGCAATCGGTCGCTCCGCNNGCAACGCCCGCGTTCCACTCATGACCGGAACACCCGAGCCACCTCGCCACTCACCCGGCAGCGGTGGACGAGACAGGTATGACGGCGCCATCATGTCGGAATCCTCTGCCCACACCACATCGTAAGTGATCGGAACCGGGTCGTACTTAGGTAACGGAGCATTGCCCGTAATTTTGTCGGCTTTGGCGCTGACCACGGCCTCGAGGCGTTTGACGTCTTCGTCGAGTTGCTGAATACGCGCCTGGGTCTTGGGATCTCCGGCCACAATGAGGGCCGGGGCCGGTGTCAGGACGTTGGCATCCCACGTCCGTTCAGCGAGACCTTTGAAGATCGCGCCCAGCGAATAATAGTCTTTCTGCGTCAGGGGATCGAATTTGTGGTCATGACACGAAGCACAGTTTGCGGTCATCCCCATCCAGACCGCGGCCGTCGTATCCACGCGTTCGGCTGTATTCCTCATATCAACTTCGGACTCGATCGCACCTGCTTCGGAGGTGGTGAGGATATTTCGGTTGTAACCGGACGCCACCTGTTGCTGCACGGTAGGATTTGGCAGCATATCACCCGCGAGTTGTTCAATGGTGAACTGATCAAACGGCATGTTCCGGTTAAACGCGTTCACAACCCAATCGCGGTACGGCCAGATCGAGCGCACGTTGTCCAAGTGCAACCCGTGCGTGTCCGCATAGCGCACCGCGTCAAGCCAGTGGCGTCCAAATTGTTCACCAAAACGCGACGAGGCGAGAAGCCGGTCCACAGCCCGTTCATACGCGCCCGGCTTTGAATCGGAAAGATAGGCGTCCACCTCTTCCGGGCTGGGCGGCAATCCGGTAAGGTCGAGCGTCACCCTCCGCAGGAGCGCTTCCGGGGGAGCCTCGCGCGAGAGCGTCAGGTTCTTCGTCGCTAGTTTAGCTCCAATAAACTGATCGACAGGATGCGAGGACCCACCGGCAAGTGCGGAAGGCGGTTCGGGCCGTGAAACAGGTTCGTAAGCCCAATGCCGTTGATACGCCGCGCCCTGCTCGATCCAGCGCCGGATCAACTCGCGCTGGTCGGACGTAAGCGGCTGCTTGTGAGATTCCGGCGGCGGCATGACTTCGTCTTCGTGGGGACTAATGATCCGCTGCCAGAGCTCGGATGCGTCGAGGTCACCCGGGATGATCGCAGTAGCGCCCGATTTACTTGTGCCCATCGCACCGTCCGCCGTATCCAGGCGAAGCTCCCCCTTGCGATGCGCGGCGTCGGTACCATGACACGCAAAACAGTTGTCCGAGAGGATGGGCCTGATGTGCTGGTTAAACGTGATTTTTTCCTGAGCGGGACTTGTTCCGCCCTGTACGCGACTGAGTTCGTGCGGCGCGTCATTCGCTGGGCCACGTGCCGCAACACCAACGGATGCGACCAACAGAAAACCGATTACAAAATGCCAAGTNNGGAACCGGGCGATTATTCCTGGGGTAGCGTCGAACATTCCGCCGGGTATCCTCTCGCTCCGCTGCCCATTTGTCCACTGCCAAGCACGTCGCAGTTTCTCAGAGTCCAGTGGCTACCCCCATATGGTGCCAGCGACACAGGGAAGCAGACGAGCAGGCAGCGGTCGGTTGTCATAGAACCATGAATACTCATTCACGGGCAGAGAGACGAATACTGGGATGGCCCTTATGCGCCACTTAGATTCCAATCCCCGGTACTGGCGTAAATGGCATCGCGCAGGCGTCGCACCTCATTGTTGAGCACACCTAAGGCTTCTGGGGTTTGACCCGACGCTTGGAGCAAGGCGTCTCCCAGACAGCCCGCCTTGGATTTCAGCGCGCCTCCAGACGCCGTGAGGGAGATGACCACCTGACGTTCGTTGTCGGGATTCCTCAATCGGCTTACTAGGCCAGCTGCTTCGAGCCGTTTCAATAACGGCGTGAGTGTGCTTGATTCTAGTGCGAGCTGATCCGCGATACTGCCCACGCTCTGAGCATCCTCCCGCCAAAGCACATTGAGGACGAGATACTGCGGGTAAGTCAGCCCAAGCTCGTCGAGCAAAGGCTTGTAAGCCCGCTGGATAGCCATGCTGGCCGAGTGGATCGAATAGCAGAGCTGCTGCTCTAGTGGAACGGGTCCTCTCGTTTGGGTTTTCATCGCGAGCACACTAAGCAAACAGCCATTCTTTGCGAATAATTATTATCGCGATAAGATTTTTCTGGACATGGCCACAATTTCGGATTTTAGTTATCGCGATAACATTTATCACAATTAACAAATAGCCATTACCATGAAAACGATCACTTCCCTCTTCACCGCTCTCACGCTCGCCGCAGCACCTCTGTCGGCTGAAAGCGCCGCGCAGGCCTCTTCGGTGACCCCAGTCAAAAACGTGGTCCTCGTTCACGGCGCCTTTGCCGACGGCTCTGGCTGGCGAGGCGTCTATGACCAACTCACGCAACGCGGTTACCGCGTCACTATTGTTCAGAATCCCCTAACGTCCCTCGCCGACGACGTTGCGGCGACAAAACGGGCGCTTGATCGGCAAGACGGCCCCGTCATTCTCGTCGGACATTCCTGGGGCGGCACAGTTATCACGGAAGCAGGAGTCGATCCTAAGGTGGCTGGTCTGGTGTACGTGTCGGCGCTTTCCCCTGACGCCGGTGAGACAACCGCGGAACAATACAATGGCTTCACGACACCGCCAGAGTTCGTACTCGACGCTAAAGCCGACGGTTTCGGCATCGTAAAATTAGAAAACTTCAAAGCAGGTTTCGCTGCTGACACCAGCGACGCGGACGCCGCGTTCATGCGCGATTCTCAAGTGCCGATCAATCTCTCGGCTTTTGGCACAAAACTCAGTCATGCCGCTTGGCGCACCAAGCCCAGCTGGGCGGTCATCGCTAACCAAGACAAAGCCTTCGACATTCGCATGCTGCATAAAATGGCGCAGCGCATCGGCGCGAAGATCACAGAAGTCGATGCCAGCCACGCCCTCTTCATGACTCAACCCAAAGCGGTGGCTGACGTAATTGACCGCGCCGCGCAAAGCCTGGGAAAAATCGCCAGATAGATCGACAGTTGACGCCCAGACTAGGCGCTTCGTCTTCTACCGGAATTCTTTCCGGAGACAGCGCTCACCCACGTGCCAGCGAGCGATGACAAACTCCTTTCCGTTAATACGAATTTCGATCCCTCGATTTAGGATCGTCGACAACGGTTCCACTATTGAGTTTTCCATCGATCGCCGCGGCACGAAAAGGCCGACTGGCATCATAGTAAGGTCGATCCGTATCGACCAAGGTTACGATCACGCCAGGCACGTCTCTCACCAGTGTAGTCACCACGAGGCCGTCGGGACCCACGACGCGTCCCTCCCAGCTAGGCGCGGCTGAACTATTGGTGAGCGAGATGGTCATTCCGTTCGAAGCCGCATGCGCCTGAGCGGTGAGCGGCATAATTTTTGGGTGAATAGAGTCTTTCGACCCTCGAGCATTGTAGAAGGAATGAAACATGAGCTGGACACCCTGTTTCGCATACTGCCGATAAAGCTCGGGAAAACGTACGTCGTAACAGATAAGCAGTCCACATTTCACACCATTGAGATCGAACGTCACAAAGTGATCTCCGGGCGAATAGTGCACTAGGTCCACGTTGGTGCAGAAACGTTTGTCGTAGCGGTCAACAATCACGCCTTGCGGACTGATCAGATAAAGCGAGTTGTGCGGCTTGTTCGGCGCCGACAGACGATGCGTTGCTCCGAGGACGACCCAAACGCGATGCTCAGCCGCTG
The DNA here is from genome assembly GCA_002455175.1 of Opitutaceae bacterium UBA6669. GTDB lineage: Bacteria > Verrucomicrobiota > Verrucomicrobiia > Opitutales > Opitutaceae > UBA6669. The sequence goes on from DKKJ01000113.1 coordinate 5,630, forward strand.
CGGCCAAGATCCGTTGCAGTTGTTCCCGCTGCAGGTCCCAGGAGAAAGTCTCCAGCGATGCGTGATCCACCCCGGCGTATCCTGACAAGGCAGTTTCCGGAAAGTGAACTACGTCTGCTCCTTTTTCGCGCGCTTCCGCAATCTGCCGAAGAATCCACTCAGCGTTTTCAGAAACCTGCGCCGAGACCGGAAATTGACAGGTCGCCACGCGAACCTGAGCCGCTTCAATCATTGGCCAAAACGTCAGCAGTCCAGCCGCGAAGACAACCAACAGCCTGAAAAAAGAAAACCGGGGCATACCGCGCAGCCTGCGCTTAGTATCCCGACAACGCAAGGAGTACCTCCCTCTGCCGAGCACGCGAATCTCGTCATCTGACGCATGGGATGACCGTCCGAACTCTGCAACGGGAGAGATCACTAAAATCCCTTGATGTCCGCAAGAACCGGACCGCAGTTCATAACTCCGCCCAAGCCTGCGCCAGTACCTTAGCAACAATAGACGCCCCCATTTATATCCAGGGTGACGCCAGTGATGAATCCGTCATATTCACCTGCGAGAAACGCAACTCCCCGAGCAACATCTTCCGGCATCCCCGCGCGCCGCAGGGGAATTTCCTGAATTGTTTTCCGCGCCGACTCAGGCGTCGTGTGCTCAGCGTGAAAGCGGGTGCCCAAAATCAGTCCCGGAGCCACAGCATTGACACGAATCCCATGGGGAGCGAGTTCGGTGGAGAGTGCACGCGTTAAGGTAATCACCGCTCCCTTAGCCGTCGCGTAAGCGAGAGAACCGGCGTGTCCTCCTTTACGGCCAGCAAGCGAAGCAAGATTCACGATACTAGCACCCCCTCGAATCGACAAATGGGGCACCGCAGCGCGAATAACATAAACCAGAGAGCCTAAATTCACGTCCTGAGTGTGACGCCAGAACGTTGCGTCCAGCTCCAGCAAAGTCTTCCGAGCGATCAAAGCGCCAGCATTGTTGATCAGAATATCAAGTGCACCGAGCCACTTCGTGGCCTGTTCTACCATCGACGCAGCCTCCGTTTCTACCGTCAGATCTGCCTGAAACGTGGCACAACGTAGCCCCTGGGCCACTGCCTCCTGCCTCACTTCCTCTGCTCCCTCCGCGCTTCGGTGATAATGAAGCGCAACCGCGCACCCACAACGCAGAAGCTCACGCGCAATCGCCTGTCCAAGACCCTGGCCACCACCAGTGACAATCGCATGGCGAAGGTGCAAGCGATGAGGAGCCGAAGAGAGAGGAACCGTTTTCATCAGTAGGGTGCCGACAAGTTTGCCGGATCAGGACTCAATTAAGCGGAAAAACAGAGTTTGGTGTGGTCCAATGGATCTTGACCAGAAACACCCGACGGATCCCAGACCGGTTTTGAGAAAGCCCCATCTCCGAGGTAATGATCCATGTCTCGTTAGGACTGGCGTTCACTACACCAAAGTTACCTAAATCAGCACCTTCTTCAGGTACTACCACTCGTTCCGTGTGTTTGATAAGGCACAGACGCTCAACATCGACTTGAGCCATGAAGAGCGGAGCCCGGTGACGAAACACATGGTCGTTGTTTGCCCCCTTCCGGGTATAAACGAGAAAAAGTCCGTCTCGATGCGTCACCCAATGTTGCTGCGTATTGTAGCTGCCAACCGGACTACCATCATCATATTTCCATTCAACGACCGGCGTGAAGGAAAGTCCATCGCTACTGCGGGCAACAAATGCCGTGCGCTCCGATCGCAGGGTGAGAAAGTACTCTCCACGGAAGCGAGTCAGCGAAGGCTCGAAAAGAGGAGCATTCCCTGGCCCTTTTAGCACAACTCCCTGCTCTTTATAGGCGAGTGTTTTGCCATCGAAGCCACATCGTAAAACAGCGGTGACGTAGGGGGCATCTAACTTTTCCTGACGATATCTCACGGGTAACAAGATGTCGCCGTCATCAAGATCCCATCGCTGGACACAACCGGTGTTGGGCGCAATGATCCGTTGTCCATCGCGATCACGAAGCGGGAGGTCCACCGTCATCAGGTCACTCCATTGATTGTCCACAGGATTAAACGTCGCATAAGCGACACGCTCGAGAGAGCGGTCCTCTTTCTTTCCACCCAGAAAGCTGAAGGTCTTTCCTGTCGCCAAAACGTGACGAGAACGCTCATGCCATTTAGGCGAAACGTCCCCAATCACCCGTTCAATTCCATCGCCGACCTCGCGTCGGGTCAGGGACGGTATGCGATGAGGTGCGCCCCACCCAACACCGTCGTTGCTTTCCATCATCCACAAATCCCGATACCCATGAGTGCCTCGTACGTCCGTGTCTTGAGTCGTCAGCAAAAACCGTCCAGGCGTTCCCGGCACAGGCGTCCCTCTCGTTTGTGAGTAGTAAGTACTTTCGGAACCGGAAAGAATCGGTATTGGCGAAGCGACTTCGAACTCGACATCAGTGGCACCGGCCTGAGCCGCGAAAAACGCGACGAGGAAACCCAATCTGAATCGGTGGAACAAGGATTCCATGGAAGGAGAATAGCGGAGATTAAGTGATCGTGCGAAATTCAAGTACTAGGAAAATTGTAAGGCTTTAATCTGCGGCTAAGGGCGAGCTATCCGCAGCCTCCACAATGAGGAGATCAGCAATCCGCCGAAAAAGGAAATACCGGCGGAGAATGGGCCAAACCACATGAAGGAGACCTCTGTGGTGATCTCTAGCGCCACGACCGCAATCGTTCCCAAGATCAAACCCCAAAAAGCTCCTGGGGCATTGGCGTTCCGGCAGAGGGTGCCAAGCAAAAATGTGCCCACGAGACTGCCTCCAAAGAGGTTGATGATACGGTTGCTCGCATCGAGTAAGTTTCCGAACTGCCCGCCAAAACAGGCGAGCCCCGTAGTGATGCCACCAAATACCAACGTGATCCACCGTGCGCTGGCAAGAGTAGGTGTACGTTTGCTGATAGCAGGCACCAAGTCGGCGAGCGTCACCGTCGCAAGAGAGTTCAGTACAGAGCTGATCGTCGACATCGAGGCAGCGAGCACAGCACCCACCAACAGTCCTTTCATGCCTACAGGCATTTCCTCAACAATGAACTTCGCGTAGATGCGATTGGCAGAGCTTTCCAACCCTCCCTTTTCAGGATGAAGGCTGTAAAAAGCAAACAACGCGGTTCCGATAAAAAACAGTCCAAATCCAACGACCACCAAAGCAAGGTGAGAAAAAATCATGGCTACATTGGCATCACGCGCCGTTCGGGTCGTGAGGTACCGCTGGATCTCTGCCTGATCCGTACCAAACTGAGATATGATCATGAACATACCGCCGAATACACAACCCCAGAAGGTATATGTCTGCGTCCAGTCGGTGGAAAAATTGAAGAAATCGAGACGACCACTTCGATCAGCGATGTCGATGATCGTAGACACGCCCCCGTCGACTTGACTCAGGACGACCGAAATTGTGGCGATAATTCCGCCGACGAATACTCCCAGTTGCAGCGTATCAGTCCAAATGACCGCTTTGATTCCGCCGACTAAGGTATAAAGGGCTGTCACCATCCCAACAGTAATCGTAATGACTCCAAACGGCAAAGGAACGATCTCCGCGAGCACCAACGATGAAGCATAAATGACCACGGATAAGTACCCACATTTCAAAAAGACGAACATACAGGCCGAAAGAAGCCGCGTCCTACGATCAAATCGACGCTCAAGGTATTCGTAGATAGAATACACTCCCATCTTGTAGAAGAGCGGAAGCAAAATGCAGCAGATGATCAGCAAGGCAAACGGAACGGCTAGTCGAAACTGCAGCCAATTGTAGTTCGTGCTGAAAGCGAGACCAGGACTCCCTAGATAGGACACTCCACTCACAATGGTAGCGACCCCCGAACACATCGCAGCCCACCATGGGATGCTGCGATCACCGTGAAAAAAGTCCTTAATGGTCTTCTGGCCTGTCCCGACAAACCAACCTAATCCCAACGTCGCGACAAAATAGACGGCAATGAGGCAATAGTCGAGAGTACCCATGAGACGGAGTTTATTCGGTGGGCATCGAGAGGGTTGGAGTAGACTGAGCTAGTTGCTGCCAGCCGATCTCGAGCTCTTTTTTTTCCGATAATGTCAATGGTTTTAGCGGCGCCCGAACCGGACCGCAATCTAACCCGAGGAAGGCCATCACCGCCTTCATCGCTCTAAGACCACCGAAACGTCTGAAAAACAAGGTGAGCTCGATTGCTTGGCCCTGTAACCGGCGGGCACGCGGAAGATCATTATTCTGAAATGAGCTCCAGATTTCATGATACAGTGGAGCCGCAAAGTTGAAATTGCTGCCGATCGCTCCCCGCGCACCGGTAGCAAGCGCGGCCAACAGCATTTGCTCCCGGCCACCGAGTATTTCATAGTGACCGTTTTGATACGTGATCAGACGAAGGGGCTCTTCAAAATCAGCGTGCGTGAATTTTACTCCGCGGAGACTTGGAATCGCCGGTCCAGCGCGGTGGAGATAGTCGACCATCGACAATTCCATGCGAGTCAACGCAGGGATGTGGTAGAAATAGAAGGGAAGATCCGGAGCACCTGCAGCTGATTCAGCGGTTACACTTACTAATTGTTCGATGGATTGAATCGGGAAGAAAGAGGGCGCGCAGGAGGAAATCGCATCAGCACCGACCTCCTGAGCGTGGGCCGCGAGCTCTCGCGCACAGCTTGCTGAGAGATGTCCAATGTGGACTACCACTTTCAAGCGTCCCCGCGCAGCATGCACCCAGGCTGCGGTGACCTGACGTCGCTCGGCGTCGGTCAGCGATGTGCCTTCTCCGGTGGACCCACAAACAAACGCGGCGGAGACACGATGAGCTAATAGATGATCACAAAGCGCAGGAATCAGCTCCAAGTTCAACCGTCCGTCGGATAAAAAGGGCGTGAACGGCGCAGCCACGAGGCCAGTAAGCAGAGGGGTGGGCATCGTCCGCCATGACATCTCTCGGAATCATTGTCGCAAGAGCGCTCGCTTGGCCTGAAAAACAATCCAATTGGATTGCGTCGCAAAAAGAAAAACCAAAATGCATAGGATCGTATGCACCCCGACCGTCCAAGACTCCCGGACCTCATTGCAGAAGAACTAAGAGAAGGCATTGCCTCGGGACGCTGGTCCGAATGGCTGCCCCAGGAACGGATGCTCGCAGCAGAGTTGAAGATCAGCCGATTCTCCCTCCAGCAGGCATTGGCTCGGCTGAAAGCCTCTCGCGAGCTCAAGGCCGTGCCGAGAAAGGGACATCAAATCGTGAGTCGCCTATCAAAGTCACTCCAAGTCGAGAAGATGGGCGGTACCATCAACCTATTGCTGCCCGGTCCTGCCCAGGAAGTGCGACCTACTGCTGTCTCGTGGGTTGACGAATTGAGAGCCCTGCTAGCAGCGCGTGGATTGCAGCTTCGTCCCGTAGAGGCAAAAGCCTGCTACTCGGCTTCGCCAGAACGAGCGCTCCATGAGCTTTTCAAGCGCTCACCGGCAGATTGTTGGCTCGTGCGTCTTTCCAATTTGCCAATGCAGCGTTGGCTGGCCCAAAGCGGTGTCCCAGTAGTCATCGCGGGAACCTGTCATCGCGGCATCGACCTCCACTCAGTGGACGTCGATCACCGAGCACTTTGCCGACACGCTACTGGCGCGCTTCTGGCAGCAGGACACCGGCACATCATGTTGCTGGTCGACGCGGACGGAAAGGCGGGTGACTTAGAAAGTGAGCTTGGCTTTCAGGAAGCGATACGTGCCGCCACGACGGAATCGATCGACGTCGTCCTTGTCCGCCNNGCGGGCTGAAAATTCCCCAGGATATTTCGGTGGTGACTCAGGTCGGGGAATCCTACCTTTCTTTTCTTATCCCCGAGCCAACCGCGTACCGTATCAATCAGAAGAAATACGCTCAAAGTGTTCTCCGTGCCGTGAACACGGCGATGACACACCAACGGGAACGCCGTAAAACCTTAATCGTTCCCGAGTTTGTGCGAGGGGGGTCGCTTGCCTCCCCTCCCGCTTCGTAGTTGGCAACAATCGCTAAAACGAACCACGTACGCCGATCGTCGTATAGAAGCCCAGCTCCTGGCGACGCTGGCTGCGAGCATACTCAGGCGTAGTGGGAGCGTAGCGACGAAGGTCTTGCACGAAACCGCCAAGATCAGAAATCGAAAAATAAAGTGCGCACCTCGGATTGATGCTGTATTGTGCATTGACGCCGTAACGAGTTCGTTTCCCTTGATAGTTGTAGGTATCGGCGGTTNNCGTCGGGTTTCGCCCAAGTGGCTGTACGTAAATCTAAAAAAGTAGCGGGCTCGCACGAAATTGATTCCGCCCGAAATCGTCTCCGGATTAAAACTACTGAAGTCGGCGGTGTTACTTCCACGCAATTCTAGCTTGGTCGCGTTAACGAATACTTGCAACCCGCGCGCCCAGTGCGGAAGGAAGGTGAGCGACTGACGGTAACCCAATTCAATTCCGTCGATCTCGGCGTCCCCTGCATTCACGCGAGTGGCTAGGTTGTAGTTGGCGAACGTCGGATCGTCCCCCAAACCATACTGTTCCAGCAGCTCCGGCGTTGCCGGCGTGTTGAGGACGCCAAAGAAGTCTTTGATCTGTTTGCGGAAGATGCCCACAGATCCCATGCCGTCCTTCAGATGGTAGGCCTCCAAAGCGAGGTCGAAACTATCGGCTGTCCACGGAGTAAGACCGGTGTTGTTGACCGTGATCGTAGGATTAGCCACATCGGGCTCACTGATGGTGAGACCGGGGGCGATGAAACTGAGGTTCGGTCGACCTAAAGTACGAGCATACGCAGCACGGAGAATCAGTTTATCAGATAGGTCGAAGGTGGTGTTAAGGCTCGGATACAGTCCGTCGTAAGANNCGTTCCTGAAAGCGCAATTTTCTCTGAGCGAGCGGATCCGTGGTGATGAACACCCGCTGCCCGGCAGAATTGCGAACGAAGGTCCCATCAGGATTGCGCTGATATTGGGCATTGATGTCATTGAGAGGTCCCGCGCCTGCGGTCTCGGTGCGCTCGAAACGTACTCCCGCGACCAACCAAAGCCGCTGCTGAAGCAAGCGGATATCTCCTCGCAGATAGGCAGCGGAGACGGCTTCTTTAAAAGTGCGGGAATTATTGACGGCACTTTGGTGAGCGAGTGGTTCATCGAGCACGAACCAAGAAGGATTCTGCAGATAGAGTTGGTACATCTTGGCCCCACTCAACCATCGAGCGGGCTGGCCATAGACGGTCGGCCCCTCATCATTTAACGCGGGATCAAAAACATCGAACCGACTTGCCATGCGAGCGGCCACGTCAGTGGCACCATTGGGACGAAAATTCCACTGCTTGGTAAAACGTCGCTCATCGCGCTCTGTGCGGTCATAAGCAACACCTACCTTCAACGCCAGCCGCCCGAAGTCACGACCCAGGTCGAAACGACCATTCATACGAACCGTATCGCTTTGGCCCTGATCAGACATCGTATTTACAATGGAATAGTTGCCGCCATCATAGAGGTCGACAGCTTGTCCGGTTCGAGAAACAGCCTGATATCGAGTAGGGAGAATTCCATCGGACGCAGGAATACCGTCTCCGCGGATTACAAGGTTAGAGAGGGTGGCGGTGGTCTGGTAGAAATGCCCTCTTTCGACATCAA
>DKKJ01000291.1 GCA_002455175.1 Opitutaceae bacterium UBA6669
CGACTGGTCACCCGTGCACCGACTCCGTTCTGGACGGGAAGTGCCGAGGCGGGATTCGGTGGTGATGCTTTGCGTTTTGCACAGTTTGCGGTGGGGGGACCGCTGTTGAAGCGGCCTGAGGAGTTGATGATGCGATTCGCGGTGCAGCAGAGTTCCCAGGATGGTTTCCGGCACAACCTCACACAGAATCGCGCGACGAATGAACGCGACGAGTTCACGGCGAGGCTGCGCCTCGTTTGGAATCCGAATGATTATTGGCGCTGGGAGTCGACGTTTTTGGCCGCGACTTTCGACAATGGATTTGACGAATATGCGCTCGATAACAACGGAAAGTGGACCTACAGCGACCAACCGGGTCGAGATGAGCAACGCTCATTGGCTGCCAGTTTGCGGGGCGTGTACACCGCATGGGAGGGAGTACGTCTGACCACGACTACGACGGGATCACGGACACGCTCCCGCTACAGCTACGACGATGACTGGACGGCGTCCTCGTATCAGGGATTCAGTGACCTCTCGCGGACGCGGTGGGGCGCCAGCCAGGAAGTGCGCCTCGACTCCGATTCTGAATCCGCAGAGGGACGGGGAATCAGTCGATGGACGACCGGAGTTTTTTATGCCAATACCGACGAACGGTCCCGGTATACGAATGAAGATCCTGGAAATGTCCGTGGCCTCAGGACGGTCTACGATGCCGATCAATTTGCTTGGTTTGGGCAAATCGGACATGATTTTACTGCGCGCACGCGATTGGTTCTCGGGTTGCGCTCGGAGCGGGTAGAGTCGAAGGGAGAAGGAACACGCACGCGCTACCGTGCCAGTACTGGTCGATTTGATCCCGTGGTTGTTGTTTATCCAAAATTTAGTGACAACGTATTCGGAGGCAAGGTGACTCTAGAGCATGACCTGTCGGATCATGAGTTTGCTTTCCTGTCCGTTACCCGCGGATACAAAGCGGGCGGAATCAATGTCGACGCACGGATTGACCCGTCCGTCGATCCCCTGGTCTACGATACTGAGACGCTGTGGAACTACGAAGCCGGAGTGCGGGGCCACTGGTGGGAAAGCCGCCTCACCGGCGAAGTCACGGCATTTTATCTGGCGCGCAGCAACACCCAGGTGCGCGACTCAGCTGGGTTTGGCGGTAGTTATCGCTTCTTCACTGATAATGCGAATGAGGCGTATGTGTACGGAGCGGAGATGAGCGGTGCCTATGCGATTTCAGAACGATGGAGCGTGCGGGGCTCTCTTGGCCTGATGCAATCCGAGTTGGAGAGCTTTGTCGTCGCCGACGGACGCACCGTGCAGGCACGGGAGCTCGCAAACACCCCCCGTACTGGCTACACCGTGGGAGTACGTTATGGAGCAGAAACGGGACTTTTCTTTAGCAGCGATCTCGTCGGAAAGTCCAAGCAGTACGACTCGAATAATCAGAATGAAGCGAGGCGATCCTACCAAGTGGTCAATGCCAACCTGGGATATCGGTGGCGCCATTGGACGGTGACCCTATGGGCGAAAAATGCCTTCGACGAAGTGTATGACAAGCGGGTCCTCTTTTTCGGCAACGAAGACCCTGATTACCTGGAAAAGCGCTACGAAAATCGGGCAGATCCACGTCAGATCGGAGTGACGGTTGGATATCAGTTCTAAGCTTCGGAGCCTTTGCGTCGCCTACCACCCCGCGGGCAGTCATCTTCGGGGTTGTGGTGCGGCGAGAAGCCGTGACAATGGCTCCGAATGATCGGTCTTTTAGAAGGCAGTCGCCGNNAAAGCAGCGGAGAACGCTCTGCTGCTGCATGCGACCGTGGTCGGCTGCCAACCGAAAATATGGCGACGCCTTCACGTACGGGAGTCGATGTGGCTCTCCGCGCTTCATGAGGCATTGCAGATTAGTTTCGAGTGGTTCGACTATCAAACCCATAGCTTTCAGTTCGAGCAGGAGCGGTACGGAAATCCGCTGCGACGCGGGGAGTTGGTGATTGAGGATGACCGTGATGTGACCCTTTTAGACATCGATCTCGCTCGTCGCACGCGGTTCAGCTACGGTTATCACTTCGGTGAAGGTTGGCAGTTGGAGATTCTCGTGGAGAAAGTGACGGGTTTAGAAAAGGGAAAGCGTTACCCAAGCTGTTTAGCTGGAGAACGGGCAGGGCCTCCCGAAGACTGTGGGGGGCTGGCCGCGTTTCATGACATGTTGGCTTCGCTTGAAGAGACCGGGACGGATATGAACCGGGAATGGCGAGAGTGGATTGGCCCTGACTATGACCCAGCGGTCTTCGATTTGACCAAGACGAATCGCGACCTTCGCAAAGTAAGACGTTGATGAAGCGGCGATCCAAATCGCGCCGGAGGACGCGAGGACTAGCCAGCGTTGTTCTCTGGCTGAACATCGGCGCCTTCTTTCTTTTGGGAGGATGGTACGCCCTTCAGTCACCCGAGAGAAAGACCGAGGTGGCTCGACTGGTGCAGAATGCATTTGCCCGTGACAAACACGTGTCGCCACTCGATGTGGTCTGGGACGTCTGGCAACTGTACTACGCGTCGGGCGATAGCGTGTNNAAGCGTTTCCGTAGAGGTTGCAGGAGAGCGTACCTTCATTCTGGGCGGAGTGCCTAAACCGACGTCCTTTCCTCACGGCACCGTACGGTTGTTGGTGAATCGAGGATACATTGTCGGATTTTCCGAAACGCTCCAAACACCGGTTTGGGCCGCTTACCGGATAGAGGATTTGGAACGCATGCGTGCGGCACCCCCTCGTCCCGATCGATTTGAAATCGACCGCCGGACCATGGCACGGGTCACACCCGACATGTATTCGAACACTCAGTACGATCGCGGCCATCTGGCACCCAACCTGGCGATCGCTACACGGTTTGGGGAGGAAGCCCAAAGAGAAACCTTTTTGATGTCTAACATCGTTCCCCAACGTCATGAACTGAACGCAGGTCTATGGAGAGAGCTCGAGAGTCGCATTGCCACTAGTTATCCCGCGCGGTACCACGAGGTCTGGGTGGTTTGTGGCCCAGTGTTTGGGAATCGCCCGCAGCGTCTACCTCGTGGCGTCGCGATTCCTGAAGGTTTTTATATGATCATTGTGGACGAAACTGAGGGCCGCTTGCGCACCCTTGCTTTTCTCTTTCCCCAGACGACTCCGGGTGGAGGGCAGGTGGCAGATTATGGAACCACCATTGATCAAATCGAGTCGCTCACGGGGCTCGATTTTTTCCCGGATCTCGAGGACACGGCGGAAAATGCACTGGAGGCAATGAAGACGGGGCGCCCTTGGTGAAACGCTGAGAGGCCTCGTGGACCCGGGCAGCGGTGACGTTCAGGGTTTGGCGTCAGGGAGAGTGCCTGCTTTCACCGTGATCATTTTTGCTGGATTCAGGTGCCGTGTGATCGCGCCGTTCACCTGGTCCAGGGTGAGCGCTTGAATGCGTTGTGGATACTGATCCAGCCAGTCCACGCCGTAGCCGCGATGCACCGTGAGGAGTATGGACTCGGCAAGACCGTCGGTGGTGGCAAGTCCCACTTTGTATGATCCAATTAAGTCATTCTTGCTCCGCTCGAGCTCTTGGGCGGTGACACCTTTGGTGTACCACAAGGTAAGCTCACGTCGTGTCGAGGTGAGGCCTTGCTCGAGCAGTTCGGGGTTGAACTGAGCAAAGATACGAAAGTCGCCGTCAGTGAAGGCGTCATTGCCGAGACTCGACCCGATACCATAGGTGAGCCCTTCCGTGTCGCGCACGGTGGACATCAGTCGGCCAGTGAACCCACGGCCAAAGATCGCATTGGCGACGCGGAGTGCCAAGGCGTCATTGTCGGTGTAGCGCAGGCCTGAGGCCTGGCCCATCACGATGCTCACGCTTGTTTTATCGGCGAGGTAGACGCTTTGCTCCTTCTTCACGTCGGTGGAGGTGGACTTGGCGAATTTCGGGATAGCCTTTCCTCCCGACCAGCCTTGGAACGCTTTCTGGACTTCTGCTTGCAAGGTGGCGGCGTCGAGATCACCCACTGCGACGAGCGTCATTTGCGCGGGCCCATAGAAGGAGGAGTAAAACGATTTCAAGTCATTGAGCGTTGCCGCTTCGACATCCTTGAGAAACTCCTCGGTCGAAGGAGCGTGATTGGGATGGTCTACAGAGTAGACGGCCCGAACGAAGGCTTCATTCGCCCGGTAGTCGGTACTTTCCATCATGCGACGGAGGTTTCCGGCGAGTTGCTTTTTTAGTTTATCAAACTCGTCGCTAGAAAATGCGGGACTTCTGAGTTGTTCCGCGAGGAGGGAAATGACCAGAGGAAGATCCTTTCGGAGGCATTTTCCGCTGAAGGTCAGCATCATTTCGTGGACTTCAAACGACAGGCGGGCACCGACACTTTCTAACTGCTGAGCAATCGCGAATTTGTCCTGTCGTGTAGTACCTTTGTCGAGCATGCCTCCGACGAGGGTCGGAATCGCCACGTTGGTTTCGGGAGCAAAGCTGTCTCCGGCAGGCAATGAGCCGCGGAAGGTGACCACGTCCTTCACACCCGTTTTGTAGGCGATGACGTCGACTCCGGAGATGCGAGTACGGCTGATTTTGTCCGCGATCGTCGCGCTTTCTTTGTCCGCGTTTTGGGCGCGCACGCTTGACGCGGGAGAGAAGGCAAACGAGGCGAAGGCGAGGAGTGCGACTGAGAAAGAGAGAGTGGGCTTCATGAGGAATCGGTGGGTGCCAAGCGAAGGTCAGGGTTACTGCTTGGTGGATTCAGTGAGCACGGGGATGAACCAGCCGGTGGTGCTTTGATCCTCCTGGAGGTAGCGATTGGCCACCCGCTTTACNNCGTCGATGGTGACGAAAAGGGTCCAATCTCCCACGGCGATATACTCATTGAGCGCGCTGGCGATGGCGAATGAGCCATCACGTGCAAACGCTGAGGCCGCGAGCATTTGATTGATCGCACTGCTGACCTCCTCATCAGTCACACCGTCCTTTTTGAGCTTCTCTACCTCGGCAAGAATAGCCGATTCCACCTGCTGGTGGTTGGCGCCGGGTGCCAGGAAGGCATAGATGATGTGCAACGAGGGGTCATGAAAGAACCCAGCGTCACCCCTGACTTGAGTAGTGAGGCTCTGGTCGGTCAGAGTGCGATAAAGTCTGCTGTTTTTGCCCAGGGAAAGAATTGCACTCATGACGTTGAGGGCAGCCGTGTCGGCGTCGCGGCCGGAGGGAATTTTATGGCCGACTCCCACCACACCGAGTTGGCCCGCTTGTTTGCTGACCACCCGGCGAGGCCCGGTTTGAGCAGGTTCTTCCGTGTAGACGACGGGGATTGCGCGAGGGGCTTTTGGATACACCCCATAGTATTTCTTCACCAGTTCCAGAGCCGACTTGGGCTGAAAATCTCCGACGATGGTAACGGTGGCGTTGTCTGGCCAATAAAACGTATCGTAGAACTCGCGGAGTTTTTCGATGGGCACATTCTCGATGTCACTACGCCAACCGATGGTAGAATGATGGTACGGGTGAGCGACGTAGGCGGCGGCGGTGATTTCGCGATCTAGGACTTGAGCGGGATTGTTTTCACCGATCTCGAATTCGTTCCGCACCACGGTCATTTCCGGTTTCCGATCTGAGTCGAGGAGCCGGAGGTTTCTCATGCGGTCTGCTTCGAGTTCGATTATTTTTTCGAGATGCTCGCTGCCAAGATTTGCATAGTAATTAGTGCGATCCAACCAGGTGGTTGCATTGGAGATCGCGCCGACACTTTCCAAGAACTGATCGTAGCCAGTGCCGTTTTCCCGATTGTGAAGGGAGGTACCTTTGAACATGAGGTGTTCCAAGAGATGCGTCGCGCCGGTCGTACCGGTCACTTCGTTGCGTGAACCCACACGATAAGTCACCATGAAGGTGAGCACCGGTGCGGAGTGCTCCGACATGAGCAAGACCTGCAACCCATTTTTTTCCAGGGTGTACTCATGGATACCTCCTACGGTGCGAACGTAGCGAAAGCCCTCGACTGTAGCTGGCATCGAGGTGGAGGTTTGAGCAAAGAGGGCGGCCCCGCAGAGCGAAGCCACCGCAAGCAGCCAACGTGACAATTTCATGGATGGAGTCGTTTGAATAAAAAGGGAACACGGCGCTTTCGTCAGGGCTGAGAGGGTCTGGTAGANNATGGCTGGAGAGGTGTCAGTTTTTCGCGAAGGTGAGTGACCCGGAGTTTGGCTTCGCTGTTCCGGACGGCCATGGCATACGCGGCGGGCTCGCCGACTAGAAACACCTTTTTCTTCCCGCGAGTAATGCCGGTGTAGAGGAGATTTCGCTGCAGCATCATGAAGTGCCCTTTGAGCAACGGTACGATCACGACAGGAAATTCGCTGCCCTGCGATTTATGAATACTGATGGCGTAAGCGAGGGCGAGGTCTCCTAGTTCTCCGCGGGTGAATTCGTGGGGTTCGCGATCAAACGAAGCCGTCACTTGGCCTGATTCGCCGTCGACAGAAAGGATGGTGCCAATATCGCCATTGAACAGACCCTTGTCGTAGTTGTTTCTCAGTTGAATCACCTTGTCACCAGGACGGTACTCGTATCCGCCCCATCGAATACCTTTCGCATCTGGGTTAAGAGCATTTTGAAGCTGCGTATTCAGATTTCCTACGCCAGCGAGCCCCTTGTGCATCGGAGCAAGAATTTGGGTATCTTGTATCGGATCGACCCAAGTGTAGTGCTGCGGGATAAACTCCAGGCAGAGTTGAATCACTTTTCTCACGGTATCCTCTGGAGATTCGGCGACGACGAACGTCAAGTCACTCCAGGGCTGAATGCTGGCGACGTCTCTGACTGCCGGGGGAAGAGAGGCCTCGCCTGCGTTGATCGCGTGCGCCGTGCTCACAATCTCGCTTTGTCCCTTCTGACGATAGATCACCTGAAGCCGAGTCACGGGAGCGCGCTGAGAGCTGATCACATCCTTCAAGATGTTTCCGGCGCCAACGCTGGGAAGTTGATCGGTGTCTCCAACTAAAACCAGGTGCGCTCGCGCCGGCACCGCCTGCAAAAGAGCGGAGGCCAGACGTGTGTCGAGCATGGAGGCTTCGTCGACCACAAGGAAATCCGTGGCAAGGGGATGGCTTTCATTAGCAGTGAACCCGCCCTTCGAAGGATCAAATTTGAGTAGCCGGTGGATTGTCGACGCGTAGCCGCCCGTCGTTTCGGACAACCGTTGCGCGGCGCGTCCGGTGGGTGCGGCTAGGGTGACGCGAACTCGTTTGGCTTTGAGGATTTCGACCAGCGCGCGAACGATGGTGGTCTTACCCGTTCCAGGTCCGCCTGTGAGGATGGAAACTTTTTGGGCCAGCGCGGTTTTCACCGCTTGCCGTTGCTGCTCGGCGAAGGTGAAGCCGGCCTTCTGCTCCGCCCAGACGACGGCGGCATCGATGCGTATGGGCGGGAGACCGCTGGTAGCGGAGGTGAGACGCGTGATGACCTCGGCAATTTTTCTCTCCCAGCGGTCGTTGTTGGGAAGCTGGATCATACCTGAACCTGGCAACGGCGAGTTGGCGGGCATCACCATAGGCCAGTGACGGATTAGATTTCGTGACGTGACGAGGGCTTCGAGCCGTTCTTCCAGGCGTGCAGTCGTGGTCTCCAGTAAGGCCGCAGCGTGGTCACGAAGATCCGCTTCGCGGTAAGCGGTGTGCCCTTCATCTTGGAGAGATTCGAGTGCGTAGAGAAGACCCGCGTCGAGGCGAGGCGGGGCGTCGTTGGCGAAACCAAGGTTGATGGCGATGCGATCCGCCGTCTTGAAGCCGATGCCGTCCACCTCGCGAGCAACTCGGTACGGATCAGTGAGCAAGATGGACTGCGCGGCACTGCCGAATTGTTTGATCAGTTTCAAACACTGCCCGGGCGTCACTCCATAGGTCTGGAGAAAAATATAGAGCTCACGAAACGCTTTCTGTTCGTCCCACGCGGCCTTGATCGCGAGGGCGCGTTTCGGACCGATGCCAGGCACCGAACGGAGTTTAGCCGATTCCTCGCTGAGGACTCGAAGGGTGTCGGTACCGAACGCGTCGACAATTTTTTCGGCGTAGAGCTTGCCTACACCCGGGACCAAGCCGCTGCCTAGAAATTTGCGGATCCCGTAAACACTGGCGGGCAACTCGGAGCGAAACGTAACGATTTTAAATTGATCTCCGTGTTGAGCGTGCCGCGTCCATTCTCCCGTTAGGTGCAACGTTTCCCCGCATTGCACTCCTGGGAGCGGACCCACAATCGTGACCTTTTCGTGACGGGATTTTTCCTCGTCGCTGTCTTCATCACGGCGAAACTCCGCGATAGTGTAGTGATTCTCCTCGTTGAGAAAAAGGATGCGTTCTAACACTCCGGTGAGGCTAGCGGAGGCCGCAGGTGAAGAGACTATGGAGCGTTCCGTACGCAAAGGGTTGGGAGGATCGTCGCAGGATCAAAAATAAGGTCGACGGGCATCTTAGATCACGAGAATTGTTATTTTGCAAACGGACGGATTTGCCATGTCGGCACAAAGTGCTCTGCTCACATCATGCCACTTATGCAGGAAGGTGCTCTCCCACTTATTCAACTCGCAGTTACGCCTGTTATCCTCATCACCGGTTTAGGATCATTGCTCCTCACGATGACCAACCGGTTGGCGCGAATCGTCGACCGCACGCGTATTCTGGCGGGACAGATGCGGACTACGGCCGGAGAGGAGCGCGAGCATGTGGCGTTGCAGCTTCGAATTATGTATCGGCGGGCGAAGGTCGTTCGGATGGCCGTCACGTTGGCGGCTTCCAGTATGTTCATCTCGGGCCTTCTTGTCGTGGTAATTTTTACGAGTGCGTTGATTCAGCGGGATTGGGCCTCCTTGATCGTGGCTCTCTTTATTCTGAGCATCTTATTTTTGTTGGGGGCTCTGGCCTTCTTTATCCGTGATATCTTTATGTCCCTGATTGCGGTGGGGGCGGAGGTCGAGCGGGTGACGCGTCCGGATCTNNGCCATTAAAGTCGCTAAGTCATCGTAAACGGCTTCTGCGCCGGCGACTTTTAAAGAGGCTGCATCATGAGTCCCAGTGGTGACGGCCCAGCAAGGAAATCCCGACTGAATCCCCGCTTGAACGTCAAAAGGGGAATCGCCCACCATCAGTGCGCTCTCGTGTGTACGGCCCAGTGCTTTCAAGGCATGGTCGACAAAACGAGGGTCTGGCTTCAGCCACGGCGTGTCATGCGCGCCGAAAACTCCCGAGAGCCACGGCATTAGGCCGAGATGCTCGCAAATCAATCGCGAGGCTGTCCCTACCTTGTTGGTCAGTACAGCGCAGACCGCTCCGCGTTTGCATAGGCCTGAAAGCAAGTCGATAACGCCTGGAAGCAGAACGATATCGTCCAACATGGTGCGGTCGAAGTAAGCACGGTAGATTTTAAGGGCGTGCGGCAGTTGCTCCGGAGTAACGAAGTTCAGCATGGCCCGTTCCAGCCCACCCCCGACGGCGTTCCTTACTTGGGACAAGGAGGGTGCCGACAAGCCCAGTTGTGGCAGCGTGTGGACGTAACTCCGGTGAATCGCGGTGAAGTGATCCACCAGAGTACCATCGAGATCGAAGAGGACGGTGCGGAAGCGCATAGCGGTCTGCAAGCGCGTCGAAAGAAGGCGTGCAGCGCAAGAAGTTTGGCTTTGCGGAATGGCCAAACCGGGTTGTTATAGGGGCGAATGTCCGTGTCACCCGAGGTCACTCCCGCTCATGTGCAAGCCCGCACCGATGGCGAGAAGCTCGTCGTCACGCTGTTAGGACGTTGGCGCGTGGAGCAACCCCGGCCCCAATTCTCCGAGGTGGTGGGCGGGCAAACCCCCGAGGTGCTGCGGATTGAAATGGATGCCGTCGAGACCTGGGACAGTTCTCTCCTACTGTTTCTTAACGATGCTCAGCGATGGGCTCTGGCGCAGGGGGCACGCTTTGATTTATCGTCCCTACCCCTTCCCGTTCGACAGCTTCTGTCTAAGCTAGAAGCCACGCCGGGCAGCGAAACACCTCCACAACGTGCCGAAAACTTTTTGACGGTGATCGGTTTGGCGACGACGGATATCGTGCGAAAAGGGCGGGGGATTAATACGTTTGTCGGTGAATGTGTCTTGAGTGCTCTTCGGCTGATTCGGCAGCCGAGGAAGTTTCGTTGGCATGATTGTTTGGCTGAAATGCAACAATGCGGGGCGATGGCGTTGCCCATCGTTGGTCTGATTAGCCTGCTGGTGGGATTGATCATGGCGTATCAGGCCGCTGTGCAGTTGCGGCAGTTTGGTGCCGATATCTATGTGGCTGACCTGGTAGGCCTCGCGGTAGTGCGCGAGATGGGGCCGATGATGGCAGCAGTCATCATGGCAGGTCGCACCGGTGCGGCTTTTGCCGCCACAATTGGGAACATGAAAGCGGGAGAGGAGATCGATGCTCTTGAGACTTTGGGAATTGTCCCGATTGACTTTTTAGTCATGCCGCGGCTGGTGGCCTTGGGCATCATGATGCCGCTGCTAGCAATGTACGCGAACCTGCTCGGTGTGCTCGGGGGGATGGTGGTAGGAGCTGCCGTGCTCGATATCCCTCCGGCCGCTTACTGGGTGGAAACTCAGAGCATCGTCGATCTTTCGCATGTATCCACTGGGTTGATCAAGGCGGCAGCCTTCGGACTGTTGATTGGTCTTTCAGGATGTCACCGCGGGTTAAATGCTGACCGTAGCGCAGCCGGCGTGGGGAGAGCGGCGACGTCTGCGGTGGTGACCGCCATTCTTTTGGTGATTGTTTCGGACGCCTTATTCGCGGTGGCGTTTAACATACTGGGACTATGAGCACGGCACCTCTCTCCCCAGCCATCGAAGTCAATCATCTCCACTGTGGATACGATGGCCGGATCATCCTACAGGATGTCACCTTCTCAGTCGGTCGAGGAGAGATCTTTTTTATCATCGGGGGTTCGGGTTGCGGAAAGAGCACCCTCTTACGAAATATGATCGGGCTAGTTCGACCCCTGAAAGGAGGGGTTAATTTCTTTGGTCGGTCGTTTGCTGATGCGGATACGGCCACCCGGCGGGAGCTTTTGAAGACATTTGGTGTCCTTTACCAAAGCGCGGCGCTGTGGTCCTCGCTGACGTTGCACGAAAATGTTGCTCTCCCTCTCAAAGAATACACCCGGCTTTCCACGCGGGAAGTCGACGACTTGGTTCGCCTCAAACTCGCTCAAGTGGGTCTGAAGGGTTATGAACACTTTTATCCCTCGGAAATTTCCGGAGGAATGAAAAAGCGCGCGGGTCTGGCTCGGGCGCTGGCACTTGATCCAGCGATTGTGTTTTTTTNNTCAACTCGACAGTATCTTCAGAATTGGCGATCGTGTCATCATGTTGGACAAACGTGAGAAAGGGATCATCGCGATGGGGCCACCAAGGGCATTGCGCGAGTCTTGTCCGGATGTTCGTGTGCGCGAGTTTTTGCAGCGAGATGAGGAAAAACGCGACATACCTCGTGAGTCGGACGCGCTCCCGCGCTAGTTTTCTGTCGCAACCCTTTCATTGAAGTTGTCCTCCACCTGTCCACATTCAGAACCGTGAAAACCAAGGTCAGCCCTGCCATTGGTGGAGTCTTTGTATTGGGAGCCATGCTTCTGGCGCTGGTGGCGTTGTTTTCTTTTGGAGGCATTAACTTTTTTGCCAAGCCACAGCGATTTGTGGTGTATTTCAACGAGTCGATCCACGGACTTGATTTGGGCTCACAGGTGAAGCTGCGGGGTGTCCGGCTCGGCCGGGTGGTGGGTTTGAATATCCGATATACGTCTGGGAAAAATGAGTCGGTGGTGGCAGTGGTGTGTGAATTGAGTCGCAATACCCTGACCAACGAAAAGGGGGAGTTGATTGATGTCTCTGATCGTGGAGAGCTGCAGAAACTGATCGATCAGGGTCTTAGGGCGCAATTGGGCGTGTTGGGGCTGGCTACCGGATTGCTCTATGTGGAGCTGGATTTTGTGGACCCTAAAGAGTATCCCGCGGAACCGATCGACGTTGTCGACTTACGCTATGCGGTTGTGCCGCCCATGCCATCAGCGATATCTGAGTTTCAGGCGAATCTGACGGAGATTCTGACGGACATNNGACGTTTGCGAACATCAATGCTGCGGTGACCGACCTACGCGGCGCGCTGGTCAAACTCGATGGAGTGATTGATCCGACCACGACGCAGCTCGCTGATACTCTTATTCAGGCGCGCGCAACCTTGGCATCGTTTTCTTCGGCGGCAGCAACGGCGCGTACCTTCATTCAGGCTCAAAGCGGGCTGGGTGATGAGGCTAGCCGGGCTTTGAGCCAGCTGTCGGAAGCGGCTTCGTCGATCCAGCGCTTGACCGACTTTCTCGAGCGCAATCCTAATGCACTTTTGACCGGAAAAAAGACGCCACGTTGAGTCACCGTTAGGTCTTTTCTTTATGACTACTTTACGGAACAGAGTTCCTTCTGGCGAATCCTTCTTCGCGCGCATGCCGACTCCGGCGAGGGCGCCTCTTCAACTCCGTGTGAACAGCGTAGTCGTATTTCTATTGATGGTGTCGGCGTCTGTCTGGTCGGGTTGTTCTATTCTGCCCGAAGCGGCGGTCGATCCGACCCGCTATTACGTTCTTGGGACGACTGCGACGATTCCTGAAGTGCGTGATCCGCAGTCTGGTGTAGCGGTCGCATTGCGTAGCATCGATTTGCCTACGTACCTTAGGAACACGAAGAGCTTGGTCATCCGTCGCGGACCGCACGAGGTGCGCTACGAGGATTATGCGCGGTGGGCAGAACCATTGGATGCTGGCTTGATGCGGGTGTTACGCGAGCAATTGAGCCAGTCCTCTGGTGTGCGCTCTGTGGTGACGTTTCCGCTTTTGGGCGCGGATACCCGCGAAGTGGATATTCGAATTCGCATCACTCAATGTGAGGGTGGAGTAGGCGCCGATGGCGCAGCCGTAGCGTTATTCGCGGCTACCTATGAATTTATCCGCAGCGAAGGAGAGGGGGAAGTGTTGGGGCGTTACCACTACATCGCTCCCATTCTCCCGTATGAGGCACAGAATTTCGCACAGTTAGCGGAGCGACTGAGTGAGAGTGCCGCTGCTCTTGCAAACGACATCGCGCAACGCCTGCCCACGCGGTGATTATCTGGGGAATTACCACTAGAAAGAAGGTTGAAAATACCCGGAACCCGTTGAGGGGTTCGCATTACTACTGAGGTTATAACCCTAGCTTTTCTAGAGAGTCGTCGTATACTGTTTCGCATATGGAAAATCTCCGGTCCACCACCACTGCTTTCACGGTCCTGCAGTTCTCCCTCGAGGTGGGCAAAGATGGTCAGCCGACTNNTTTGAAGAAGCCTTTGTCTCCGCTCGTCTCCTCGCCGTCCGCGAATGGAGTCGCCTCCAGCGCGTCGCGCTGCAAGGCACGTCGACTGCCAGCCCGGTGGAAATGCTCGACACAGAGTGGGGATATGACGTCCGCCAGGGGCACTTGGTGGTCACCCGTTTTTGGGTCCACGAACGCCAGCCAGTACAGTCGTCGACCTAACTCCTCTTACGCTTTACGAAGCCCACTTAGGTGGGCTTTTTTTGGGGCTGAGATTTCCTCTCGGGCGCAAAAAAAGAAGCGGAAAAGTTCCGCTTCTTTGATCTGAATGGGAGTGCGGCTCGCGTTATTTGAGGGCTGCGGCGANNGCTGATGCGAACGTGGCCTTCACCGCACTTTCCGAAGCCTGCGCCGGGTGTGCAAACGACCTGAGCCTGGTTGAGAAGCAGGTCAAAAAACTCCCAGGAGTCGCGTCCGGTGTTGATCCAGATATAGGGAGCGTTGTCGCCTCCGACACAGGAGAATCCAAGTTGGGAGATTGCGGAACGGATTAGGGCGGCGTTGGCGAGATAGAAGTCCGTCATCGCTTTGACCTGCTGCTTTCCCTTGTCGCTGAAGATGGCTGCAGCCGCTTTTTGCACCGGATAAGACACCCCATTGAATTTCGTCGTGTGGCGGCGATTCCAGAGAGCGTGAACCGAATGAGCATTCCCTGCGGTGTCGTAGGCTGTGAGCGATTTGGGGATTACGGTGTAGGCGCAACGCATTCCCGTGAACCCTGCGGTTTTTGAGAAGCTGCGAAACTCGATGGCGACCTCTCTCGCTCCTTCGATCTCGTAGATAGAGTGAGGAATCTGTGGGTCGCGAATGTAGGCTTCGTAAGCTGAATCGAAGAGGATGATGGCCTTGTTAGCCTTGGCGTACGCGACCCAGGCCGCGAGTTGTGCCCGAGTGGCTACGGCGCCGGTCGGATTGTTCGGGAAACAAAGATAAATCAAATCGGTCGCGACGGATGGAACCGCTGGGACGTACCCATTGGCAGGGGTGCTCTCTAAATAGGTGATTCCCTCGTAACGCCCATTAACCGAAGCGCCGGTGCGACCTGCCATGACGTTGGTATCCACGTAAACAGGATAGACCGGATCGGGAATCGCTAGCCGGAGTCCTTCGGTGGCAAAGATTTCCTGAATGTTACCACAATCGCATTTCGATCCGTCAGAGACAAACACCTCGTCGGCCTCGATTTTGCAGCCGCGTACTTGATAATCATGCTGAGCGATGGCTTCGCGGAGAAAGGCGTAGCCTTGCTCGGGGCCGTAACCCTTGAACGTAGCTCGCTTAGCGAGTTCGTCCGTGCCTGAGTGGAGGGCCTCAATGCAAACATCGGGCAATGGCTCGGTAACATCCCCGATTCCGAGACGGATGACGGGTTTGGAGGGATTCGCCTGGGTATAGGCGGTTACCCGCTTGGCAATATCGCTGAACAGGTAAGACGCTTTGAGCTTAGTGTAGTTTTCGTTGATGCGGATCATCGGAGGGGAAAGGTGGTGGTGTTCGTATGCGGGCGAAATCTTGAATAAGTCTNNCTCCATGCAAACGATCCACAGCATCAAAGCGATCCAGGATCTTACCCGTGGCCTGCGCGGCCAGGGGCAGATCATTGGTTTCGTACCCACGATGGGCGCACTTCACGAGGGGCATCTGAGCCTCATTCGCCTGGCGGCCGAGCGTGCGGATAGTGTCGTGGTCTCGATTTTTGTTAACCCCACGCAATTTGGACCCAGCGAGGATTACTCGAAGTACCCTCGTGACCTCGAGCGCGACGTAGCCCTTTGCGCGGAAGCGGGTGCGGAGGTGGTGTTTCATCCGACGGTCGAAGACATTTATCCCAAAGGATACTCTACCTATGTCAGTGAGGACCACGTCAGCCGTCCCCTGGAAGGAGCGTCGCGGCCCACGCATTTCCGCGGAGTGACCACGGTGGTGGCGAAGCTGCTCAATATCGTGGCGCCNNAGACTTTGTCGTCTTTGGGCAAAAGGATGCGCAGCAGGTGGCGGTGATCACCAAGATGATCGGAGATCTGCTCATTCCTGTGGAGGTGATTGTGGCGCCGACCCTGCGTGATCCTGATGGCTTGGCGATGAGTTCCCGCAATCGCTACCTCAGCGCGACCCAGCGCAAGGAAGCTTTGGCAATCTTCCAGGCTTTGAGTAAAGCAAAGCAGATGGTGGAAGCCGGCGAGCTTCCCGCAGATCGGTTGATCGCCGAAGCCACACATATTTTAAGTCACAATCGTCGTATCCGTATTATCTACGTCGCGGTGGCCGATCGTTTAACAATGGAACCGATGCGCGAAGTCGTTCCCGGCAAAGCGCTCATGGCTATTGCTGTTTGGGTGGATGAAGTCCGTTTGATCGACAATTTCCTACTGTGAATTGCGAGCAACGATCGGACACGATCAAGGCGGGCGCTTACGATGTCTTGGTTGTAGGCAGCGGCATTGCCGGGCTCAGCTTCGCCCTCAAGGTGGCGACGAAAGGCTTCTCAGTCGCAATCCTCACGAAAAAAAACAAGGCGGATTCCAATACCAATTGGGCGCAGGGAGGCATCGCGGTGGTCACCGCTCAAACCGACGATTTCGACAAGCATGTTCGTGATACTCTCGTGGCGGGCGATGGACTGTGCGACGAAACAGTAGTCCGGGAAATCGTCCGTGACGGCCCCTCTCGAGTGCGTGAGTTGGTGGAGTGGGGAGTGCGTTTTTCTCGTGACAAGGCAGGGGCCTACGATCTGGGACGCGAAGGAGGGCATGGCGAACGACGCATCCTCCATGTCAAAGATACGACAGGAAAAGCCATTGAAGACGCACTGCTTAAGGCGGTGGCGGCAGAACCCCGTGTGGACCTTTTTGAGCATGCCTTTGCGATCGATCTCATCACGACGGGAAAACTACGCTCACAGCGTCTAGATGGACCCAATCGCGTCGCAGGCTTGTATGCGCTGGACGTTCGCAGTGGCAAGGTCCTGACGTTCGCGGCTCCGGTAGTAATGCTAAGTTCAGGCGGAGCAGGTCAGGTCTATCTTTACACCACCAACCCGGACATCGCCACGGGAGATGGAATCGCCATGGCCTACCGGGCGGGTGTGGAAGTCAGGAACATGGAGTTCATTCAGTTCCATCCGACTACCTTGTACTCCACTACGGGAGAGCGGTTTTTGATTAGCGAGGCCGTGCGTGGTGAAGGTGCGATCCTGCGGAATTTCAAGGGTGAAGCGTTTATGAAGCGGTATCATCCCATGGCCGATCTTGCGCCGCGGGATATTGTTGCCCGGGCGATCGATACCGAAATGAAGCAGAGTGGTACCCCGCATGTGTGGCTGGACATCACTCACCGCCGTTCCGACTTTATTCGAGCGCATTTTCCGCAAATTTATCGGACCTGCAAACGGCTAGGGTTTGATCTCACCCGGGAAAAAATCCCCGTGGTACCTGCGGCCCACTACACCTGTGGTGGCGTCACGACCAATCTCACAGCTGAAACCTCGTTGCCTGGTCTTTACGCATCCGGAGAGGTTGCGAGCACTGGTCTTCACGGGGCCAATCGGTTGGCCAGCAATTCGCTTCTTGAGGCGGTTGTGATGTCACACCGTGCCGCAGAGGCGGTGGAGG
>DKKJ01000054.1:0-6011 GCA_002455175.1 Opitutaceae bacterium UBA6669
CTCAGCGGTATCCGACTAGCAAGGTTCTCTACACGCCGACGCGGATAGAGAATGACACGTCAGAAACAGCCCCACTCCTCGAACACACTCTCAACGCTCGTGTGGAGCCTTCGCGTGCCTAGGGGTGATGTCTGCATACTCCCCACGACGCTTTCCCGAGATCGTTTTGTACCGCCCGTCGTCCACCTACTCGCGATTTTCAAAAAACTTCTCAGCTGCATTCTTATCGGACTCCCCTGCCTCGCCNNACGTTCCATCGGCACTTTTTCGTGACCACGCCGTGCTCCAGCGCGACCGTCCGTTACCCGTCTGGGGCACTGCTCAACCTGGCGAAAAAATCCACGTCACTTTGGGCGAAACCAAAGGGTCCACCACCGCCGATAATTACGGACGCTGGGTGGTGACATTACCGGCTCAACCGGTCTCCACCCACGCCATCACCCTCTCGATCGAAGGAAGTGATACCACCCTCGTCTACCGCGATATCCTGCTCGGCGACGTCTGGCTGTGCGGGGGCCAATCGAACATGCAGATGGCGGTTAAAAACAGCGATGGCGACCCCGGCGAGATCAACCCAGCAGATTTTCCCGACCTTCGCCACTTTCGGGTGTCGCCAAACTTCCCCACTCAACCCGCCGCTGCTGCGTCTGGCCAGTGGACCGTTGCAACACGCGACAGCACCGGCGACTTCTCTGCTGTAGCGTTCTTCTTCGCGCGGGATGTGCACCTTAAAACCGGTATCCCCATCGGACTGATCAGCGTCTCTTATGGTAACACCCCGATCGCTACGTGGCGCAGCGCTTCCGCAGTAGCCGAAGAACCGGCGGCTCAACAGTGGTGGAAACTCCAAGAAAAATCCCCCACTCCTCCGCGCCCACATCGCCGCCCTTCCGCAGGTTACCAGGGAATGATCGCTCCCCTCCTGCCTTTGTCGGTACGAGGTGTTCTCTGGTACCAAGGCGAAAGTGACGCTACAGAAGCGACCACCCTCGCTCCCGCTTACGGCCGCCAATTCACCGCCTTGATTCAGGAATGGCGACGCGACCTCGACCAAAGCGACCTGCCTTTTTTCTGGGTCCAACTCGCGGGCTACGGCCAAGCCGGAAACCGCGCCTGGGTCGATGTTCGCGCCTATCAGGACTCTGCGCTGCAACTTCCCCTCACGGGTCAAGCTACCGCAATCGACCTAGGCGACCCGACGGATATTCATCCAAAACGAAAACGGGAGGTCGGTGAGCGTCTTGCCCGACTCGCCTTGAACCGCGTGTATGCCCAGCCCACCTCGGACTCGGGTCCAATTTTGCAGACAGTAACGCGACAGGGCGACGCACTCGAACTGCACTTTTCCTCTGCCGAAGGAGGCCTCGATCTCCAAGATAACGCAGAAGCCGCTTTCGAACTCGCTGGAGCCGACGGGTCCTTTATCCCCGCCACCGAGGTGCGACCCATCGGTGACCCGAAATCCAGCCGTTCACTCCGCGTGCGCGCGCACTCCCTCCTTCATCCATGCGCGGTCCGTTATGCCTGGCATGCCTTCCCCCACACTCCACTTTACAATCGTGCAGGACTACCGGCCACACCGTTCACACGTGAACTGAGCAAGCGGTGACCCTTAACGGTCTCGGCCTTCACGCCGTTCAAGAGACCGCGGGAAAGGGGCACTACTTAACTTTGGCGTAGACGAGGCAATCTCGAGCCTCAGGTCCGATGGTCGGGCACACATGCCAGCGCTTGAGAATCCCCTCTCTGACCATCCCCGCCTTTTCCATTACCCGTGCCGAAGCGGGATTCTCCACGTCACAAAACGCCCACACCCGGAAAATGCTCGGTTGCGCCAGAGCCCAGGTCTGCAACGCGATCAGCGCTTCGGTCGTGTACCCACGCCCCCAGTAGGCCCGCCCTAGGACATACCCCACCGTCACCTTCCATTGATCGATGATGCAACCGATGGACCCGATGGGCTGATTCGAGCCTTTCTCGCAAAGGAGGTAAGCATAATGTCCACCCTCGCTTTCCCAAGCCGCCGCTCGCTGCCCCAAAAACTCCCGCAACGCCGCCAAGTCGCGATATGGAGTCCAGGAGAGGAACTTGGTAGCCGCTGGATCTGAGGCGTAGGCAGAAAAAACTGCCTCTGCATCGGCAGGACATGGCCGACGCGCAATGAGACGTGCCGTTTCGAGAAAGTCAGGCGGACGAAGCATGATCTGACTCTCTACTCTGCACGGGAGCCTTATGGCGAGCCCCACAATCCTTTGCTTTTGTAGCAAAGCGCCTTCAGAATCCCCTTCATTCGCATAGGGAAATTCCCGGAGGGAGAAATCATGCAAAATGCGACGATCCTTAGGTCATGGATATCTTGGCAGCCGCAAGCTGGACTCCCTAACTTCGTTTAATGACGTACACCATCCTGCTTGCGGAGGACAACGAAGATGACGTGTTTTTCTTCAAGACCGCGGCGAAGAAAGCGGGCTGGGCTCATAACCTCCACACTGTGAGCAATGGCCGCGAAGCGATTCAGTCGCTCAAAAGCTACCTTGCTGGAGATCTCCCTCGGCTAGCGCTGGTATTGCTTGATATGAAAATGCCATTCGTTGGCGGACTAGAGGTCCTGGAGTGGGCGCAAACTCAGCCGGAGTTGCAGATGATCCCGCTGGTCATGCTCACCTCGTCGGAGCAAGAGAGTGACATCGAGGCCGCCTACCGTCTGGGAGCGGCCTCATTCCTCGTCAAGCCGTCGCAATCGGAAAAGCTGCTCGATCTGCTACGCGTGATTGATGCCTATTGGCTGAATCAGAATCGTCTTCCCGCGATGCGCCGCGAGCTCACGGCTAAACCGCCGTCCTTTTCGTGAGCGCACGCACGACCGCTGTCAGTAAAGAGCTCTCCTGGGTCGTCTTTTCCCTCGACGATCAGCGCTACGCTTTGCCGTTAGAAAACGTCGACCACGTCGTACAGCGAGTAGCGATTTCGCGCTTACCTCAGGCTCCGGAGGTCATCAGCGGAATGATCAACGTACACGGACACCTGATTCCCGTTATCAACTTACGTCGACGTTTCCGCTTACCTGAACGGCCTGCCCGGCTAACCGATCAGTTCCTCTTGGTCCATACGGAACGGCGGTCGCTCGCCCTATGTGTCGATGCAGTGCAGTCCGTGCTCCCGCTTTCCTCATCGCGTCTCCACCACGCCGATACGCTGCTACCGGGATTGGAGTATCTCAAAGGAATCCTTCGGCTTCCCGACGAAGGTTTGGTGTTGGTCAACGATCTCGATGCCTTCCTCTCCCTCGATGAGGAGGTTCAGCTCGACGCCGCTCAGTCCGCCTTCAAAGCCGAATGACCGCCGCGCTTTCAGAGGATCTCGTGGGACGCCTGAGTGGCTTTGTCACGCAGCGCTTCGGTCTGCGCTTCCCTCCCGATCGCTGGAATGAACTTTCGCGCGGGCTGGCCTCCGCCGCCCTGGAACTTGGCGTATCGGATCTTCAAGGCTGGGCAGAGCACCTGGCTACAGGCGGTGGGACCGAAGAGCACCTGCGTGCTGTGGCCAATCATCTCACCGTTGCGGAAACCTACTTTTACCGGCACCGGGAGACCTTCACACTGCTCGAGCAAAAAATTCTTCCTGCTCGCCTCGCACGCCGAAAATCCCAGTTCCAACCCTTGCGGATTTGGAGCGCGGGCTGCGCCAGCGGCGAGGAACCCTACTCGATCGCGATTCTCCTTCGTCGCGCCTTTTCCGATTTGCGACCCGAGCAGATCCAGTTGCACGCGACTGATCTCAATACCCACGCTCTCCTGCGGGCACAAAACGGCGTGTTCACGGAGTGGTCATTTCGTGACACCCCGTCATGGCTCAAGGACTTCGCGTTCACGCGGCGCGGTACTCACCGCTACGAGCTACGCCCTGAGTTCCGCAGCCTCGTGCGGTTCTCTCGGCTGAATTTAATCGCTCCTCTCTATCCGGCGGAATTCGGCGAACGCGCTGATATGGATCTCATTCTCTGTCGGAATGTCTTGATGTACTTCTCCGCGGAGTGGCAACGCGCCGTGATCGCACGCCTAGCCCAAGCCCTCGCCCCCGGCGGGTGGCTAATCATTGGCCCCTGCGATTTTTCAGCCGATCAAGCACGAGCACTGCATCTTCGATCAGAAGGTGCCGGTGTTTTCCGCAAGGGACTCGATTCTACGGCGTCAACGGTCCTCTCTCCTGCTCCCAAGCCGCTGGAACTGCCTTTGCAGATAGAGGCCCCCGCGCCAGCGCCGTTGCCATTCTTTGGTCTTGAAGCGACGCCTGAAACAATTTCCACGTCCTCGGCCTCCCCGGAACGCCTCCCCGTCGACGCTGTGGCCAACCCGGTCGTCCAAGACGCACGAGCGCATGCCAACCGAGGAGAACTCGCTCTTGCTCTTAGCGTTTGCGAGGCGTCGCTCGGGGAAAATCGCACCGACGAGGAAGTCCACTACTTAAGGGGTTGTGTATTGCAGGAACTCGGTCGTTCGGAGGAAGCCGCCCAAGCCTTCCGCACGGTGCTGTTTCTCAACCCTCAATCTGTTCTTTCGCACCTGGCCCTCGCCAGCCTCGANNCGCTTACTCCGCGAACATAACCCCGGCGAATCTGTGCCGGGGAGCGACGGGATCACCGTTGGTCGACTGCGTTCCGTAGTAGAAAGCTCACTTAAGCACACCGCAGCATGAGCGAGAGATCTATGAAACCCTTATTTCCCTCTTCAGATCCGTCGACAGATTCATCTGCGCACCAGAAATCTAGCCGTTTGCCGTCTTCGACGGATGTGGAAACTCCAGCTGTGTCCGCCCCGCCTGAAACAGAGATGCAAATCCTGGCTCGACGCGCCCAGGCTCTCGCCCAGCCACCAGCTCGTGCCGAAGACAAAACGACCTGGATACGCGTGCTGACCTTCACTCTCGATCAACAAACGTTTGCGATCGAAAACACCAACGTTTTGGAGGTGATTCCACTTGGTGACATTGCCCCTCTACCGGGACTACCTGCTTTTGTTCGAGGACTTGTCAACTTGAGGAGCCGGGTGGTGCCCGCGTTCGACCCGCGTCCTCTCATCAACCTCCCGGCCGCCACCGCCAAACAACAGCAAGCCATCCTTATCTCCCATAGCGGCTGTGAATTTTTCCTCTTGGTGGACGCTGTGGAAGGGTTGACCGAGATTCCCCACGACTCTCTGAGCAGTGAGGTCGTGGCTTTTAACTCCGCCTACGTGCGAGGCGTAGATGCCCAAGGTGTCCTCGTCCTCGACATGACTGCGCTTCACCGCGACTTGGTGATCGATGATACTGCCGCTCTCCCTTCTTTTTAAACCGCCTCCCCCTCCCTTTCATGAAGTCATTTCTCGACCTGCCTGTCCGAATCAAGCTCTTCAGCATTTTCGGCGTGATCATCGTGCTGTTCGTCGCCGCAATCGGCTACGCCTACACGCGAACGGCTGAACTGGTTAAGGTCCAATCCGAGCTCCGGGAGAAACAGCTCAACGTCACCGATCTCTCCCGAGTCCTCGCCAATCACAATGAGGGTCGTGTCAGCGTACTCATGATGATCGCAGCCCAAACTCCCACCGAGAGGCTACAGTGGATCGAGCGGGTTAAACGGGAGCACATCGAAANNCGCTTTCCTCCAAACCATTCGAGAGCGAAATATCAACTCGCCCGCCTTTCTCCGCGTGTTCGATGAACATATGGCGGTTCGCGAGACCTACGCCGCCGTCCGCGAACGAGTCTTCGAGTTAGCCATTGCTGGGAATGTCGCCGAAGCCGGCCGCATTTCTATGGGCGAGAACAATGACCGGTATCTTCGGATGCGCGATCTTATCAACCGGCTCATCACCACAGCAAATGAAGAAGCCTCGGCTTCCCTTGCCCGCACACAAAACACCGCTGCCGAAGCGCGTATGTGGTTCCTCATCTTTGGCGCCGGCGTGTTGATCTGTAGTTTCGGTGGCGTCGTTCTGCTCGGTCGCGCCATCGCTAATCCTCTCCAAGAC
>DKKJ01000054.1:6058-39049 GCA_002455175.1 Opitutaceae bacterium UBA6669
GTCGCCAATCCCGCCGGCTACGGATTTCGCGCCGAAGAGGTCAAACAAACCGCCCAGGTCTCTGCTCAAAAGGCGGGCAACGTTGCCGACATCGCTCAACGCGCCGCGCAATCCGCCCACCTCGGCCGCAAAGCGATTGATGAATCGATCTCCGGAATGAAGAATGTCCGCGAACAGATGGAGCTGATCGCAGAAACGATCGTGCGCCTGAGTGAACAGAGTCAGTCCATCGGCGAAATCGTTTCCTCTGTTAATGATCTGGCCGAACAGTCGAATCTCCTTGCCGTCAACGCCGCCATCGAAGCTGCAAAAGCCGGGGAGCATGGACGCGGTTTCGCCGTGGTTGCTCAGGAAATCCGTAACCTCGCCACGCAATCCAAGGAATCCACCGCTCAGATCCGGAACATTCTCAGTGATATCCAACGAGCCACGACTGCCACAGTCATGGCTGCGGAACAGGGCAGCAAAGCGGTCGATGCCGGCGTCAAACAAGTCTNNCAAGTCAATCAATCCGGTGACGCCATTCGAACACTTACCGAAAGCATCGTCTCCGCAGCTCAGGCGGCCACCCAGATCACCGCTTCCGCGCAAGAACAACTCATCGGCATCGATCAGGTGACGATCGCCATCCAAAACATCCTCCAAGCGAGTAAACAAAACGCCACCGGTACCCAACAAGCCGAAGCGGGTGCAAAGAACCTCAATCAACTGGGCCAAAACCTGAAAGCGGTCGCTCAAAAATTCACGGTTTGATCGGGCTAGCACCCGGTAGCTAACGGCCTTCATGGACGATCACGATTTTCGCCAGCGTCTGCGCGCCACGTTTCAGACCGAAGCGGCTGAACAGGTGCAAGCTCTCGCTGGCTTTGCCCTGGCTTTGGAAAGGGCTACTTCCCTCGACGAGCACTTGGCCGCCGTGGAGCAACTTTTCCGTGGCACGCACACCCTCAAGGGCGCCGCGCGCATGGTAAACGAGTCGGACGTAGAATCTCTCTCTCACGCCCTAGAACAGCAACTCAGCGGCCTGAAATCCGCTCAGCAGAAGGTACCGGCTTCGGTGGTCACGGAGATCACCGAGCAAATCACGGAAATAGCCCGACTCCTGGGCATTTCCTTGGTTCCGTTACCCCCTCAGCCACGAGTTTCTGACCTTCCCGTTGAGCCAGCCGCCAACTCGACACCATCTGCCCCGACAGCCCCGTCCTCGTCAGTACGTGTCGCCAGTGAACGTCTGGATGCGCTTCTTTTGCACGCGGAAGAAATGGCCGGCGCCAAAATCGTCGGCGACCGGCAAGTCCAGGGTTTGCGCGCACTGAGCGCGCAGCACGAGCTCTGGCAGGGCGCGATCCGACGTAGTCATCCCGCGATTACGGCGCTGAAACGCTTTCTCGATGCGTCGGCTGGCTCACCCATGGCGAAAGAGCTCAAAGCGCTGATTCAGCATGTGGATGCTCTCCATGAACAAGTTCGGACCTGGGATCAGGAGCTGGCCACCCTCGCCTCACACGCGGCCGCGGAACAGCGACGGCTCGGCACCATGATCGACCATCTCCTCGCAGAAACGAAGGAGATCCTCATGCAGCCTTTCTCGTCCCTCCTAGAAACCTTCCCTGCATTTATACGCGAAATTGCCCAACAACAGGGCAAGGAGGCTGATTTCGAAATTCACGGTGCCGACGTCGAAGTAGACCGACGGGTGTTAGAAGAAATCAAAGGCGCCTTGATCCACTTGATCCGCAACAGCGTGGATCACGGCCTGGAAACGCGCGAAACTCGCTTGCGCTCCGGTAAATCCGCTCGCGGTCGACTTGAGCTCTCCGTCCAAAACCGCAGCGGGGGAAGCGTCGAAGTGACCTTGTCGGACGACGGCAAGGGCATCGATCCGGACGAGATCACGGCACTCGCCCGTCGGCTCCGTTTGATTCCCGCCGAAGGTCCCGACCTTTCCGACCGGGAAGCCTTCGATTTGCTCTTCCGCTCCGGCTTTACCACCCGCGCCGCTGCCAATGCCCTCTCTGGACGCGGCCTGGGCCTCGCCATCGTCCGCGAAAAAGCGGAACAGATCGGGGGCTCGGCCTCCGTGGAGAGTCGTAAGGGTATAGGCACGACGTTCCGTTTGGAAGTACCGGTGACACTTGCGCGCTTCCGCGGCCTGTTCATACAAGCTCAGGGCGAGTGCTTCGTGCTTCCATCCACGTATGTCCGGCGTGTCCTTCGTCTCGAAGAAGCGGCGCTTCGTCCGGCCAAAAACCAAACGCTGATCGAAATCGACGGAGAGCCGATTGTTCTCCTGAGCCTTTCCACCCTCCTGCAACTCCGTACCCGAGCCGCTTCCCCTACCCTTTCCTCGCGCTCACGTCGCGTCTTCGCGGTCCTGTTGGAGTCAGGAAGATCTCGCGTCGCTTTGAGAGTCGAAGAGGCTCCCTTTGAGGAAGAGGTTGTCATGAAAAACTTGGGGCCCATGTTGCGCGGCGCGCGCTGGTACGTTGGGGCCACGCTCATGGCGGACGGAAAGATCATCCCCGTCCTGAACATCACGACCCTCTTGTCCGCGGCGGCTCCGGGCGGACGAAGCCATCTTACCCTCCCGGCGTCTCCGCAAAAAATTGAGAAGCGAAAACGCCGGGTCTTGATTGCTGAAGACTCGATCACCTCACGCTCGCTTCTGAAAAATATTCTCCAATCAGCCGGCTTCGACGTGCGCACTGCCGTCGATGGCGCCGATGCGCTCACCACTTTAAAACACGAGCCAGTTGACCTAGTGGTTTCCGACGTGCAGATGCCGCGAATGGACGGGTTCGAGTTGACCTCTAAAATCCGGGCCGACTCTGCGCTCTCAACGTTGCCCGTGATCTTGATTACCTCCCTTGCCGGACGCGAAGACCGCGCCCGTGGCGTGGACGCCGGTGCCAATGCCTACCTGGTTAAAAGCAGTTTCGATCAAAGCGATCTCCTAGAAGCGATCGGGAGGCTCCTGTCATGATCAAAGTTCTCGTCGTCGACGATTCAGCCGTAGCGAGAGAGGTGCTAACCCACCTGATCAACCAGGCACCGGACATGTCGGTCATCGGCATCGCTCGCGATGGCCTCGAAGCCGTGGAGGCTGCTCAGCGCCTCCGTCCGGACATCATCACGATGGACATCATCATGCCGCGGCTGGGTGGCCCCGAAGCCATCGAGCGCATCATGCAAGTGGCACCGACTCCCATAGTAGTGGTCACCGGCAATACCATCACCGAGGAAATACGTGCCACCTTCCAGTCGTTAGAAAGCGGAGCACTCGCCATCGTTGAACGACCGTTCGGACTGGATTCTGCTCACCATCGAGAAAGCGCCGAGCACCTCATCAATACGCTCCGCTTGATGTCAGAAATTAAGGTGGTCCGTCGCCTGCTGCGGCGCACGCCCCGCACGCCCGCGTCTCCGACGATCGACAATCCCCCGCCTTCACAGGTTTTTCGTGCAGTCGCCATGGGCGCGTCCACCGGAGGCCCATCCGTTCTCAAAACCATTCTCAGCGAGCTGCCGGGTAACTTCCCCGTACCGATTCTGGTCGTGCAACACATCGCTCCGGGTTTTGTTTCGGGTTTCGCCAGCTGGCTGGCCGATTCGGCTGCACTCACGGTCAAGTTGGCCGAAGCCGGAGAGCCCCTGCTTCCGGGTCGCGTCTATGTGGCACCCGACGGTGTCCATCTTGGGGTAAGTCCAGGCGAGCGAGCTCACCTCAGTGCACCCGCACCGGGTACGTCCACAACCTTATGCCCCTCGGCCTCACACCTCTTTCATTCGGTTGCCACCGTCTATGGACGACACGCCGTCGGAATTCTCCTGACAGGCATGGGGCGTGATGGTGCGGACGGTCTTCTCGCTATGAAGCGCGCCGGAGGCATTACCATGGTGCAAGACAAAGAATCGTCCGTTATTCACGGCATGCCAGGGGAAGCAATTTCCCTAAATGCCGCTGGGTATGTTCTCCCCCCACGCCGCATTGCCGAGTTGCTTGTCAGCCTGGCTTCCGCCGCCTACCCTCACACGAGCTGAGTCAATACCACCATGGAGCGGATTCTTATCGTCGAAGACAGCGCCACCCAGCGCGAAATGCTTCACCATATCTTGGAGAAGCAGGGTTATAGCGTACGCTCGGCCGCCGATGGCTCAGCCGCATGGTCCACCATTTTTGATCCTCCTCCAACGATCGTCGTCACCGATATTGTCATGCCAGGGATGGACGGTTACGCCTTATGCCGCGCCATCAAGGGAGAGCCAAAGTTGGCCAACGTGCCTGTAATGCTATTAACGTCGTTGTCCGATCCGAAAGATGTGATCGCCGCTCTCGAGTCAGGTGCCGACGGATTCATTGGCAAACCATTCGCTGAAGACCATCTCCTTTCTCGAATCAGAGACGTGATCACTAACCGCGATCTCAAGCGACGAGGAGATGATGCCGCCGGCGTGGAAATCAACTACGGTGGTCGTACCCACGTGATCACCGCGGAGCGACGTCAGATTCTCGATTTGCTGCTCTCGGTCTACGAGGTGGCCATGAGGNNGAGCTTGCCCAAGCGCAAGCCAACCTCCGCAAGCTCAATAGCGAATTGGAGCAACAGGTTCGAAACCGCACGCACCGCCTCGAGGAAAGTAACCGATCTTTGGAGACATTCTGCTACAGTGTCGCTCACGATCTGCGTGCACCGCTACGAAGCATCCAGGGTTACGTCTCCATGCTGAACGAGGAGGCTACGCAACTCGGCAGCAACGCCACGCAAACCTACGCGGACCGCGCTAGCTCAGCCGCCAGCCGCATGGATCGAATGATCGTCGATCTGCTTGCCTACGGAAAGGTCAGCCACGCCAACACTCCTTTCGAGTGGGTCGATCTCCGCACCAAGGTCGAGCGGGTGGTAGCAGAATTCGCCCAGGACATCGCCACCAAGAATGCCCGCGTGCAGGTCCAGGTGGACAACATCAGGGTATTCACCAGTCGGGTTCTCCTCGCCCAGGTCCTTAGCAACCTCTTGGGCAACGCTCTGAAGTTTGTGCATCCCAATGAACCGCCTGACGTCACGATCGTCGGTCGTCTCGCCCCACAGGGCCAGGCGGTGCAAATTGAAGTCCGTGATCGCGGTATCGGAATCGACCTTTCGTACCGAGAAAAGATGTTCAAGGTTTTCGAAAAGCTTCACAGCGGCGCTTTCCCCGGCACCGGCATCGGTCTCGCCATTGTACAAAAAGCCGTCCAGCGACTGGGTGGCTCCATTTCGGTCGATGCGGTTGAAGGAGGAGGCACCCGCTTCGTCGTCCTCCTTCCCCTAGGCGACTCTGACCCGGATCAATAACCGCACGGTTGCGGAAATCCGTCGAGCCTTTTGCAGCCACTGTCCTCCTCGCGCTCCTAACNNTCCTAACCACAGACAATAGGCTAGGAACTGGCCGCTTCGACCTGATAAACTTCGCGAGGGATTAGAGCGTTTTAAGTAAAATCATAGCCGGACTGGAACAAAGTAGCGCAGGCTTCCAGCCTGCTTCCGAGCTGATGAAGGCTGGAAGCCTGCGCTACTTTTTCGGCCACAGTTTAGTCTAAAACGCTCTAGCGTTTCCGCAGAACGAAAATCGCGTCCTGCGTCACCGCATCGACCACGATCGGCTCTGCAATCGTGTAGGTGAAATCATATGTGACGGCAATCTGCAGCGCGGGCACTTTTGCCAAAAGGCGAAGCATCTGTTCCGCCGTGTAGGTGCGGAATCGCAGGTTCTCCCGAAAGACGGTCACCTTTTTTCCATCTCGCACCGTCGTCACCATCCGACACAGATCGAGGCGCTTTTTCCGATCGAGCCGAACGGTTTTGAGATCGGTCTCCACCCGAAGCGCCCCGCGCCCTCCCGTCCACGCCTCTGATCCGCTGCGTCGTCCCCGAGTCGGAATCAATTGCACGCCCATGATATAGAGGCCTCCTCGTTCCAAGCTATCCGCCACGGAACGCAAGTGCGACTCAGCGGCTTCATCGCTGGCCAAATGCTGGAAACTACTGATTAAATTGAAGGCGGCGTCCACACGGGGCCTGAGCGAAAACTGGGTCATATCAAAAACCCCAATCGCTTTAGGAAAACCCAACCGACCAAGTCGCGCATTTCCATACGACGCCGCGGCTTCACTTAAGTCACATCCCGTGACGTCGTACCCCGCTTTGGCCAGCTCCACCAAAAGACGTCCCGATCCCGTTGCCGGCTCAAACACGCGTTTTACCTCCCTCTTGGCATAAAGTTGAAAACATTCGATGAGGAAGGCGCTCTCAATCTTCGAGGTCGTACCAAAAACAGCGTCATAATAACGTGGATGGTCATAGAGCGAAGGCGCGGCGGTGGAAGTCATAGAGGTGACCACAAGAGCCCAGGGACACCTACGAGGCAATGCCGGACCATCGCAGCGCCAAACACCCCCTGATTCTCAACTCACAGACCGAGATCGACATGCCCCGAAGCCCGCCCTAACGTGACCTCGGCCACATCCGGCTCTCACCTTCTTATGAATCGACCGTCGTATTGGAGAAAACTTTGGATGCCGACGTTCTCGGCTCTCGCCTCGATTTTAAGCCTGCCGCTTTTCTCCGCCTCCGATCGGACTCCGTCCGAAATGTCTTTGGCATTGCCCGCCACCGATGAAGGTGTTCCCGGAGCGGGTCCACTGCGTCGCGCCGATTGGTTTCAAGACTTGTGGCTGAAGAGTCGCAAAGCCTGGGCTGCTCGGGTCGATAAAGACCAAAATGCGTTGGTCTTTCTGGGTGACTCCATCACGCAACTATGGGCAGGAAACCTCGCCCACGCCTTTCCGGGCGTCAAAGTCGCCAACCGGGGGATTGGTGGCGATACCACTCGAGGCGTACTNNGGCTCGGTGATGTCCTTGCCCTCAATCCGCGCGGCGTCGTCATTCTCATTGGTACAAATGACCTGGAAGAAGGCGCTACCCCAGAAGTAGCCAGCGAGAACATCCGCCTGATCCTCACCTCCCTTCACGCCCACAACGCGACACTCCCGATCGTGCTGTGTTATGTGATGCCCAGCTCGGCATTGAAAAGCCGGCCACGCGATAAAATCACCCGTCTGAACGAGCTGATTTTTTCCCACGTCCAGGATTTCCCTCAAGTCTCCGTGGTCGACACCTGGTCGCTTTTTGCCAACGCCGAGGGTGACGCGCGCCCAGAAGAATTCCCCGACTTGCTTCACCCTAACGGTCGAGCCTATGGCACCTGGGCCGCTGCGTTGCGCCCTACGCTCGAAACCCTGGGTCTCGTGCCGGCTTGGCCTGACGATTTCCTTCCGGAGCCAGGCTTTACTTCGCTCTTCAACGGCCGCGACTTCACCGGTTGGACAGACCCTGAGGGTCGTCGCTTCGAAGACAGAATGGAAACCCCCGACAGCCGCTTCGCCTGTCGCAACGGCCGACTCGTAGTCCTCACCTCACGCGTTAGCAAACAAGGTCGCCGCATCCTAACGACCCAGTCCTTCCCTCACGACTTCGTTCTCAAACTTGAATTTCGTGCCAGTCCTAACGCCGACAGTGGCGTCTNNGGACCTCAGCTGCAATGCCGCGATTACCCGCTCGCCGGCCCCTTTCTCACCCTGAAACACTATCGTCCGCTCGATTGGAATGAACTGGTCATCACTGTTCGAGGAGGACTGGCTCACGCAACCTGCAACGGTGAGGTCCTCGTGGACGCCTTCGCAGTCCCTGCCGATGGGCAAATTGGCCTCGAAAGCGACCGAGGACACATGGAGTACCGTCGTATCCGGATTTCGGAGCAAGCTCGGTAAACTGAGGTCTTTCCGAGTCAGTCAGAGATAACGTCACAGACACCACGGTCCTTCACCTCGCCACATCCATTCCCCCGGCGGGGTTTTGTTCCCTCGGCGTACAACGTTTTTAACGATTGCGGGCAATTTCTCCTTCGTAAGCTTAATCCGAGGTTAAGGCTCATCGCGGTAAGGTAGCGGCATGAAGACCTCGTCAGTCTCGCCGTCGCCTCTTCCACGCCCGACAACCCAGAGCCTACGCCCGCCTAGCGGAACCGAGAAGGGCAGCAGTCTCCACCTCGTTAGCCTTCCGTCAAATCGTCTCGCCCTNNATCGCGTTCCTTGCAACGCGGAGTAATCAAAGACCGGAACCTGAGGCGTATCCTCCAGGAAAAACTCTCTCTAACACAAACGTTGAGAACCGAACCTCCCGTGCGCAAACGCACACCTCTTGGCAAATCACCATCAAGGTTTTCACTCTGGTAGCTTTGAGCATGGTTTCGGCACGCTTCATCGCCTGGGTCCTGGAACGCTCACATTGAACTCCTAACCCCTACCGCAGCATCTCAGGAAGGTTCTACTAAGGTGCAATCTGGAATCCATAAAGGCCAGCATTCCGGAGCTGGAAGCGAAGGTACACATTTTTGCCACGAAGAGCGGAGAGGTCCGTACTTCCATTCCACGAAACCACGTAGCCAATGTGGTCCGTCGTGAAAGAATCACACTCGTCCAACCCAAACCCAGGAATCGCCTTTTCGTAGGTGGTTTCCCGTGACAGGTAATCCGGAGCCTCAATGATCGCGACGCGAATGCCATCGACGCCTCGTTGGTGGTAAGGAATGGGTAACGCCGTGCAGTTCAGGAGGAGTCGATTTCCCTCCAAGACAAACTGTCGGGTAAGAAGATATCCTGTATCCTTCCCTGCCCATTGCCCGATAAACCGGTCTTTGCGAAACCGGACCAGACCCACCGATGTCTCTTTGTACCACGAGTGCTGTCCTTCAGGTGAGGCATAATAGTACATGAACATCTCTTCTCCTCGTTCTATCGGCGGTGAGTTCCCCACACTCACTTGGCCGTGATCAAACGCCCCGGAAGGTCCTCGTGGAATGAAGGGCTTACGATCCCAGGTACGTTCGAAGTGAATACCGTCCCGGCTGGTCGCAAGATAAACTTGGGTCTCGCTCTTGCCGCTTTCCTGGGTCATTTGTGAGTACATAGCCATAAAGAGGCCATGCCTGCGAAAGACCACGGCTTGATCATAGTCGGGCTCGTCTCGCTCATCAGGATAAAAAATGGTTCGCGGCTGGGTCCATGTCTTGAGATCCTCACTCATGGCCAAGGCGACTCGCCGTCCCGTGTGGCGGTTTCCTTCTGGCAATGCTCCGTGACCATTAGATCGCAGCGATGGACGGAGGTACTGATGCCAGCGGCTGTGTTCAGCCACATAAACGAGGTGGTTCATGGTATCCGTGTGGTACTTGATGATCGGCTCTGACTCTGTCCGCCAAACGAGGCCGTCTGCAGAGTAGGCGAGCCTAAGTCCTCCACCAATGTAGAGCACGATGAATCTCTTATCTGGGTTCGACTGATCCGGATTGAGTATGACCTGCGCCGCATTCGCTCGTCGTCCGTCCAACCCGATTGCGACAATGTTCGTCCGAGGAAAACCAGCGAAGGGAAATGCCTCCATTTCCGGCTTCACCCAACGAACCCCGTCTTCGCTTTCCGCATACCCGACATAATACGAAGGGTAGCCCGGCTTGGGAGCAAAGTAATGGGTGAGGTTGAAGTTGTCGTAGTACATCCGATACTTTCGTGTCTGTTCATCGAAAACCACAGATGGAAACCCGCCGATCGCCCCTTNNCGGTTTGTCTTGTACGATAACGGGGTTGCCCAGGTGCTTCACAACACTACCCACGCGACGCTCCAGTTTCCACCGGTCTTCCACGATGTAGTCATCAGCCAAAAGTTGGACTTGATTGCCGATCCGCAAAGCGTCTCCACGAAAATAGTCGGGCTCTGGCAGGCGCTCGGATCGCGCCGTGAGATGCCCCCACAGCACTGCGGCTAGCAGCAGGGTCACCGAATTCCAGTAGAAAGCAGTCCGACGAGATGAGGAGGTGAACGGCATAGGGAAATTGGGAATCACCACGCGTATTTTACGCGCAAACGGGGTTGGAACGGCGTGGCGGCATCTACCATCCCCGATGAGGGTCCGCCTAAAACATAACGCTCATCCGTTACATTATCTAAATTGAGCTGTACGTTCCACGAGCGTCCGAAAGCGTAGCGGGCAAAGAGGTAATAGGTAGTCGGGAAGTCGATCCAGGTGCCCATCGCAGGACGGGCATCCTGATCGTAAATCCCAGCTCCCAGCATCAGCCCCCTGAAGCGGCCGGCTGTCCACGAATGCTTC
Source organism: Opitutaceae bacterium UBA6669 (assembly GCA_002455175.1). GTDB lineage: Bacteria > Verrucomicrobiota > Verrucomicrobiia > Opitutales > Opitutaceae > UBA6669. The sequence goes on from DKKJ01000054.1 coordinate 16,268, forward strand.
ACCAGGAGACTCAACACCGTCCGGGGAGCATCGACAACCTGGAGTCCGTCGGCGCGGCGAGGGTTAGCCTCATAATACGTGGCAAGAATATCCGTGTGTCCGTGGCTGAATTCCCAGCGCATCCCGAGGTCTACTTCAAAGCCTCTCACTCGATCGCGCTCTGACTGTACCTTGATGGGCTCCCCCGCAGGATTGTTGGAAAACGTCTGCACGTGCGTCAGGAACTGATCAAAGCCAGCCAGCGATCCGAATAGATCGACGGTCGAGGAGAGGTGGCGGTCGAATTTTAGACCGGCCTCATAAAGCTGTCCGGCCTGATCTTTAAATAACTCTCCCGGGTCATCCCCTTCTGGGGGTCTGAGGACTCCATTTCTTGGATACCGATTCATGACATCGGTCACATAAAGCGAGAAACCTGGCATGGGTTGATAGACGATCCCAAACTTATGAGTTCTCGTATCTGAACGCGACGAACGAGTGACTTGACCCGTGTTGCGGTGGGTCGTGGTCACCGTGGGATAGATCCAGCGAAATCCACCCACCAAAATCAGACGTTCCTTCCACAGCTTGAACTGGGGTTGCACATAAAAGGTAGTGACCTGATGGCGGTTGGAAACATCTGACAAGTGGGGCAATCCCCAGCCGGGAAGCAGGTCAGTCGCCGCGAAAAATCGCTCATCGGCCGAGAAGTTCGGATTGCTGGTATCAAGCGGACTGAGCGGAAGAAACGATTGCGCCTGATCCTCCTGCCGATGCAGGTAGCTCATTCCCGTATTGAACGTCAGCGTTGCCAGTTTCAACGGAACGATCTGCTGATAGTCAACCTGCAGCAGACGCGGATCCTGACCGATCGAAATCGGAACGACCTGTCGATTGAGGGTAATATTGTCGTCGGCCACCGTCGTTCCGCGGACAAGCACGGCACGATTGCGATTTCTGCTGAGGCTGAAGTTAGCGCGGAGATCTCCACCCTCACCCACTCGAATCAGGTAGGTCGCGTCGACATAAACATCTCGATTCGGCCACGCCGCCTCCTCAGTCCGACTCACAGTGAATGTGGGCGTGGAATAGCGATTCAGTCGAGCCGCCCCAGTTGACTTGATATCGAGAAAGTCTCCAAAATACTCGAAATTGCCGTTCGAGAAAACGTGCCCAGCTACATTCAGACTCTGCGCCTCTGTTATCTGCCAACTCACCGCTCCTCCGAGAAAAAGCTCCCGAACGTACTCAGTCGCTCGCGGCGATTGACTGCTGGTTCCGCCTAGTGTCAGGCGATAAGCTGCTCGGGAGTTCGGACTCCGATAAAAGATCCGATTCGATTCGTTGACCGTCCATCGCACATACTCATCGTTCCCGACGGTTGCTTCCACGCTACCCACGTGGTGATCGCTAGGCTGCTTGGTTACGGCGTTTACTCCTCCTCCGAGGTCATTCGTTGCCAGCAGCATCGCGAGCGGACCTTTAATGACCTCGAGCCGATCCACATCGTACATGGGTTGATTCTTGTAGTTGTATTTGGGTTTTCCGTCTCGAAGCGAAAACCCACTACGAAAACCGCGTATGCTCTGATCCTCCGTTCGCCTGACGTTCTGCGTAATTCCAGACACGCCAAACCGCAGCGCATCCTGCATCGTGCTGACAGACAGATCGTCCATCAGCTCTCGGCCGATGATACTTATGCTGGCAGGAATGTCCTGAACATCGGCCGCAGAACGAGCTCCGATCAGCGTTTGTCGTGAAGAATACCCTTTATCAGCTACGGACGAAACCACGAAAGCCGACATCCGAATGTCCTCGTTCAAGAACGTTTCCAAAGTCGTCTCTTCTGGTTTGAAGGATCTCGTCTTGGAAATCGGAGACGTGTGGACGACGGGCGAACGTCGCACAATCAGAATACCCATTTTTCCATCAAACTCCGCTACCAGGGGAGTTCCTGCCAAGAGACGTTCCACCGCTTCCAAGAGAGTGCAAGATCCGTAAAAGGCTCGTGTCCGGACACCGCGACTAATTTCCGTCGGAAAAAGAACCTGTACCCCCGACTGCGCGGACAAACGACGGAGCGAGCGTTCCGCAGCATCTGCTGGTAGCTTAAACTCTATTTGGGGATGATCGGCAAAAAGTGCAGCCACAGTAATCTGCAGGCTAAACCAAACCAAGATAGCGAAGCGCATGCAGAGAACCGTCACCGCGGGAACGGTCGTGGTGCTCATCACGCGCGTCTCCTACCTGAATAGGACGCCTGACTTACAAACGAGCGAATGGCTCGTCGTTTTCAGGTAAAAAAAACGAACCGCCCGATCTACTTTTTTTCGCTCTAATTTCACGGCTCCCTGCGGATGACGAAGTGAGTTTCACTTTGCCGTTCCACCCGCAATCCCAGTGCTACGCTCATCAAATGCACGAATGCCTCCACATCGCCCACCCGGAGCCGGGCACTCACCCGCAANNCTGACCCTATTCGCCACGTCTTCTAAGCGATCATTTGAAAACTCCACCGTTTCCAATCGCCCCGGCAACCGCTTTTCCATCGCCTCAGGCGTAAGGACCTCAACACGAGACTGACTCCCCTGCGCCGACGCCTCGTTTTTTGAAGAAAAGACCAGACGCGTGCCCGCCCGCAATAACGTAGCAGTCGTCGAGTCAAAAAACGGCGCAGGCTCGATCGTAGACTCAGCTGCCAATCGTCCCACCGCCACCTGCCCTTCGGTCACAATCACCTCTACTGTCTCTCCGCGCAGATCGACGTTGAACGCGGTGCCCACAGCCCGGACTAACACCGGTCCTGCTCGCACGACGAAAGGACGTTGCGAATCATGGGCGACATTAAAAAATGCTTCTCCTCCTTTGAGATCGATCCAGCGAGCCGTGGAGGAATAAACCACCTGAACGTCAGAACGAGAGGACGTATCCACACGCGTACCATCGTCCAACAAACGATCGCCCTCACCGGAAAACGCCAAGGGAGTCACTTGAGCTGGAGAGTAGCGTTCTCGGTGCTTGACCACCCCCACCACAGTCAATCCCGCAGCAATCACCATTAGGGAGAGAATGGCTGCTTTTCTCCGCGAACGGCGTTGGCGGTCGAAAGCCTTGACTAGGCTTTCGACTTNNCGTCGCCTGAAATCGTGCAAGGGCCTCCGCATGCCGAGGATCTGCCTCGCGCCAAACCGCCAAGGCTGCGGCGTCCTCGGCAGACAGAGAACGGTCCATCTTCCCGACCCACTCAGAGGCGATAAGGTCAATCTCGCGCTGCGTGTGATCACTTCGCTGACTCATCGCCCCCTTTCCTTCACACGGCATCGTTGAAAATAACGTTCCAGCTTCCGCAAGCCATGAACTACGTGCGTCTGCACGGTGAGTTCGGAAAGTCCGAGACGAACTGAGATTTCTTTTTGAGAAACGCCTTGCAGTAACCGCAAAGTAACGACCTCACGACAACGGTTCGGTAACGCGTGGATCGCTTGCGCCAAGATCACGAGTTCTTCGTTCACCGCCGCAGATTCAGCCACACAGCGACTACCATCCTCGACTTCGATCGCTTCTACCTCTGCCACCGCGACTGTGGGAGAGATTTTTTCACGTCGTAACCAATCGATGGTCAAATGTCTAACGGTACGAATGAGGAACGTTTTCGTCATCCGCATCGGCCCAAGCGTACGCCTACGCCAAATTCTCAGGTAGGACTCTTGGAGGACATCTTCCACTTCGCGAAAGGAAGGAAATGACGAGCGGACGTACGCGCGTAGGGAAGAATCGTGGCGATGTACCTCGTCGACAAACCACCGCTCTGCCGAAGCATCGCGCGGTGGCAAGGGTGATGGGGTGGGAGCACTCATCGCTGGACTTGAGGAGCGTTAGATTAAAGACACCCGGCAGAGCGAGGTATTTTCGTTGATCACGCCAATGAAATTTTGATGGAAAAAAGTCTTACCTGATTTCCGCCGCCCAAACGCTGGTAGTCCTAGCGGCAGAGTTTACCTGAAGGGATTTGCTGACACTCAGTAAGCCCAAAAGCAGTCGAGTCCGGATTCCCGAGATCACGGCCAAGGCGAAGCTATGCCCAAACACCACCCGCTCGATCCACCATCCTGCTTACGATCACCCATGCCTTCCCTGTGTTTTACTTTGCCTCTGCGCTCGCCCAGATGGGCCGCTGCCTTATTCGCGCTGACGTCTTCAACCTGGGCTCAACGTGCTCCCTCAACAGAGTCAGAAAAAACGGATACTTCAGGCGAGGCGATCTCTCTTTCCGCCTTCACGGTCTCGGCTGAAAATGACAAGGGGTGGATGACGACGCAAAGCGCAGTGGGGACACGCACGGCAAAGAACGTCATGGAGATCCCCGCCGCGGTCAACATCATGAACCGAGAGATGATCATGGACCTCAATGCTACTGAGGCGTCACAGGTTCTCAAATACGCGGCTCCGGGTGTTGCTTCCAATGCGACCTATACCGACGATGTGAACATCCGTGGGTTCCGCAGCGGCGGAGCAATGCGCGACGGCGCCAATCGTCGTTCGTTCAAAACTAACCCGATGTACGACGTCGAACGCATTGAAGTCCTCAAAGGTCCTTCGGCCATGCTTCTCGGGAGCAACGATTTTTTGGGCGGCGCCGTGAACTTCATCACGCGCAAACCGACGGAAAAACTAAGTGGATCGGTGGAGGTCACCCTGGGGCAAGAGGGCTTTGTTCGCGGTAACGCCAACGTCGCCGGTCCCGCGTATCGAGATGATGAATTCACGCTGTTATACCGCGTCACCGTCGGGGGCGCCCAGGGCGGCACCGAAAAGGAGATCGAGACGATCGACCAAAAATTTATCGGCGCCGGCCTGCTGATGTACTTCGGCGAAGACAAGCGGATGAGCCTCAGCTACAACTTCTATCGCTATGTCGATAATGACTACCGTTATCTCAACGACTTTCTTGATCCTGCCTCACCACGCGTTGCCGAATTGCATCCGCTTTCACCGACGTTCTCTCCTTCGCGCTCCAAACACGCGGTCTTCGATGCAAAAGATGTCCAAAATAATCTCGAATTCCTGGCCAAGCTGACGTCTGGGACCAATCTCAGGCTTTTCGCCTCCCGAGCTGATGGACGCTCCTATGCACGTTTTATCCGAGGCATCACACTGCGTCCGGATGGATTCACCCTCGATCGGCAGGACATTCCGCTAAACCTGCTTGATATCAACGATGCCTTTCAAGTGGACGTCCTTCATCGCTACGAGGGTAAGTTTTTCTCCAACGACTTCACCGTAGGCGCCGACTACACCCGCCGCCGCAATGTCCAAGACCAAGTGATCCTCAATCCAGGATCCCTGGATATCCGGTCTCCCAACTATGCGATCGAGGACACCTCAGTTTCGCCCACCTTCACGTACAGCAGCGGCTCCGACAGCGTCTCGGAATCGCTATCTTNNTGGAACGGATTATGATCGGCGGAGGTATCCGCTGGTTCGACACTCGCAGTCACGGGACAAACAAAATCACCTCCGTTCGTACCATCACTCGAAACGATCGTTTCCCAACGCACAAGTACGGCATCTTGTTTCGGCCTTACCCCTGGATCTCTGTCTACTACACCGAAGCAGAGAATCTTTATCCACAAAGCGGCTTCACCAACGCCGAGCCTCCCGTTCCCAGGAAGGATCAAGAGGGCGCCCTGGAGGAATTTGGGCTGAAGCTTAATCGTCGGTTCTCCGAACGGTTCACCCTCTTCGGATCCGCTGCAGTATTCAAATTGATGCAGACTCACGTCCTCACACCCAATCCGCAAAACCTTACNNGACGGCTGGGAAGCCGACTTGGGAGCCCGCGTCGACTTTGCCGGCAGTTTCGCCGATATTCTCGTCACTTACTACAAGGCCGATACGCAACGGGCCCTCGACAAGGGTGCGATCGCTGCGGCTCCGAATCACGTCGTCAGTCTGCTGGCCAAATACACGCTAACGAGGGGATCTCTTAAAGGACTCATGGTGGGAGCAGGTGTTTTTGACCGGGGACAACACTGGAACGGCAACGCCTACACGATCAATCCGCCTCCGATCATTAGCATCTTCGGACGCTACACGATCACGCCCCATTGGAATGTCCAAGTGAACGTCGATAACCTCACAGATGAGACCTACGTAGCCCAAGCGATCGCGAGTGGCCTCGCCAGTCGNNCCTTCGTTTCTCGATCTGAATCAGCGTCGCTCGAAGGAGGTGCTCAGCACCTCCTTTTTTGCGTCCAGTCGCGCTTCCAAACGACGCGCCGCGACAAAACGCAAAAATATGTAAGTAGGGCCAACTGGGTCTCCAAGCGAGGAATTCCGCATTTTTTGCGGGGACATCACAATTCTATGTCCAAAATCGCCGTCTGCGGACCTCTATAGGGGTGCCCCTCAGTGTCGTCTCGCTGTTACCCGCGACGGCACGAGATACCTAACCTTATGCCCCTCAACTTACTGCCAAACCGCTTTGCGTCTACTCCTGTCTGCCCGAGAGCTTCGCGCGCTCTCCCTTCTTCGGGCCCTTCCCATTTTCGCTTAAAGGCCCAAGCCGCCATGATCGCGGCGAGCCTCATGCTGGCTCATCGAGCAGGGGCGCAGGCTACACCCAATCCTCCTGCCCCTCCGCCCAGCCAGGACGAGGCCATTCAGCTCTCTCCGTTCGTCATCCAAACCAATACGGACGTCGGCTACGAAGCCAGCAGTTCCCTCGCCGGTACCGGCCTCAACACCAAGCTAACCGATCTCGGGGCCTCCGTCTCGGTCATCACCGCTAAATTCCTCGAGGATACCGGGTCGAAAAACCTCAGCGATGTGCTCGTGTACCAGACCAACATGGAGGTGCGTGGTTTTGGGGGCAACTATACGGGGGTAACTCCCTCCCCCGCCGGCATCAGCAGCGAGCCGTCTCTGGGAAATGGTCCCACCGGAACTCGCGTGCGCGGTTTGGCCGAAGCCACCCAGGCCCGTAACTTCTACCGCTCCATTATTCCCATGGACGGCTACAACACGGATCGCGTGGAAATCAACCGCGGCGCGAACGCCCTTCTCTTCGGTGTGGGTAGCCCTGCCGGTATCATTAACAGCACGACGATTTCCGCCGACTTGCGAAAAAGCCGTGCTGAAGTCGAAGCATCGGCTGGAAGTTACGGAAGCTGGCGCCTGGGTTTCGACTTCAATGCCGCTCCTAGCAGCGGCACGTTTGCCGTTCGCGTCGCTGGCGTGAAAGACGAAGAGAAGTACCNNCGACCCCGTCCGATCGTATCTCCAGTTGGTTCGACGCCACGATTCCGGACAACCTCAAGGCTCTGGGCGTTCGCGGCAAAGCCACTTACGATCCTGGTGTTCTCTCCGGTATCTACACTCCCGCCGCTGGAACCGCCGCGATCGGTACCGTCTTGAACGTGAATCGTTCAGCGACGTTTGTTTTCCAGGACGCTTACACCGGAATCCCTCGCGATAACACCCCTCTCTCGCCCACCGGCCAAACCGTGCTCGGCCGCGCCATGGNNGACGCGTCGTCGCTCGATTTGGCCCGGGTGAGACAGAACTACGACTTACTGGATCAATCCTTTTACACCGCCGACAATATCGTCGATCCTACGATCTTCAATTTCTTCGACAACCTGCTGGTCGGTCCCAACTCACTCCAGAAATCGCGTTTCGAAGCGTTGGATGTTTCCCTGCAACAGCTCATGTTGCAACAGACCGCTGGGTTTGAACTCTCCTTCAATCGGCAGCGGTGGAACGAAAGCCTCCAGAACCTCATCACCGAATCGGCCCCGGCGATTTCGATCGATGTGAACACCCGCATGTGGACCGGCGAAGCAAACCCCAACTTCGGCCGCCCTTTCATCGCTGCGTCCGGCGGCATGAGCTATAACGAGCAAGAAATCGAAACGTCGCGCGCTAAGCTTTTCTACGAACTGAACCTTCAGGAAAAATTCGATAATCGTTGGGGCGGTATCCTCGGCAAGCACGTCTTGTCCCTACTCGCGCAACGCGAAGAGCTCACCACCCGCACCCACTCGGGTGGTCGCATGTTCTATACCCCGGATGTGTGGATCAACGGCAACAACCAGAGCCGCCTCGCTCCGCAGAGCAAACAACCCACGGTTTGGATATACCTTGGCCCGTCACTCGCCAATGCCAGCTCTCCCGCCGGCGCCAACCTCCCAGGCTTGCAGCAGAACCTGATGAATTTCCACGAGGAGGTGAACGGCAAGGGCGTGGTGCTGACGCGTCGGCCCGCTCCCTCTGCTGCCGTGGCACAACAGGAAATCTACAATCCTTTCTACACGCCCATCAACCTGCTGAAGGAAAATGAGCGCGTCGAAAACACAGCGAGTTCTGCCGTTCTCAATCAACGTAAGCTCGATTCTCAAGCGATGAGTTTCCAGAGCAATTGGCTCTGGGATAGTTTGGTTTCCACCGTCGGTTGGCGCAAAGAGCAGTCCTCTATCCGCGGGATCAACGCTCCGATCATCGCCAACGGTGAAGCCTACGCCTTGGTCAACGATCCCGCGTTCAGCCTGAGTAATAGCACGATCGTCCCTCAAGACTTCGAAGAAACCCTCCTCGCTTGGAGTGGTGTCGCTAAAACTCCACAAAAATGGCTCAATCGCGTCCCGCTGGTTTCCACTTTCAACGTCTACTACGGCGAATCCGAGAACTTTAACCCTCCCAGCGGCCGTACGGTCAATGCCTTCGGAGTGTCCGTGGCCCCTCCTTCGGGAATCACCAAAGAACAAGGCATCTATGTCGAACTCTTGGACGGGAAATTCAGCGCTCGTCTGAATTTCTTCGAGACCACTCAAACGGGAAGCTTCAACAGCGCGGTGGGCGGCCTCGCTGCTTCGATTGTCTCGCTCCATACGAGTGCGTTCAACGCCGTTCAAAACGGCTGGGTTCCTGCCGGTCCTAACGGCTTCCCCGTGGGCTACGTCGCCCCCCCCCAACAGTTGCTCGACCTTTTTAACTGGCGCCTACAAAACGGCACGCCCACCTCGACGAATCCGGGTGTGCAGGACACCAGTGATTTCATTACGAAAGGAACTGAGATCGAATTGATGTTCCGTCCTACGCGTGGGCTTTCGTTCATCGCCAACGTCTCCGAGCAGGAATCCATGCGGAGCAACACCGGCGCGGTCACTCGCCAACTCATCTTCAACACCCCAACCGCCAGTGGTGAATCCGTGGCTACCGAATGGTTGAAGGACTGGGCTTATTACATTCCCACCAGCCAGGCGGCCATCCCGCTTCTGGGTGTCCGCAACGAACCCAACTTGCTGGCGAACGGTTTCCAACGCAACGTTCTCAACGCTTTCAACACCGCCGCGTCTGCCGACGGTGCCGCCGCCCACGAGCTTCGTCGCTGGCGTGTGAATGTGGTGGGCAACTACGAGTTTCAACGGGGCATGCTCAAAGGCTTCGGTGCCGGCGGCGGTGTCCGCTGGTTGGATAAAGCTGCGCTCGGTTATCCCGTCCGGAACTTCCGCGCTGACCTGACGCCCGTGCCCGACGGTGCGCCCGCGCTGCCTAGCGATATTCGTATTTCGGATGTGCGCAATCCGTACTTTGGTCCCGACGAAACCCGCTATGATGCCTGGGTCTCCTACACGACGAAGATCCTGAATGGAAAATACGGCCTCAAGTTGCAGCTCAATGTGCGCAACCTCTTCACCGAGGACGAACTGATTCCTGTCTTCATCAATCCCGACGGAACCATTCCTCTCTGGTCCGTGGCTGAGGGCCGCCGCTTCACCTTCACCGCCAAATTGACATTCTAACCCCCCAGAAATCACGCACGATTGCGTGGTGAGCTCGCAGCACCACCACGTAGTCAAGCATTCTTCTCCTCTCCTGAGAGCCCGGTGCAAACCGGGCTTTTTCGTTTCTTGATTCAGAAATCATCAACGCTCCAATCCAGACCTACTTGGTTCTCTACAGAGCGCTATCATTTCCTGCAGTAGGACTCACTCTGCCGAATCTCGTCTTGGCGACGTCTAACACTACGCGAGGTTAAATTCGAAGTTTTTCACCGTTCAATTTTTGAGCCAAGGCCACCCAACCCAAAACGACCAACCAACAAACGAGAGCCGTGGTCACCGTGTGACTCAGGAAATGAGCTCCTTTGAGCATCTGATACGTTCCCATCACCACGCCCGCAACGAATCCAATGATCACGCCACGTAGCTGCCCGCGGCGGGTACGTGCGAGCACCGCAGTGCTCATAAGAGCAAACCCACCACTGGCATGTCCTGCGGGAAAACAACGCCCCCGGCGATTCGGCTTTTGATCCGGAGAGTAGGTTTTGAATACCCGTACATAAGGCACATCGCCTCCATAGCGTTGAATTTCTGAGGGACAAAATACGTTGCTCACCGACTTCCCGTATCCAATCAACGCGGGTCCCGTGATCATAGAGAGGGCGACGACTCCGAGCCGTAGCCGTGGATGTGAAACCGTCATTCCCCACGCGACCAGCCACTTTCCGGGTCCCACGGCNNTAAAACAGTAGGCGATAAAGGGGATCTCCACCATCCACCGCCCATCGATGCGTATCAAAGTGATAAAAGTGGTCTTGAATCCAGAGATCTAACGAGGTGAGTTCGAAAATGACTAAGGTGACCACGAGCAGGATCACCGTGAGCCACAATGTTCGCAAAAGAGGAAACGGAGCCGCACTCATGGCAGAGCAGGACGCAACGCGGTCGTAGTACTTACTAAACCGCCCTTTTTAAGTTCGCTTTCGCGGCGGAGTTCCTCGCTCGAAAGCGCTCGATACGCCCGGTTTTTATAGAGGTAGCTAGCAGTTTGGTAGTATGCGATCGTTTCATCTTCTTCATCGAGATGAGGCCCCCTCCGCTTAAACTCACCAGATTCGGCAGTTCCCTCATACTCATTGATCTCACGCTTCGGATTCAACACCACCAACTCTCCTGGCTCGTACAATCCGAGACGCTGGTAATTGCCAATCAGCACACGACGGTCGCCCGTTGCTTGTCGGACATCCCACCCGAAAAATCGGCTCATATAACTCCAGTTGAGTAGACCCAAAAGCGTCGGCGCATAGTCCACCTGACTGGTCAGGTCCTTAATTCTTCCAGGCGCGACCTGTCCTCCCGGCGCATAAATAAACAACGGAATGTGATAGTTACGTACCGGCAGTTCGGTTTTCCCCGCCACAGACGCACAATGATCAGCGACGATCACAAACACCGTAGTTTTGAACCAAGGCTTCTCAGCGGCAGCGCGTAAAAATTCACCGATCGCGAAATCGGTGTACTTGACGGCTCCAGCACGTCCTGAAACCCCGGGTGGAAGATCAATCCGTCCTTCAGGATAAGTGAACGGGCGGTGATTCGACGTCGTCATGACGAAAAAATGAAAAGGACGTCCCGATGCAGCCGAAGCATCCGCCTCTTTCAACGTTCGCCGGAAAAGGTCCTCGTCACACGCCCCCCAGGCATTGGCGAACGTGATCTCCCCTTTCGAAAACGTCGCCCGGTCAACGACGCGGTATCCATTACCACCGAAAAATGCGTTCATGTTGTCGAAATAGCCAAAGCCCCCGTAGATGAAAGCTGTATCATACCCTCGACTACGAAAGATGGATCCCAAGGTGAATAGATTATCATTCTTGGGTCGCTTCACCAGGGATCGCCCGGGTGTGGGCGGAATGGCCAGCGTGAGAGCCTCCATGCCCCGATCGGTGCGCGTGCCGGTCGCATAAAAATTCTCGAAAACGAGGCTCTGAGATGCGAGGGCCTCTAGATTAGGGGTAAGACGCGAAACGCGATTGAAGATGCTGAGGAAATCTGCGCTTAGGCTTTCCACCGTGATCTGAATGACATTAGGACGAAGCTCCTCTCCAACGTTCCGCACAAAGCGCAACGTATCCCTCGACGGCCCTCCCACTTGGGTCGCCCCATCTGCCGAGAGCTCGTTGCGGAGGTTCTCAAATGACCGGTCGATATCGCGCGTGGCATAAAACTGTTCGTAATCGAGCTCATTGTTGCGGAACGCTGCAAAGAGCGACCACACCCCGTTTTTCGCGAGCTCTCGATGGTAGGTATTTTTGAAGACAGACACGTAGTCATTGTTGAGAAAAAACCCCACGATCATCGCGCACGCGCTCCACCACACCAGCGCAGTCCAGCGGCCACGTAACGATTCATTAGCAGATTCCAACCAAAGCGAGACCGCCTTTGTTCGATACACCACCATCGCCAAAAGTAGTCCGGCCAAAACGATACTCGAGAAGATGATCGGCATCGGGTAGGANNGATTCGCGGATGTTGCCGATCACCTCGGTGGTGTAGACCAAATAATCGACCGCGATGAAGTTGAAGCGAGAGGAAAACTCCTCCCAAAAAAACCACTCGGCGACAGCCCCAAAGATCAGACCAGAAACTCCGAGAACCAAAGTGACCGCTGTCAGCATGCGGGCCCAACGATGATCAAAGAAAGACCGTGGAAGCAAAGCGAGCAGCAGCACCAGCGGCAGTGAGCAAAACAGCGCAGCCCCAAGGTCAAAAATAAACCCGACCGCCAGCACACCGAATAACTCCATTCCCCACGCGGCGGCGCTTCCCGCTTGGACATAGAGAGCAACCCGCGTCAGAAAGGAAACGCCCAGGAAGAGCAGCAGGAATAAGAAGGCTCCTCCATGACGCCGCTGGACGAGGCTACGATCAAAGGATAATCTGCCTTTGCCGCGAACCAAACGAGAGAGGATAGGATGCATGGTCAGTCCAAGGATTCGGCCCACATCTTACCCTCGCTACGTGAACGCGACATGAATAACAGATGAATTCGCGTTCATCTCAGCGTCGCTGGAGGAGCAGCCCCAAACCAGCCTTGGATTTTGCCAAAGACATTGAAAGCGGCGGACACAGCACCGCCTCCAACAGCTTCGATTCTACTTCTATTCCTTCGCCCAGTTGGCCACTGGCTTTGTCGGCCGCTTCCCAGATCAGCTCTCTACTTTTTGGTATCTCCCCTGGTAGGGTGCCTATCAATAAAACCAATCGATAGGAACACGCATAAGCTCAGTTCCCGTTTTTCCCTGAAGCACACCTGGGCCGCTGCTCACTCGCAGTGTGATCCAAACTTCGTCGCCACGGAAATGGATACTGGGATAGTCGATCGATCTCGATGGATCGCTGACCAGCACTTTCCGTTTCTCGGTCGGCCACGTCTTACCGCCGTAGTTGCTCACAGGGCTTTGCGAAATCCTGCTTTGCAAAACCACGGGCGGTGGTAATTCCCGCAATTTCAGCAGTTCCAATTTTCCACCTCGTCGGCGGAGATTCGTACACCATGGCGACGGGCACCGTACGCATTTCGGAGTACTCGACAACAACTCAACCAGCGCGGCATTCCCTCCCCTCCGTCGGAGCTCGCTTCTTAATTTCAGCTTTTCAGCGTTTCAGCCTTTCCGCTTTTCGTCCGCTCGCTGGCGGACATTCAGGGCTGGCGTCAACGCCAACCATCTTGACCACCTACGGATGACATGCAATTGTAAGTCATGCCGCAGATCACCATCCGCCTCACCGACGAGCAGCATCGCACCCTACAACAGCGTGCGAAGCAGCAGCGTATGAAGAAGTCTGCCTACGTTCGCGCCCGCCTCCTAGAGGACCCGGTGGAAACCGTGGATGACCTCCGTAAGTGGGGTGCGTCGCTCAAGGACCGCAAGCTGCTACGTGCCGAATGAGCGGCTATCTTCTGGATTCTTCCTTCGTCATCCCATTCCTGCGGGAGCAAACGACTGGGGTCGCCGGCGAGGCCACTCGATATCTCAGCCGTCTGCCCGGCCGTGTCCGAGTTCACCTTTCTATCGTCGCTTATGCGGAAATCANNCGCTCATACAAACCCGTTCCGCCCGCCGCATGGGTGAAAACGATGCCTGGATCGCGGCCACCGCAATGAAGGGCGGGCTCACACTCATAGGCCACGATGACAAAGCGTTTCAGGATCGTCCCGGCCTCACTTACGTAAATTTTCGGCAGTAGCTCTTTTCACGCGAAAGTCTTGTCAGCTTCTCCGCATTTCAGCTTTCAGCTTTCTCTCCCGCCCTCTCCGTCGAACCCCTTTAGGGTCCTCATCCCTCCGCCGGAATTGAGCTTTCTAGTTTCAGCTATCCGCTTTCAGCTTTCAGCTTTTTCGTCCGCCCGCCTGGCGGAGAGGTAGGGATTGGCGACCTTCGGTCGGTGCTTCGCACTCGCAAAGTCCTCGCGCCCCATCTCCGCTCACGCTGTTCGCTCCGTCGAACCCCTTAGGGTCCTCATCCCTCCGTCGGAGCTCGCTGGTTAATTTCAGCTTTTCCGCGTTTCAGGTTTTCCGCTTTTCTTCCGCCCGCCTGGCGGAGAGGGAGGGATTCGNNCGACCACTCTGCCACCTCTCCGGATCAAACGAGGTGACCACGGTAGGTCTCCGCCCAAAAAACGGAAGCAGAAAGTTTCCCCTCCTTCCGCCCCCTTTCAGCATTCCCTAATTTCAGTTTTTCCGCGTTTCCGCTTTTCCCAATTTCCGCGTTTCCGCTTTTCTCCTCACCCGTTCTCATCCTCACCCAGCGGTGTTTCGCTGCGGTTTGCCGGCAAATGCTGCGGAAACACGAGGTAGTAGTTCATGAGCCAGAGGCTTCGTGACCACCGATAAAAGACCATGGGAAACACCACCGCCCCTACCCCGGCCGCAATCGCCGCGGTCCGTCCTGAGATGACCTCCCCAAGATACAGCCCTAAGACCGGGAGGAGGTAGACGATGAGCGTAAACCCATAGTTCAGCGACATTGCCCCCAGAAAGCCGCCTTCATCGCGTTCCAGCCGCAGGCCGCAGTGGGGACACTCCCGGTGAAGNNACCGGTTCAATCGGAACCACTTTCCTTTCTGAAAGAGGCCATCGCCACCGCAATTGGGACAGCGCAGGGTGAGTCCGCGTCTAATAATTTGGCTTCGAGTGACATTCATGCCGCAGGCCAAAAGCAAAAGACGCTTTCCCGTAAGAGGAAAGCGTCTTTAAAGGATCTCGGATGGCGATTCACCGTATCACCGGTGTCTCACCCCGAAACAACAGTTTGGCTTAAGCGCCGAGCTGGAAACGGACAAACCGGCGGATCTGCACGTTTTCACCGGTCTTAGCGATCTTCTCGGTGAGCAGTTCTTTAACGGTCTTTTCCGGGAGCTTCACGAACGGTTGGTCAAGGAGGACCACGCTCGAGTAGAACTTTTCCAACTTGCCTTCCACGATCTTCTGGACGGCGGCGGGAGGCTTGCCAGCCACTTGCGCGGCGGCGATTTCACGCTCGGATGCCAAGTCCGCTTCTGGAACTTGATCGCGAGTGACGTACAACGGGCTAGCCGCAGCGATGTGCAAGCAGAGGTCTTTGACGAAGGCGCGGAACTCGTCGTTGCGGGCAACGAAGTCGGTTTCGCAGTTCACTTCAATCATGACACCCACTTTGCCACCGAGGTGGATGTAGCTTTCAATCAAACCTTCTTTGGCTGCGCGATCCGCCTTCTTGGCTGCAGAGGCTGCGCCCTTCTTACGAAGGAGCGTAATGGCTTCCTCGACGTTTCCGTTCGAGTCGACGAGAGCGCGTTTGCAGTCCATGAGACCCGCGCCTGTCTGGGCGCGCAGGTCATTGACCATTTGTGCGGTGATGGGAGTGCTCATTTCGAAAAGGATTATAGGCTTATTACAGGATCGCCGCACCTCCTCGCAATGAGGAGCGNNGATCACGAAACAACGGGGATTAGCGAATTACTCGCTGCGGGGAGCCGCGATCTTCTTGCGAGGAGCGGGCTTCTTCTTGGCGGCGGCATCGCCTTCGCCTTCAACGGCGGCGGGAGCTTCACCTTCCGCTGCGGCCGGTGCTGCTTCCGCTTCATTGCTGACGCCCGCTGCTGCGGCCACAGCTGCCGTCGCTTGCTTGAGGTCGGCCACACCACGCGCTTGGCGACGGGTGTCACGTTGGCTCAAACCGCTTTGGATCGCCGCCACGACGGCGTCGACCACGATGCGGATGGACTTCACGGCGTCGTCATTGCCCGGAATCGGGAACTTAACGGTGCTGGGGTCAGAATTGGTATCGACCAGGGCCACCGCGGGGATTCCGCAGCGCTCGGCTTCCGCCACCGCAATCTTCTCGTGGTTGACGTCGATGACAAAGAGAGCGGAGGGAAGATCGCCCATATCGACGATCCCGGCAAAATTGCGCTGCATCCGAGCCATTTCGCGGCGGATGGCGGACTCTTCTTTACGGGAGAACTTACCCAGCTCCCCGGCGGTGTCCATCTGCTGGTACTTCTTGTACTNNGTCAGCGAGCCACCCAACCAGCGGTCCACGCAGAAAGGCATGTTGGTCGCGGCCGCAGCTTCGCGAACGATTTCCTGTGCCTGGCGTTTGGTGCCGACAAACAAAACATTGCCGCCATTGGCAACGAGGTCTTCGAGGAACGCACAGCCCTTTTCCAAAGCTGTGAAGGTCTTGCCCAAGTCGATGATCGTGATCCCTTGACGATGATCGAAGATGAAGGGCTTGGAACGCGGGTTCCAGCGCTTCGTTTGGTGTCCGAAATGGACGCCTGCGTCGAGGAGGTCTTTGACCGTAATGCTGATGCTCATGAGGTTGATCGATGTATCTCTAACTAACTGCTAACAGTGAACGACACACAGGTCGGCCAAGAGGGCCGCCTTGCGATCGATAGGTTGATGGTTACTGATGAAGGAACTACCTGCCCACGGGAAGTGAACAGAGCGGTCCAAAACAGAGAACCGCCATCACCTTGGCAAGCGCGAACTCGGCCCAGACGCCGAAACGGCGTCATCCACTCCCCAGTGACGTCGCCGCCAAACCGCCCGTTCCCCGCTTGCGAAGACCATCTAAAACGCGGCCAAACGAAGTCAGATCGGTAACATTGATCGCCTTAATCTTCTCGAGTGCAGTAAGATAAGAAGAAACCGCCCGTCCACCCGCAATGATGGGCACCCCCGGTAAAGCTTCCCTCAGCCGCACCAGTTCCGCCCCTAATTGTGGGTCATCATCAGGATACACGAGACTGAGCGCCAGCGCCTGGGTCCGATTCTGCAGCGAAGCACCGGCAATATCCGCCGCGCCGAGGCTGGCCCCAAGATAAACGACCTTCCACCCCAAGTTCGCCGCGTAGGCCCCAACGAGCAACGCACCCAGCTCGTGTAATTGCCCGGTCGGCGTCGCCACCGTGAGCACGGGCGCATCAGGCGAGGCCGCAAAGGGCCGCGCGGCGTGCCCCAGAAAAATACGAATCACCGCCGAAGCAAAGTGTTCATGCGCCGCGGTGATTAGCCCCTCGCGCCACTGTTCACCGATCATCTGCATCAGGGGCGCGATGACGCGTTGCAAAACCCCTTGCGGGCCTAGCTCGATTTCCGCCTCCCGGAGAACCTCGCCCAGGGTGACCGAATACAACTGACGGACCGCCTGCAATGCGCGGTCGAGTTTGTTAATAAAAATGAGCGATGCCGGCTCTTCATGCACCGCGTGATCACCCCCCACCGACCCCACGGCCCAGGCCATCTCTTGCAATCGCTTTTNNCCGCCAATCGCATGCCCCGCACGGGCCAACGCCGCTAAAAGGGTCAAGCGCTCCACGTCCTCTTCCGTATACCGACGCCTCTGCGTACCCGTTCGCGCCGGCTGGACCGCACCATACCGCTTCTCCCAAGCACGCACGACGTGCGCGGTAATCCCCGCACGTTCCGCAGCTTGCTGAATAGTATGCATCGGTTCGCTCATCAGACGGAAACTTAGACAGCATCCACCGCCCTGTCTCAAACGTAAATCAGAGTGTGTCTAAGTAATATCCTCGGAGCAAAGCAGTACCGGTAAAACAATTTCAACTCAAAAATTAGACAGAACCTTGACAACACGCCTCAATAAATAGACAGGTTGTCTAATAAACCGTGTGGCGCCTTTCCGCCCTTTGGCGCAGACGAGCGGTTAACTCCTCTCNNCAACGCTCGCCATCATCGGTACGGGGATTGCCGGTCTGGGAGCTGCCCATTTCCTGCAACGAAATTACGAAATCACCCTTTTCGAGGCTGACGACCACGTGGGCGGCCACGCCAATACCGTCGAGATTTCAGAAGACGGACAACGTCGTCAGGTGGACACCGGCTTCATGGTTTTCAATCAGGTGACCTACCCGCACTTGATCCGCCTCTTTCAGCAACTTAGTGTCGCCATCAAGCCGACAGATATGTCCTTCAGCGTGCAGCATCGCGGTCGGGGTCTCGAGTACTGCGGCAGCAGCTTGAGTCTCCTCTTCGGGCAGAGGCGCAATCTGATTAAACCAAGCTTCTATCGCCTCCTGATGCAGATTAACCGTTTCAACTCCGAAGCGGTCGACCTGCTGGATACTCCCGCGATCGAGGAAATGACGCTCGGCGAATTCGTCCGTCATCGTGGCTACGGCGAAGATTTCCTCCACCTCTATTTGATCCCCATGGGATCAGCGGTGTGGTCGACGGACACGGAACGGATGCTGCAATTCCCCGCCGGCACGCTCCTCCGCTTTTTTCATAACCACGGTTTTCTCGGACTGCACACCCAACACCCGTGGTGGACGGTGGAAGGCGGATCGCAACAGTACGTTGAAAAGCTGATCGCTCCGTTTCGGAAGCGTATCCACCTGCGAACTCCCGTTCATCGCGTGCGCCGTTTCGCCGGATCTGTCGAAGTGACGACCTCCACGTCAACCCAGCGTTTCGATAAGGCGATTTTCGCCTGCCATCCACCCACGGCTCTTAAGATCTTGGGGAATGAAGCCACGCCGCTCGAGCGCCGGCTTCTCACGGCTTTTTCGTATCAGCCCAACGGAGCCACACTTCACCGGGATGAGCGCGTGATGCCCGCAAGGCGGAGGGTTTGGTCATCTTGGAATCAACGCATCGACCCCATTGCTTCCTCAACTCCATCTGAACCTCAGGCAGCTTACGAATCGTCCACGCACTACTGGATGAACCGGCTCCAGGGGGTGTCACCACGGACCAACTATTTCGTCTCGATCAACGGTGAACGCCTGATCGACCCAGGTTCCATCATCAAAAAAATCGACTACGAGCACCCTCTCTTTGACCTGCCCGCTCGCAAGGCCCAGCAGGAAGTCCCGGAATTGAACTGGCAGGCAACAAGCACCACCGAGACCTACTTCGTGGGCGCTTGGCAACGCTACGGTTTCCATGAAGATGGCCTCGGTTCAGCAGTAAACCTCTCCGCACAGCTCCTCGGCCGCGACCACTGGCTCCCACAATGAACCTGACGTCGCNNCTCCGCGCTCGGCGAGCCGTTGACCCCATCTGGCGTGTATTCATGCGAGGTCCTTCACCATCGCTTCACTCCGCGAAAACATGCGTTCAGCTACCGACTTTTTTACCTCTGTCTCGATCTCGACGAACTCCCGAGACTCGATCGTCGGCTGCGCCTCTTTTCCGTCAATCGACGAAACTTATTTTCATTTCACGAGCGGGATTACCTCGTATCTACACTTCCACCACATCAGTCGCACGCGGAAACCGTGGTTTCTCTCAAACAGCGCGTTCTCTCGGTGTGTCGGCAACTTGGAGTTCAACTAGGGGCTGATGCACGGGTGCAGTTGGTCACACTGCCGCGTATGGCTGGATACCTGTTTAACCCGGTTTCTTTCTACTTCTGTTCTTCTCGCGACGGCTCAGTCCGCGCCAGTCTAGCTGAGGTGACGAACACCTTCGGAGAGGTTAAGGTTTACCTGGTACCTCCAGCAGACTCAGTTACCGAGTTCCGCGCAAGGACTCCCAAGTACTTCTACGTTTCGCCATTTTCTTCAGCAGATCTCGACTTCGAATTTCGCCTGCGCGAACCCAGCGCTTCGCTCCAACTCAACGTCGACGTCCATTCGCAAGATACTCACGTGCTCCATAGCCACATTAATGGAACACGCGCTTCNNACGTTGCTGGTGACCGCCCGTATCCACTGGCAGGCACTGCTGCTCTGGGCCAAGCGCGTCCCCTACTTCCGCAAAAACGATCAATCCTCGGATCAACGCGATTTTCACCGTCCCTCTCTGGTTCACCGCGCTTCGTCATGAATGCTCCTGTCTATTCCTTCGCTTCCAGCAACGACCTGCCCCGCCGTCTCCCCCTTGCTCAGCGTCTCGTCCTCGCCTCCCTTCGCCCTCTCGACCAGGGACGACTCGATCTGCGCCTGCCTGACGGGACCTCGTATCAGTTTGGCGGAACGCAGGCATTACAGGGATCTCCCCGATTGGGCGATCGCGCGCTCATTGAAGTACAGCGTGCAGAGTTTTTCCGGAAGTGTCTTCTTCAAGGCGATATCGGCTTTGCTGAATCCTACATGGACGGTGATTGGGACACCCCCGATCTCACCGCGGTGATTGCCTGGTTCATCCTCAACCGCGAAAAAGCCCCCACCTTCGCCCAGTCCTCGAGCGCGGGACTGACCAACCTTTTCCGCGCCGCCAACCGCGTGCGGCATCTGTTACGGCCTAACTCTCGCCGGACCGCTCCCCGGAACATCCGTGAGCACTACGACCTTTCCAACGAGTTTTTCCAACTCTGGCTTGATCCCTCGATGATGTATTCCGGCGCACGCTGGGATCGGCAAGATGCCACCCTGGAAGAGGCGCAATTAGCGAAAAACAACGCGCTGTGCCGAAAGCTAGAGCTTTCCCCGACCGATCACGTGCTGGAGATCGGCACGGGCTGGGGCGGCTGGAGTCTGCACGCCGCCATGCACTATGGATGTCGGGTCACCACATTGACGCTTTCTCCGTCACAAGCGGAGTTCGCCCGCCGACGCATCGCCGAAGCCGGACTCTCCCACCGGGTCACCGTACGCCTCCAGGACTATCGCGACCTCCCCGCTGACGAGCGCTACGACAAACTCGTAGCCATCGAAATGCTCGAAGCCGTCGGCCATCGCTATCTGCCCGAGTGGTGTCGCGTGGTCTCACAAGCTCTCAAACCGGGCGGCCTGCTCGCCTTGCAGTACATCACCTGTCCCGACTCCCGGTATCACGCGCTCCGAAAGGGCGTGGATTTTATCCAGAAACACATTTTCCCAGGATCGCTGCTGCTCTCCGCCAACCGGCTCAATCACTTGCTGGCAGAAAAAGGTGGGTTCGTTCTTCATGGACTCGACGATATCGGTGCGGACTACGCGCGCACGTTGCATCTCTGGCGCGACCGTTTCAGTCGGCAAACCGCGGCCGTTCGTGCNNATGTGGACCTACTACCTTGCCTACTGCGAGGCTGCCTTCGCCACCCGCCACATCAGTCTCGTGCAGACCGTCCACACGCGTCCCAACAATCTGAACTTGGCGTAACTTCACTTTCGACCGCTTCTCTCCATGATCATCGCGTGTCGCCTCTTCTTCAGCGTGGTTCTCGTCACCATGCTGGTGACCACCACGTGGGCAGGATGGCAAGTGCCGCTGTGGGAAATCCCCGGTGAGGTCGGACGTCACCCGTGGTTCATCGCCACCCTCGTCGACGCGTATTGGGGTTTCCTTACTTTCTATCTTTGGGTCGTCTACCGTGAGACCACCTGGTCCAGTCGACTCCTCTGGCTGATCACCATCCTCGCGCTTGGCAATATCGCGATGGCCATCTACGTGCTCGCGATTGTGCTGCGCCTGCCCAGCAACGCCGCGAGCGAACGCATTCTTCTCCGCGGTGAACTGCAGGTGTCTCGCTGGATTCCCGCAGGGCTGATGGGCGCCCTCCTCGCCATCAGCGGCCTCGCTGCCCTGTCGTGAATTCTCCACTACACCCGTCCCTCCTCGTCGTCGTTCTGGTCGCATGCNNGCAATCTGTTCTCTCGGCGAATTGATAATTATGGCGTCGTCGACGTCGTCTGGTCGGGCGCGTTTGCGCCCCTCGCCATCGCCTACGCCCTCACGGCGCCCGGAGCCCCCTTTCGACGACTCACCATCGCCCTCCTCGCCTCCGCCTGGAGCCTGCGCCTCGCTTCTCACCTCTGTCAACGAGTCGCGCGCGCCCACCCGGAGGAAGACGGTCGCTACCAGCAGCTGCGGAAAGAGTGGAAGGGGAACTTCCCCCGCAAAATGGCAGGTTTCTTCCAGATGCAGGGCGTTTCCGTAGTCCTTCTTTCTATACCCTTTCTACTTCCGGTACGTAACCCCACCCCGAGCTGGCATCCATTAGAAATCATGGGAGTCGCACTATGGCTCATCGCGCTACTGGGAGAAACCGTGGCCGACGCCCAACTTGCCCGCTTTAAAAAAGATCCGACTAACCGGGGTAAAGTCTGCGACTTCGGACTTTGGCGCTACAGCCGTCACCCGAACTACTTTTTCGAATGGTTGATCTGGGTAGCCTTCGCGCTCTTCGCGCTCGCTTCACCCTGGGGCGCCCTCGCGCTGATTTGCCCGGTGATCATGTACTACCTCCTCACGCGCGTCACCGGCATCCGCTACACCGAAGAACAATTGGCGCGCTCCAAAGGAGCCCCCTNNCCGGAGGAACAGGCAGCCCGGGAGGAGAATTTCGCGGCTGGATTGCGTACTATGCCCATCGCGGTGAACACCGCGGATTCCAAGCGCCAGCACTACGAAGTCCCTACCGCGTTCTACCAACACGTGCTCGGTCGACAACTAAAGTACTCGTGCGCGTGGTTTGATCAGGGAGAGACCTCGTTGGATGTCGCCGAGGAAGCGATGCTCAAACGCTACGCCGAGCGGGCGCAGTTAGCCGACGGGCAAACGATCCTCGAACTCGGCTGC
>DKKJ01000323.1 GCA_002455175.1 Opitutaceae bacterium UBA6669
CATCTCGCCGTGGATCTTTCCATTGCTGGCGACAAAGCGGGCTCGGTCGAGGCGTTGGGGGTTGGGGTCGCCAGCATAGTCCGTAACTGTGCCGCCGGCTTCTCGCGCGATCAACATACCTGCCATCACATCCCAAGGTTTGAGATCTTTCTCCCAATAGCCGTCCAATCGTCCCGCGCCGACATAAGCGAGATCGAGGGCGGCAGCTCCTAGTCGACGTTCACCGCGAATACGCTTCAGGAACGCGGCCCACTCCTTGAGGTTGTTATCCGGGTTCACATGCTTGTCATAAGGAAACCCACTCGCCACGACAGAATCCGCCAGCTCCGCCGTTTGTGTGACATGAATAGGTTGTCTATTTAACGTCGCCCCCTGCCCTTTCATCGCAGCAAAGAGTTCACGTCTCGTCGGATCATAAACCACCCCCAGCACCGGCTGACGGTCAGGCGTCGCGAGCGCAATGCTGGTACAGAAATGCGGGAGTTTGCCCGCAAAATTGACGGTGCCATCGATTGGATCGACGAACCAATGGTACGGTGCACTCTCCGGCGAGGATCCCTGCCCACCGCCTTCTTCGCCGACGATGTGATGCCCCGGGTAACACCTGAGCAGCTCGCCCACAATGTAGGCTTCCGCTTCTGTATCCGCTGCGGTCACCACATCGCTCCGCGTAGTTTTGCTCGTGGTGGGAATCGGCGCCGCGAAGTGGCGCATGATAATGTCCCCCGCAGCACGGGCGATGAGTTCAACCTGAGTGAGTAGTTCCGCTAAAGGTAGCGACATTCCCCAATCCTGCGTGCCCTGACAGATCCACTCCAGCTTAACTTGTCGCGCCTCTTCTCCGCGTCTCCGAGGCGTACTCGGAGCCTTTCCTCTCGCTTGCCCTCAGCCATCTCATATCGAACTATGCGGTCGCACCTAACCCCTAGTCACCGCTTACCCTGATATGTCTTCCGAGCTACTCGACGTCGTCCTGATCGGCGGCGGCATCATGTCAGCGCACGTCGGTACACTCCTGAAATCGCTCGAACCTCGACTCAAAATCGAGGTTTACGAAGCCGCCCCCGAGTGGGCGAGCGAGAGCTCCGACGCCTGGCATAACGCGGGCACCGGTCACGCCGGGCTCTGTGAACTCAATTACACCCCACCCCCACTCGTTCCTGGAGCCACCTTTGATGTAAGTAAGGCCGTAGACATTTTTGCGCGCTTTGAACGCTCGCGCCAATTTTGGGCCTATGCGGTGGCACAGAACTGGATGCCCGACCCGACTCGATTCATCCGGCGTGTGCCGCACCTGACGTTCGTGCGCGGCGAAGAAGCGACGGCCCTCCTTCGCGCCCGACAATCCGCCCTCACGGCCCATCCGCTCTTCCAGTCAATGGAGTTCACCGCAGATCGCGACCGAATTTCCTCTTGGACGCCTCTCCTCACCGAGGGCCGTGGTCTCGAGCCCCTAGCAGCCACGCGCGTCGCTGCCGGTACCGACGTCAACTTTGGCGAGCTCTCCCGCGGTCTTTTGTCCCGGCTGAACCAGCAAGAAGGATGCCGCGTGTTCACCGGCCACCGCGTGACCCAGTTGAAGCAAGCGGACGGGACATGGACTCTCACCAGCNNCTCACCGTCCGCCATCAGGATTCGAAGGAAACACGGCAGGTCTGTGCTCGTTTCGTTTTTGTCGGGGCAGGCGGTGGAACGCTGCCTTTACTGCAGTCAGCTCGTCTTCCGCTGACTAAGGGGTTGGCCGCATTTCCAATCGCTGGGCAATGGTTGCTCTGCAAAAACCCTTCGGTCGTCGCGCGCCACTTTGCCAAAGCCTACGGTCCACCTCCACCAGACTC
Source organism: Opitutaceae bacterium UBA6669 (assembly GCA_002455175.1). Taxonomy (GTDB): domain Bacteria; phylum Verrucomicrobiota; class Verrucomicrobiia; order Opitutales; family Opitutaceae; genus UBA6669. The sequence continues at coordinate 1,839 of DKKJ01000323.1, forward strand.
AGGAGCCTTGGGTGGACCTCATCTGGACGTGCGACACATCNNTTGCCACCGGCACAACGAAATTTCTCCATCGCACCGGCCGCATCACGGATCTCGCTGCCTCAGTGAGGACGGACAATCTTAGCACGCTACTCCGAGCTGGCTTAGGCAATCAGGTTTTAGTCCGTTTTCTCATTCGCGAGGCGCTGCAAAGTCAAAGCGATCGCCTGCGCACCTTGCGCACGTTTTATCCCATGGCCAGCGCTGAGGACTGGGAGCTGATCGATGCCGGCATCCGTGTCCAGGGCATCAAAAAGTCGGACCGAGGCCGCCTCTATTTTGGTACGGAAGTCGTCACGACTGACGACCGCTCACTCGCAGCCCTACTCGGTGCCTCACCAGGTGCCTCCGTCGCCGCACACATCGCCCTCGAAGTGATTCAACGGTGCTTCCCGCATCTGCTGCAGTCGTCCTATGGATACGCTCAGATGAAGCGTATGATTCCATCGCTCGATCTTGATCTGAGCGATCCTAACCAAGCCCGTTCTTACCTCGAGCGCTCTGCGGAAATCGACCAGACGCTTCAACTCGAGAGCCCAGAGACCACTGAGTCACGTTGATCCATCGTGGGGTAACCGTTCCAAGGTTATGGGCCTGGAAGAGCCGAGAAGAGATCTCCGCGCCTAAGTCTCTAACAAACAGTCCTTTCGGCAACGTCCGTTACGATTTGATCACGAGGACTTTAAGCTCAATTTTTCTTTTTGCAGCTCCAAACCCCATACGACACCCGGGAAACCACCGGATTACCGCAAAACGAGCGGCGGCGTAAGATGAATATTATTACTACCACGACCCCAAACCTGTCCCCGCTCGTCTGCTTGCGAGACTTACTCGTTGAAGAGCTGCGGTGCTTGTACCACGCGGAGAGCCAGTTGCTGACGGTTTTTCCCAAGATGGCCAAAGCAGCAACCCACCCTGAACTTCGGGAAGCATTTGAAGTTCAAGCCAGCGAGACGCGCCTTCAGCTCAAGCGCTTGGAAAAGATCATGAGAAAGCGTGGCTACACGTCCATAGGCGGCTCATGCGAAGCCATGCGAGGGTTAATCACCGAGGTCGAAACCACCTTGCGTCGGGACTTACCACCTTCGGTTAAAGACCTGACCCTTATCGGCACCGCCCAGAAGATCGCTCACTACACCATGGCTGGCTACTCCACAGCCAATGCCTTTGCCGAGTTGAGTGGCGATATGGATACGACAGACGCGTTGATGGAAACAGTTGAAGACACGGAAGTCGCCCAAGGCGTTTTGCAGGAAATATCCGCACGCATTGAAATCCCCCAGGAAACGCTCCAGGGCGCTGTCGCTGACTGAACGGTAGCGACCGCCCGTCTGACGCGATAAAAATGGCCCTTCTTCAGGATAATGAAGGGCGAGGGCTTAAGCTCATCCCTCTTCCTACACTTCCTTGAGTGTTTCCAAATCCAGCTGACCCTCTTGGCTGGTGAACACCACTTTTTGTCGCCCGCCTGCCTGCTGTTGCTGCACGCCCGACACGCGATGAGAACCGGTGTCGTAGATGCGGACGGCTCCATCGCCCTTATCGAGGGCTAGACGCTGACGGTCACCAAAGAAAGCGTAGCGCAGCGAGTTCTGCCCTCCTGCTGAATTTGGGGAATCACCTAGATCCTCAGGCCACCACCGTTTCACCGGCTTGAGTGGCTCCATCGGTTTCATCGGTGTCATGGGTCTCATCGGCTCCATTGGCTTGAGCGGCTTCATAGGTTCCATAGGGACATGGTCTCTCTCAGCCTCTCTCAGTTCCGCGAATTCTGCCCAACCCACACGCTTAAGGAGATCCTCTGAGGAAGTCCGGCTTTTCCTCGCTACGGGTCCCGTAGTCCACCCTCCTCCTTGCAGGAAAGCTCGTCCAAGGCGCTCAAGCAGTCTACTCTGTCGTCGTTGGCCGAGGGGTCGCAGGCAATTGCGTGACTACCAAGTAGGCCGTCCCGAGAAGAATCATGAGAGCGACGTAGAAGCTGGCTCGCATACCCCAGGTATCGGAGATAAATCCGTAAAACACGGGAGCCAGTCCAACCACCGTTGAGAGAAGAGATAAAAAGCCCACGTTGCGGCGAACCTGCGACTTGGGGGAACACTGGACTGGATAGTTCATGTAATAGACGCCAAACAACTCACCCGCGCCATTGATCCCAAACGCCAGGAGAAACCAATACCCCGGAACACAAAGCACCCAAACCACACCGACAATCTGCAGACCCAAAGTCACGAGCAGCGGCATTTTCGGATTCGTGCGGGTCAGAAGCCAACCGAGAAAAAAGCCACAGAGAATCTTGAAGAAAAATCGCAGCGTGAGCTGATACCCTGCGAGCTCTCCCGACAGCTCACCAATCGCCTGCTGAGCAAAGATGCTCATGTTAACCTGTACCATGTTCCCGGCGTACACCAGCAAGTACGCAATGCAGGCGATGAGGAGAACCCGATTTCCTGCGAACGATCTTAACCCCCCAATCACCGAGCTACGAAATGACTCACGCTCGTTATCAACTAAAGGAAGAGGAATTTGAATACCGGGAACATTCAGATAAAAGAGGAATTCCTGACCTGTTTCCGTTCAACCAAGGGACTCAATGATCCTTGGTATTGTTAATCTTCATCGCATCGAGAAACTCGACCGGCGAGAAATCATCAGTTAGAACGCGAATGGAACGTGCGGAAGTAACAGGCACGTCGATACGTTCCCGGGCAAGGGTGGAGAAATCAACTCGCGCCCTAAGCGCCTGATTGATCTGGGGTAGTCGCGCCAGTACGTCCTGATCTTTCAAGACGGGGGCCGAGTACTTCACCGCGATGGCGATCACATTGAGCCGACCCGCCGGCTGAAATAGAACCACTTGCGGAAACACCGCCTGGATCGTCTTAATGTCTGACAGGTAAAGCTTGGTGCTGGCATGGAGATTACTCACAAATACGCCGCGGTCGCTCAATCGCGCTGCACATTCACGGTAGAACTCTTCCGTTTTTAAATGGGGTGGGACATAGCCTGAACGAAACGCATCCAAAATGATCCAGTCCCAAGTCTCTTTGGACCTCTTGACGAAGAGTCGCCCGTCCATCGTCGCAACGGGGGTGTTTTTGGTCGGAAGAAAAACCATATGGGTCTGCGCGAGTTCGACGACCTTCGGATCCAACTCCACGGATTGCAGGATCGCCTCGGGATACGCGTGCGCAAACACCCGTTGGAAAGCCGCTCCGCCCAAACCAATCATCAGCGCTTTTTTTGGATTAGGCTCAAAAAAAGCCGCCGCATACAAGCTCTGCGTGTAGGGCACCACCAACTTCAGCGGATCCGACAAGTCGACGGCCGACTCCAGATAGACTCCCGCTCGCGACCGTGCACGTAGCTCAACCACGTTACCGATTTTCTGAATCGTCAGATTATTGTACGGCGTATCATGAGTTTCCGTGTAATCTCGTTCCGCAGCCACCGCGACCGGCAAAAGCGACGCGAACAACCCAGCGGCCAATAGAAGTAGTCTTACCATAAGAGGAAATGATTAGCGCCCAGACGATCGCAGGATAAAAAGAAGCGCACTTAAACTCAGCACCGCCACACCCAGCCAACCGTAGAGCAAGGTAGAGACGGCGAAGTGAGGAATCAGCACGAACGCGGTCAGCATCACGCCCGCAATGTTCCCCAGCGTACTCACCCCATAAACCAACCCAGAAGCTTTACCCGGTGGTGTGCCCATTGAGGCTAAATGCTGAACACACTGTGGACCGAAAGAAGAGAGCAACGTCACCGGCAGGAAAAAGAGCGCCGCGCAGGCAATCAACAGACCCACGGTCAAATCCGTGAAGGTGAGCTCAATCCAACCTAAAACGTTGCGGCCCGCAAAGGCAGTGAAACCCAATGACACCACCGCTCCCACCGCCAATAACCGCTGCGCACGCAAACGGCGCCCAGGGACCGCATTGCTGATTCCCCCACCGACAATCGACCCCAAGCTGAACGCCGCCAAAAACGTGGAGATCAACCAGGCCCACACGATTAATGACGAACCAAAGAACGGATTGAGGAGCCGTGAGGCCAATAATTGAAACCCCATGCTGAGAATGCCCAGCACTCCGACGATGAAGTAAAAGAAAAGCCGAGCCACAGCTCAATTCCGCCGACAAAACGCCTCACGGCGAGCGCAAACAGCACGGCGGGTTCACACCATCCAACGGGCGTCTAACTCTCTTCAGGTAATCTCCATCAAAAGGACGACACTCTCCTTGATTGAACTCGTTTCAGTTCACCCCCGTCCACTCAGAACAGCCTACCAACCACAGATCGAGAGGCACTACGCTCGGGAAAGAAATAGATCATCACTAATGTGTGAACGTTTCACATATTTGGCGTGACACTCAGGGCAACATGTGAAATCTTCACAGTTAGATGATCTCTCTCAGTCAGAACGAGGTGGAAGCCCTGAAGATTTTGTGGGAGCACGGGGAGCTCAAACCCGCGCAAATTCAAGAACGGTTCTCTCGGTCAATCGACAACGGTACCTTGAGATCCACCTTGATGAACCTGGTTCACAAGAAGCACGTCGCGCGGCGGCAGGAAGGCAAAGCCTTCTTCTACTCTGCTCGTGTGCCCAAAACCACGGTACTCAAAAGTTGGATGCGCAGCCTTGCGGATATCTTTGCCCAAGGATCGACCCGGGAGCTGGTCGCTCAACANNCGGAAGACCTCACCCCCGAAGATCTGAAATTCTTGCAGAACGTAGCCGCCGCCAAAGCTTCCAAGAAGCAGAAGTGACTGTCATCGCTATGATCACTCCCACCATAGTTACTTGGCTGATCCAATGGACGATGCTGTTAGCGGTGGGATGGGGTCTGCATGCCAGTCTGCGCGAGGGTCATCCACGGTGGAGGTCAGCACTCTGGAAATCGATCCTTATCGGGATGATCGCGATACCTTTCCTCTCTCGCGTTTCGCTCCTCCCCGTTTACCACATCCCGACCCCGGCCTTTCTCGATACGTCTTCATTTCAGAAAAACGTCGTCACAGAAACTCCGTCATCAACTGATCACCACGATCCCGCCGTCCGCGCAAACCATACCGCTGCAGCCAAGTACGAAGTTCACGGAAAAAGCTCAGATCCTACTCCAGCATCATTCATCGCAAACCCGACTTCCGTCGCGAAGGAGGAGGTCGACGTCCCTTCCTCCTCCACGAGTTTTACGTGGGCTAGGAGCTTGCTGGTATTATGGTTCGTCGGAGCTTCCTGGGCGCTCCTCCGACTCGTCGTCTTACAAAATCGGTTGCGCGTACTGCTGCATCGTGGACATCACGCACCGCCCTCGCTCTGGACTTTGGTCCAGCAGGCTCGCAGAGACCTCGGTTTGTCCCGTTCTCTTCAAATCAAAATCTCCCACGAGGTTTCGAGCCCTTTCCTCTGCGGTGTTTTTCGTCCCACTGTCGTAATTCCGCAAGAAATGCTAGAAACGCTGACGGACGCTGAGTTTCTAGCGCTCGTCCGCCATGAACTCGCTCATCAACGCGACCATCACCTCGCGTGGTGCTTGGCTTGGCGCTTGGTACGCGCACTCCTTTGGTTTCATCCGCTCGTTTGGAACGTCCCCAACGCCATACGTCTTTGTTGCGAGGAAGAAGCCGACCGCTTGGCCGCGGATTATGACTACGGCGATGCGACGTATCCCTCGTTACTGGCAGCCCTGACCTTGAAGGCGGTTCCTGCCGCCCAGCCCGATCTTCCCCTAACGCTGCGTGCCACCTCTCAGATCGTACACCGCCTCCTTCGCTTAAAATGCACGCATCCGAATTGGACGGCGCGGCATTCTCTTATTCTCGGCTCCCTCATCCTACCGTGCGTATTGCTCACCACTGGCTGGCAATTTGCTCCGCCTCTCTCCGGATCTGAAGACCAACTCCAGTCCAAAGAGCACCCAACGATCTCTTCTCGCGAGGCAAAGGCAGGCGATCTAACCCAAACTCCGGCACAGCCCACACACATTCCCCTGAGCATTCGTGCTTACGTTGGCGTTGATCGTCGTCCCGTACAGCACGTCAGCCCCATGCTCCTGAACGAAACCACCTATATCCCGACCAAAGATTGGATGCGTAACGCTGACGGCAGCCTGAGCTGGAATGGCCTCAATCGAGGAAAGTACTTCCTGCACCTGACAGGCCAACTTCCGTCAGGTGAACTCGTATTCAGCGACCGATACGTTTTCTTCGGAGAGCAACGCGATCAACATGCCCTGGAGATTGAGTTGAAACCAGGCGTGCGCGTTGAAGGACACATCGACGCCCGCGTGCCTCGGCCGATAAAGAATGGCTGGGTTCAACTGAGCGTTCACGACACGAGAGCGAATACCCGAACGCATACTGTGCCGACCCTTCAGCACCTCGGAAACACGGCGTTCTGGTGGACGTATCGTCCCATCCGCCCCGACGGAACCTTCACATTTGATGCGGTACCCGAGGGTACGCTCAAGGTCATCGCCTATGGAGACGGGTTTACTTCCAGCAGCGGCTCCTACGAGCCACCCTCCCTCCCAGCGCGACATCCCCGACAGGACTGGCCCTTCAGTGGCAAGTATGCACCCCAAACCTTTGCCACTCTATCCCCGGTAACAGTGATCGAAATCGATACTCAATCCACTGCTACCCCAAATGAGGCTGCAGTCGGAGAGAATAAGCTACGCCCGCGCACCTCGCCTCGCGCCGCCTCTAACGTACTCCAGCTCCAACTCAACGCGCTCGTTTTACGTACCCCTCCGCCCTCCAGCGAGTCGCCTTTTCTCCGCCTGGAACCACTGCCCACGAGATAAATGCTTCCTGTTCGACTTCGCGGCTCGCCAACACGAAGCATCGCTAACCACAGCCCAGCGTTACCCCGCATCTCCGGAACNNGCCTCCAAATCGGAGCCATGCTCCTTGTTTACCTGTTCGGCGTCTTCTCCTCGCTACCAGGCTCCGAGTCCTCGGCCGAGATCCATGGAGTCGTGCTTACCACCGACGGAGCTCCGCTTATCGACGCGTCGGTTCAGATTAAGATCTCCGCCCCTTCCCGGGTGGAAGAAATTGCCAATAGACCTAACCTTCAAACCTCCGCGATGACCGACGCTTCGGGACGGTTCACATTTCGCAATCTGCCGACCGGTTTCAAGTTCACACTCATTGCCGTCAAGCCCGACTATCTTCCCGAGATCACAGAGCGTGTAGCGGCCGGGAGCGATTCGCTCACGTTTCGCCTGAAACCCATCAATCCGCCCGGTGAGAGCAGGACGCAANNAAACGCTCCGGGGTCGTATTAAGCGGCCAGATGGTTCTCCCCTGCCAGGCGCACTGATCAACATCCTCGTTTTCTATTCAGGGATCTCTTCACGCATGGGCAGTGATGGAATTTCCGATACCACCGTCACCACGGACGACACGGGCCACTTCACGATTCGATCCGCAATGACGGTCGATGCCATCACCGGGTACGTCTCCGCCCCGGGTTTCGCGAGACAGGCCATCCGTCTCACCCGGGGCCAAGATCACGAGGTTACGATGAACGGAGGTAGTTCCTTGACCGGTCGAATCCTCCATCAAGGAAAACCCGCTTCCAAAATCAAAGTGGGCATCACGCCCCGCGGGCAAAGAATGGACCAGAGCGTAGGCCTGTTCGATGCGACAACCACCGACGCCGATGGGCGGTTCAAAATTACCCACCTTCCCTCCGATGCAGACTACACGCTCTACGCAAAAATGGACGTCACAAGCCCAGGCATCTTTCCGGACCGCGCCGTTCATGTCGGAGGTGAGNNATGTCGGAGGCGAGAACCACACCACCGATCTCGGCGAGATTTCCCTGGTGCAAGGACTTCGCCTGCAAGGCCGTATCGTGATGGAAGGAGGCAACCCCCTTCCAGAAGGAAGCAAACTTCAGCTGTCGCGGCCTGACTCCAGAGACTCCTTGACCGTGCCCCTTAGTGAAACGGGTGATTTTAGTTTGAGCGCGATTCCTCCTGGCTTGGTTAACTTCTACCCAAGGGTCCCGGGATATATCGTCTCTAAGAAAAATGGCAGTTACTCTCCGGCTGGTTATCGCCTTACCGGTTTGGTGGAGAGAGACATTCTCGACCTGCTCGTTTTAGTGGAAAAAATACCACCCTTAGAGAGCGTGGTGACGGTTACTCCAAGAGCTGACGGCGTGACGTCCGGTTCCCATCTAAAACGTCCCCTAGAAGGCGTCGGCAGAGCCAACCAATAACAGTTCGAACCCATNNATCAAGTGTATCGCCAAGAAGGTCGCGTATTGCTCTTGCTGCTCGTTGCTAAAACCGCGGGGCCCGAAAAGTGGCAGGCCATCACGAGCGATGCGGATGTTGTCTGGCGTCAGGCCAAGCTCCATCGCTGAACGCTGGATGCAGTCGTTTACGACTCGCGAGGTCGGGATAGCCTCATGCTCACGAGCCTCCGGGGAGGGGTGACTCGTCTCTGCTTCAATTCGGCGGAAAATCGCCGTGGCTAAGGCGCACGTTTTTTCGATTTTCATACGAAAAAAATTCATTCTCTGCGAACGCTGGCCCCTTCTTTTAAGCAGTTAGAGTGATCATGCGCTGTAATGCCAGTTCGGCTAGTCAGCGCGTTCTCACGAACGTCCGCATCTCTTTAACTGCCCAGTCTAGCAGGCTTAGGACGCCAAACGCTACCAGCACCAGAGCGCTAAAGAGCAACCCCGCGCCCGCGAGAGCGACGTCGGCTCGAGTGAGAGGAAAGTAGGAAGTCACCACGCCGTTCCGGACCGCACAGATTTCTCTTGCGTTCCCGTGAACAGGGAACCAAGCGACAAACCCACGGTCCGGAACCCGGTCTGCTGCTTAAATTGGTTATGCTGGAGAGATGTCAGGTTCGAGCGCAGGCCCGGGCCTGACATCTTCCGCCATCTGCCCTCCCGCCCAACCAATTAAGGCTTCACAAACAGGATGCAGATCGGAGCGGGAACGTTGATGATCCCCTTGGTTTGGTAGGTGAGTTTCCCCGTGTCTGAGTTTACGTTATGCACGCTCACCGTGTTCGAATCCTGCCCAGCTGCGAGCAACCATCCTGCACCCGGAGCGAGATTGATGTTGCGGGGAAAGGCTCCACGCACGGGTTGAATCTGGACGAGCTTGAGAGCGGCCGTTGCAGGGTCGGCCTGGAAGACGCTGACGGTGTCATGTCCACGATTAGAGCTATAAACAAAGCGGCCCGTGGGATGGACGAGGATTTCCGCTGCGGAGTTGAACGCTTCGGCCGATTTTTCTTCTTCACTCAAAGCAGGGACAGTCGCCAAGGTGCGAGCGGAACCGTCCGCAGCATTCCAAGCAAAGGTCGTCACAGTAAGCGACAATTCATCCAACAAATAGATAAAGCGTCCGTCGGGCGAGAATCGCATGTGCCTGGCTCCGCCGCCCGCAAACGATTTCGCAAAGCCATGCTTCGTGATCGACGGTTTGTCGGTATCCACCCGGTAAATCACAATTCCATCCAACCCCAGGTCGGGCACGAGCGCAAAGCGTCCGGAGGGAGAGAACCCACACCAGTGCGGGTGAGGCGCGTCCTGACGTTTGGCGACCACGCGGGAACCGCCTTCATGCTCGGTCAGCTGCGCCTTGCCTAGCCGGCCTTCGGCATCGAGCGGAAAGAGCGCGACCGATCCACCGCCATACTGGGCCGTGAGCAAAAACTTTCCGGAAGGATGCACCGCCACGTGGGCCGCACCGCCGTCACCAATCGGCGAGCTGTTGAGGAGGGTCAACGAACCGTCTGCTCCCAGACGATATCCCGCCGCCACGGCCACCTGATCGAGGGTAGCCACCGCGTAGAGAACTTTCCCCTTGGGATGCAATGCCAAGAAACCAGGGTTTCCTGCCGGTGCCGCTAACGTGGCAGGAGCAAGTTTACCGGACGCGGTATCGAACGTGGACCGGTAGATTCCCTCCGCACCGGGTCCACTCGTGCCAAAAAAAACTGTCCATGATTCAGCCTGGACCCACGCGGTGAGAGCACTCGCCAGGAGGGCAGACCGGAGTCCAGTGTAAAGGGTAGTAAGGGCGTTCATCGCGCGTCTTTATACCTAACCCGTTGCCCGAACCAAGCCTGTACGCCTATTAATACAGGTAATTTCTAGCGCGTAAAAAAGAGACACGCCATTCTGAACGCATCCCTATACCCCATGCCGTCATTTTAGCAGACGCACGAGCGAGCAAAATCTCTCGGGACATCGTGACAAAACAGCGTGACTGCACTCACTTTCCCTCCATGACGCCCCTTCCCTCCCCGCCATCGGAATCATCGGGCACGCTCACCCGCGCTTTGATCGACCTGATTTCGAAGGTGCCTCGGTCGACTGAAGCGATGAGTGACGATCCGCTTTCCCGCGCCCGCGCGATTGCTAAATCCTCCTCCCTCAAAGCCGCGGCGATTTCTGGGGCCATGGCTTTGCCGCCAGGGCCTCTGGGGATCATCACCCTTGTGCCCGACCTGCTCGCCATCTGGAAGCTGCAGCAGACCATGGTGGCCGACATCGCTGCAGCCTTTGGGAAAACCACCTTCCTGGCCCGAGAAACGATGGTGTATTGTCTTTTTAAACACGGAAGTGCTGCGTTGGTCCGCGACATCGCCGCACGCGTAGGAGAGCGGATTGTTATCCGAACGTTGAGTGCTCCGCTTTTCCGGTCCGTCCTGGAAAGGTTGGGCGTTCGCTTAGCAGAACGCGTGGTGGCCAAGAGCGTAGCCCGCTGGCTCCCCGTGATCGGCGCAGTGGGAGTGAGCGCGTATGCCTACGCGGATACAGCAAAGGTCGCAGCCACCGCCATCGACGTATTTTCCCGCGATTTGGTCATTTCTGAGGATCTAGCTGAAATCGGAAAACTGAAAGCTGAAAGCTGAAATTTCGATCTCTGTTTTGAGGCGGTTCTCTGTGCAGGAGCAGTCGGAAGGGACCAAGACAAGACTCGACGGAGCGAGTCCCTCCACCGGAAGGTAGCCCAAGGCGACGGAGCCGTATCGTTCCAGGCCCGAGCTGCCTCTCGAACGCCCTCCTACTCGTTACGCGTTTTCTCTTCGGACTCCGCATTCGGTCATCCGCATTTCAGCTGTCAGCTCTCAGATTTCAGCTTTTCTGGGAGGGCCACGGTCTGGACTAGCTCAACACATCGC
>DKKJ01000104.1 GCA_002455175.1 Opitutaceae bacterium UBA6669
CCGGCACTGGCTGCGGTTTTGACGTCCTCGAGGGAGACCGTCATCGTGCCCTTGCCCGCGAACTCGGCTTGAACAATGTCACCGCCTTGATCGAGGAAAGACACACGTACCACTTCGCCGGGATCAGCCGAGACGGTGACGCTGGCACCGGTCATCAGGATCTGGTCGTAGATGCCGCCGTTGAGAGGTACGTTGGACGCAACCTCCGAACCAGAGCCGGCCACGATCGTGGCGAGCAACTGGCGTTGTTCGAGCGTTTCCAACCTCAGGTTGGATCGCGATGACTTAGCTTTCTTTATGCGTTTAGCCATTTGGATTTTGGTTATCTGCTGCTTAAAGGAGTAACAAACCGCAGGAGCGGAAAATCACTTTTAGGCGCTCTCACGATAGCAGAAACCAGAGGGGAATTACTATCATCCCAAGGGATGATTTCGTGTGAAGTTTTCCCTCGGTAGCGGTCTGGGCAGTTCCTCCCCTAGCCCAAGCCGAAAACGACCCCACCTTAGGGATGACTTCTTAACCGCTTTTTTTGTAAAAAACGCTTCAAAAACAGGCCATCCGAAGGGCCGGTTTTAATCCTTAAGGATGATGAAAAACGCTCAAAATCGAGCGACTTTTTTACAAAATTCACCCAGTCAAAGAGGGTTAATTCGCAAGCAACTCTCGCTTTTCGATCTTTGGCTGGAGATCCGAAACGCCAAAAAACTTGGGCTTAAAGGGTCCATGGTGAACCGAAAATGCGGTCACATGAGCCACCCGGTGGTAGAGCGCGAGCGGCGCCCCATCACCGCGGTCACCCAAGCCAACCGCGACATCAACGAGATACTCGCCCGCCCCCAATGCTGCGGTCCACTGATACCGGACGACAAACGCCTCGCCCGCCCCTGCGTTTTCCAGGGGCATATCCAGGTGCGTAGACGAGACTCCAAACACTACAAGATTATGTCGTGTAGAGATTTCCACCGAAAACTGTAAGCCAGCTACATCGACTTTAGACTCCAAAATGCACTCGCAGGTCACCTCATCGCCCAAAGCAAAAACCGAGGAAGGTCGCCCCACACTGTCGAGCAATCGCACCGAGACGATTTCAACCTCGCGCGTCCCCGCCTCCGTCGCTCCGGTCCGCCAGTTTTTACGATCCTCCGTCGTGAGCGTCGTCCGGACGGGTGCTTGAATCCGAGCCCGCGTCGCCGCTAACGCCTCAGCTCCATGCAGCGCGTGATAGTAGCTCACGGCCTCCGCGCTCGGCCCATGAAACACAGGCCGTCCCTCATGCAGAACAATCGCTTTTTTACAAAGTGCCTTAACGGAGGGGAGGTCGTGACTGACCAATAGGAGCGACATCCCTGCCGCCAACCTCTCCTTAAAGAAGCGCGCACATTGGGCCTGAAAAAAGACATCTCCCACAGCCAACGCCTCATCGACAATGAAAAGCTCTGGCTTTAAAACCGTCTGCGCCGCGAAAGCCAACCGCACCATCATCCCGCTGGAATAGGTTTTAACCGGCTGGTCGACAAACTCCCCAATCGAAGCGAAGGCGATCACGGGCTCCAACGCTGCCTCAGCCTCGTGTGTCGACATTCCCTGAAGCGTGGCGTTGAGGAGCACATTCTCCCGGCCGGTAAACTCAAAATTGAAACCGGATCCCAATTCGAGGAGCGCTGCCACCCGTCCCTGTCGTTGCACGTGGCCCGTGGTCGGCGTCAGGGTGCCGGCAATAATCTGCAAAAGCGTGCTCTTCCCGGCGCCATTTCTCCCGATTACGCCCAAACTTTCACCTCGTTTTAAGGCAAAGGAAACGGACTGCAACGCATTGAACTCACGTGCACGCCTCACCGCCGCTTGGTGCAAGCCCGCCTGCCAGGACGTCGGCAACGGCCAACGGGACAAGCTTTCCAGAAAGGGCGCCATCAACCGATCCGAAGGTGCATGCCAAAGGCGATAGGTCTTCGAGACCGACTGAACATCGAGAAGCGTGTCGCTCATGGAAACGGTCTTAGTCCCCTAAATTGGCTCACCGCTCCATTAAAGAGTACTCATGGAGCTCCATCGAACGATCATGAAACCAGCGTCCTTGAGCCTCAGAATCTGCCGCCCCGAGACCTGACCATAAATAAGCGTACTCTCCAGCCGTGACCGATGGCCAGACATTGGGCAATTGAGACCGTAATTGGAGCCAGGACTGGGCGTGCCGGTTGCGAATATCAGCGGAAATCAGGGGCTGCCATGCGCCTTCGAAAGATCCATAGCCAAACCAGAAACGTTCAGTCTCCCAATAATACCCAAACCACGACCACAACCCCACCGTGTCACCGGCGGTCCAAGCGATAGGCTCAATTCCCCTCCCCAAACCGTCACGGTGAATCCCGCGCAGGGTCGCCAGGACCTCCGTCCAGCGCTGGGTCCGCTGCATCAGCTCTCGCATAAATTGGCCGTCAGTCATGGATGATATGACCCGCCTTGAAATGGAATTGTGCGCATAGAAGCTAGTCCATTTCGGAGAAAAGTGCGTCGTGCCCGTCCCTCCTTTGGTTCCTGCCGAGAATCGCAGAGGTTTCCCGGCTCTTTCTCATTCCGCAATCTATTTCAGGCGAGCTAATTACATAGTCTGACTCAAATTTTTCGGAACAGGGAGGCCAAATCAGGGGGTCGATTTAGTCCTTTCCAGAGGAAATGAATCAACTCAAGGTGGGCATTTTGCATGTTGAGCCAATCGATGTTTAAGCGAGGGGCAGGGAAAGCCATGAGGGGTGCGCTAGTGGCCCTGATGGTGGGGAGTGCCGGAATGGCGAGGGGCGCGAATGAAGATGGAGAGCCCTGGTACCGGGGTTGGCTCAAGGCGCTGCGCCCAGGCATGCCGCTGAAGGACGGGCCGGCGTCGGTTTACACACCGCGGGCGGGAAAACGGGGGATGATCTTCCGAGACGGATGGCAAGCGGAGGCCAAACCGGCGGGGCTACCAGAGTTGTCACCGGAGTTATCGAACCCTGGATATGTGTGGAGCTTGGACACGGCGATTTCGCGAGCGCTGTTGGCCAATCCGACGATCGTTGAGGCGAAGTTGATGGTCCAACGTCAGGCGAGTCTTTTGGTAGAAGCCGGGTCGCGACGCCTTCCGCAGGTCGCTGTCACAGGCATGCACGACTGGCGGGATCCGGGGCTCCTGGACGCCGGGAACAATGTGACGGTAGATCCGCGAACCACGTTGGCCGATCGCAGCTACGATGTGCGGCTGGAGGTGCGGCAGTTGCTTTACGATCATGGGGGAATCTCCGCGACGGTCAGACGTGAGAAGATTCAAAATGTGCAGACCAAGATGGCGCTGCAGTTGGCGGCGTACCGGACGGTGTCGCTCGTTAAGCAGCACTACGATGCGGTGCTCTACCGTGAAGCGACGCTCGCCAATGCCCAGCGGCGAGAGCGTTCGATCCGCCAGGTGGCTGAATTCACCGAGAGACGTTGGAAACTGGGGGAACAACCCGAGTTGGAAAACCTCAGAGCNNTACGCAACGCGACCTGCAGCAGGTGCGGATCGGGTTTGCCCGACAGCTGTACTTGCCGGCCGCGTCGGATCCAGAAACCGCCTACGTGTTGTCCGGAGAACTCACCGCGGCCGATTTTACCTTACCCCGCGATGAAGCCATGGGAATGGCCATTGCGCGTCGACTCGATCTGCAGACGGCCCAACTCCAATTGGAAATTGCCGGCGAAGTCTTAAAAGCAGTCCGCAGTGATGCCTTCCCCAAAATCGAAGCCACGGCGGGATATGGGTATCGGTCTTCCTACTACCGGTATGACCGGCAACTGGATGGTTGGACCTTGGGAGTGAGCGGACGGTGGCCGATTTTTGACGGCAATGCAGTGCGTGCACGGACCCAGGCGTACCGCGCCGAGCAACGCGTGGCGCAGGTGCGGTTGGAGGACATGGAACTCAAAGTGAAGACCGAGGTGGCGGAGCTGTACGCCGGGCTGGACCTCGCTCGGACAGCTCTAGCCGCCCAGAAAGAAGCTGTGGTCCTCGCGGAAAAATCCCTCGCTCAAGCGCGACGCGGCTATGAATTGGGCCAAGCCACCCTTGAACAGGTGCTCGAAATCGAGAACGTACTCCTACGCTCTCAAAATGCTTACGCCGAGGCCGTGCTTAGCCTCAACGCCACCGTCGCGCAATTAGAGTACGGCGTCGGCGGGGTCTTGCCCGGCACCCGAGATGTCGGGATTGAAGTGATGCCATGAGTGAAGCGCTCACCACGGTCGGTCGGGCTGCCCCGGCGAAACCACCTTCGGTATCGCCAGAGTGGTTACGCATGGCCGAATCCGTGCCAGCGCCACTTCGAGTAGACCTGGTGGTCAGGCGCCAGTTGTTTAAGTTCGAGGAGTACTACGTGGTGAAAGACCCGTTGTCGCTCACCTATTTTCGTCTGCAGACGGAAGAGGCGTACTTGGTGGGATTGATGGACGGGCGCCGCACCATGCGGGAGATCTTTGCCGCTTACCAGGCCCACTATCCCAACTCGGAGCGGACGATGGAGGACGTGGCCAACTTCGTACACAGTCTGGGCAAAGGAGGGCTGCTGGCCATCAATGCGCGGGCATTTGTGGATACGGCGCGCCAGCAGAAGGACAAACCCCGCCATTGGTTGATGATCTGGGGGAAGATCGTCTCGGGCGTCCTCTTCATGAAATTCCCGCTTGTGGACCCAAGTCCATGGCTAGGGAAACTGGTGCACCTGCTGCGGTTTGCTTGGACCNNGTGGTTTGTCTCGCTGAGCATCGTCTTTATCCTCGGCACCCTCGGGCTGCTGGCGGTGAACCACGAGGAGTTCGGGCGCCCGGGCATCAACTTTTTTTCCGCGAGCAACTTCGCCCTGATCTGGGTGACGGTGATCGTGATCAAGACCTTCCACGAGTTCGGGCACGCCATGACCTGCCGGCGGTTCGGGGGCGAGGTGCACGAGATGGGGGTGTGTTTGATGTGCTTCACACCGTGCGGGTACGTCGACGCCTCGGACGCGTGGATGATGCGTCACAAACGCCACAAGCTCTACACCACACTGGCGGGCGTATTTGTGGAACTGAACTTAGCTGCGATTGCCGCGCACCTCTGGCTCACCCTCCCGGACGGCCTTGCGCGCAATCTCGCCTTCAACGCGATGTTGGTCGCGAGTATCAATACGCTACTCTTTAATGCCAATCCCCTGATGCGCTTCGACGGTTACTACGTCGTGTGCGACTGGCTGGAAATCCCCAACCTGCGCGGCAAGGCGATCTCGTACTGCTCGTACCACCTGCAGCGGATCCTTCTGGGGTACCGCAACCGCCAGCAGGAGGCGACCCTCGGCGACGATGCGCAGGGCAAGGTCTTCATCACGTATGCCGTGCTCGCCTACGTGTACATGATCTTCATCATTTACGGGCTGACCCAGATCTTCGCCCGGGTCCTCGCGCCGTACGGCCTGTACGACCTGGGCTTGCTCCTGGGCTTCTTTGTCGAAGGCTCGTTTGTGGCGTTGCCGTTTATCAAGGTCTTTATGGATGCGTTCAGCCCCGGAGCCCACATTGTGAAACTAGGACCGACCCGACGGTATGTGCTGCGCTCGCTCGGGGTGCTGGCCGTGGGGGTGGCGCTGCTGTTCATTGTGCCGACGCATCACCGCGTGACCGAGCAGGCGGTGGTCGGAGCGGCGAAGTCGGAGGACATCTCCGCGACGATCGGCGGCCTGATCAAGGAAGTCTATGTGAAGAANNATGCAGAACTGGCCCAGCGTTACTCCGATTGGGAACGGGCCCGGCTGCGCTTCTCGGCCCTGCAGTCGGACTCCAGCTGGCGGGCGCTTGAATTGATGCCCGAGGCGGCCAAGGCGATGGACCAGGCGCGCACCGAGATGGACCGCATCCAGGCCGATCACGACCGGCTGATCCTGCGCACCACCATGGATGGAGTGGTGTGGGGTCGCAATCTGGAGCAACTGATTGGTCGCTACGCCGACACCCAGGGCGTGCTCCTGCGCATCGCCGATCCCACCACCTTGCGCCTGCTCATCGCCGTGCCCGAGGAAAAAGCCGAGGTCATCGAGGTGGGCAATCCGGTGAAGGGTCGCTGGCGCGCCGACGGCCGGTCGTTCACCACCACCGTGCGCAACGTGCCGTAGGAGCCCGCCAGCCTGCGTGAATACACCGCCGGCATGCTCAGCGTCTTTGGCGGCGCCGCGCCGCTCACCGCCCAGACCCACGCTGGCGATCTGCCCTCGTATCCCATTTACCTCATCGAAGCCCATCTCGACAGCGTGCCCGAGCAGCTCACCGTCGAGGGCATGCGCGCCCAGGTCACCATCCAGGGCCGCCAGACCACCTACGCCTCCCGCCTGGGCCGCTGGTTCATGCGCCTGCTCGGCTTCAAGAACCACCGCGTCTAGCGGGGCAATGCAGCCGTCACCATGGCCAACTGGCGTCAACTGACGGACAGCCTCGTGGAGTTGAGCCTCCATCGCACCCTGCGCGGATTCGAGCAGGCACTGGGGCGGGTGTGGAACCTGCTCTCGGTCGATGCCTGGGCGGTGTTCCTGCCGCCGAGTTTTCAGGCCGGGGATCGCCAGCTCTTCGTCGGTCAGGCGGTGCGTCCCGCCGGTCCGTTGCTGACCAAGGCGGCCCGCGAGGGTATCGAATCTTCTACCACCGGCGGCGTGCTCGCCCCGAAGGTGCTCGAGGCGATCGCCACCGAACTCGCACCGGGCACGGACTGGCATCGTCGCGTCCTGCAGCTGGGCGACAGCGCGTCGGCCCCGCTCATCCTCTTTGCCTTCCGGCGGGGCGAACGCGGCGCCTTTTCCGCCCAGGAGCTGGAATTGCTGGCCTGGGCGGGCGGGCATGTGCGCAAGGCGTTCCTGGTTCTGGCCGAACAACAGGAGCAGGAGTTCATGGTCGGTCTCTTCCGGCTCATCAGCAATCTCCACCCCGAGGGCATCTGTGTGCTCGACCGTCAGCAGCGTCCGGTCTTCGAGAACCGCAACATTCGGGAACACCTGCTGTTCTGGGAGCACGGCGCGGGTGCCTTGCTGAACATGAATGTTCCTCGG
>DKKJ01000130.1 GCA_002455175.1 Opitutaceae bacterium UBA6669
GTCAATTTAGTCTAATTTTCATAATTCACCGTCATCGATTCTGAACCTGCCCGCAAGCTCTCGCTGATCTGGTTTAAGCGGCAGCCCTTTCGCCATGAACTCTACTGCTTTATTTCCGCATCCTGAAGTTACTCCTGAACTTGTTAACAATTCGCTAGTAACGTCGAACCACAAGCGCGCCCTCAAGCGAGGTGTTGTAGGGGTCGGTGCCGCGTTTCTTGTGACTCTGATGGCGGGGGTGGCTGACAGTTGGGTGGGGTTAGGAAAACGGGCGGACGGAGAAAAACGCAAGCGAATGGAGCGATCACCGCAGTGGCGGGAGGGTCGTTTTCGCAATCAGCAGGAGCTCTGGAGTGACGTTCGTGGAGCGATCTCCGCTGCTTTGGCGCCGGCGCCGCATGCAAGACCGTCCGGACCCATAGCGACCGTACCCATCAATCCCGCGCTTTTTGACACGGCGCCCAGGTCCGGACTGCGCATCACGTGGTTAGGCCATTCGACCACGTTGATCGAAATTGACGGTTACCGCGTGCTGACGGATCCGGTGTGGGGAGGCCGAGCCTCTCCGGTCGACTGGTTGGGCGCGCAGCGGTGGTATGCACCTCCACTGGCGCTGGCTGACTTGCCTCCGATTGACGCGGTGGTGATCTCGCACGACCATTACGATCATCTCGATCATCGGACCATTCGTGCGTGGAAGGATTCGGGGACCACGTTCATTGTACCGCTGGGAGTGGGAGCTCATCTCGCTTATTGGGGCGTGCCGGAGGCGAAGATTGTGGAGTTGGATTGGTGGGAAACGGCTGAGATCAAAGGCCTCTCTCTCACCAGCACACCCGCGCGTCACGCTTCGGGTCGCACGCTTTTCGACAAGGACCGCACGCTCTGGTCGGGTTTTGCCATCGTTGGCCCGCAGCATCGCGTCTATTTTTCGGGAGATACCGGAATGCAGGATGCGTTTAAAGAAATTGGACACCGCTTGGGGCCTTTCGATGCCACGCTGATGGAAGTCGGAGAGTACAATGCGCAGTGGCCCGACTGGCACATTGGACCCGAACAGGCGGTGGCAGCCATCCGGCACGTGCGAGGAGGTGTGATGATTCCAATCCACTGGGGTCTCTTTAATTTGGCGCCGCATCCCTGGACCGAGCCGATTGAACGGGTGGTGGTGGCTGCTCGCAAATCAGGCGTTCCTCTGGCCACGCCTCGACCTGGACAAAACGTCGAGCCTGGCGTGAACGTATCCATCGAGCGGTGGTGGCCAGACCTGCCGTGGAAAACGGCCGAAGACTCTCCTCTCCTTTCCACGCCCGATGGCGTGGAGCGTGAAAATCAACCCAGTCCCATCCTATGAACACGGCTATTTTCTCTACTCCGCTCTCCTGGATCCAAATGCAGACAGAGTTGCGCGACATCGCTTACCAGCTGGACCTGCGTGGAAGTGTGGCGGCGGCTGAACTCGCCGTCGCGTTGGCGGCGCGTATTGAAGATCTTCTGACGCAGGAAACGAAGTCGGAGGGGCGCCTCTCCGTGGAGTTGGCGGTGCAACCTGCCGGAGTTTACGGCAGGCAAAAGTAAGGCAGTACTGAGCTGTCCGAACGAGCGCGTGATAGCCAAGGTGGTTTCATGATTTGCCCAGAGTGACGACGTGTGGCGATTGCCCATCATCACGCTGCGCTGACGCCGTGTTTTCGAACGCAAAAACCTATAATTAAAATTGGATAGGAGTTGGGCGTGGTGGGTTATTCCGCTTACGAGAAGATCGTGACTTTCCGCCAAACGGCGCTTCTCAGTCTCTCCTGAGTCTGTTTGTTTCAATCTGCAATGAGGCTTATTTCTCTGCAGCATGCGCGGCGTTTACTTTGCTCACTCCAGGACCACATTCTTGAAACTCTGGTGAAGGCGCGGGCGCGGTATGCGGCCACGTTTCATCACGCGGTGGCGGTGACCGCGGCGGATNNAGCGGTGTGTACTTGGTTTCAGGAGCATTGGCCGAAGACCTGCCCCGTGGAGCTGGTGATGGAGGGCCTTCCAGATGAGAGTGTGACCACCTTTCCGCGGGGAACGCCGCTGGAGCGCACTCAGTTCAAGTGCATTTTGGACCCCATTGATGGAACCCGAGGGCTGATGTATGATAAGCGTAGCGCGTGGATTCTGGCGGGACTGGCTCCCCAGCGTGGGAAACGTACGCGTCTGAGCGACATTCACGTGGCGGTGATGACTGAGCTCCCGACAAGCAAGCAGCAGCGCTCGGATCAGTTAAGCGCGATTCGTGGAGAAGGCGTGGTGGCCACGCAACGACCCGGTCTCGTTNNCGGCCGTCGGAAACCGTTGCGGATGCAGCCCTCGGGAGCGCGAACGTTCGAGCACGGGTTTGCTTCGTTCTGCCGCTTTTTCCCTGAGGGCAAGAAGGCCTTGAGCACGGTAGAGGAGCAAATCTGGCGGGAGCTGGAACTTTACGGGAAAGATGGCGGCGCGCGTGTATTCGAGGATCAATACATTTCCAGCGGTGGCCAGTTGTATGAGCTCATGGTGGGGCACGATCGCATGATTGCGGATCTACGGCCAGTCGTGTTTGCCAAACTCGGGCTAGGGAAAAGCGCGATGTGCTGCCATCCCTACGACATCTGCACCGCGTTGATTTTGGAAGAACTGGGCGGGGTGGTGGAGACGCCCGAGGGGAAGGTCTTGAGCGCCCCTTTAGACACAGTCAGCTCCGTGGCTTGGGTCGGGTACGCGAATCCGATTTTGGCGCGGCAGATGCGGCCAGTGCTCACGCGCGCGCTACGGGCGCTGTAGAAATTCGCCTTTAAATTCGACGGCCTTTTATCGAGGGCGTTTTCCAGTACAAGTGATGAACCGTAGATTCGCGGTTGCGAAGTGGTGGGGGCGCGGTTCGTCTAGCGTTTTCCCATGGCTTATACTCTTGGCATTGATTACGGAACCAACTCAGTTCGGGCGCTCGTGGTGCGGTGTGCAGACGGCGCGGAGTTAGGCACCTGTGTGGTCAACTATCCCAGCGGAACTCAGGGTGTGCTTTTGGACCCGAAGGACCATCTCTTGGCGCGGCAGCACCCTGGCGACCATCTCTTTGGCCTGGAAAAAAGCGTCAAGGGAGCCCTTGCGCAGGCAAAGAAGGTCAAAGGGTTTGATCCCCGTCAGGTGATAGGCATTGGAGTGGATACCACCGCTTCCAGCCCTCTTCCGGTGGACGCGGCCAATGTCCCTCTCGCTTTACAGAAAAAATGGGCGAAAAACCTGCACGCGCAGTGTTGGTTGTGGAAGGACCATACCAGCCATCGAGAAGCGGCGGAGATCACCCAACTGGCGGCTACGATTCGGCCGCAGTACATTGCGAAGTGTGGCAACACCTATTCTTCAGAGTGGTTTTGGTCGAAGTTCACGCACTGCTTGCGGGTGGCGCCGAAGGTCTTCAAGGCCGCCTATTCCTGGGTGGAGCTCGCTGACTGGATTCCTTCGGTCCTCGCGGGTGTGACCGATCCTCGTCAGATCAAGCGCGGTGTGTGTAGCGCGGGACATAAAGCGCTGTATGCAGAGGATTGGGGTGGTTTACCCGACAAGGAATTCCTTGGCCAAATCGATCCGCAACTGGCCGATTTGCGCGACCGATTGTATGAGAAAGCCTATGACGCCACCGAACCGGCTGGTGCGTTGTGTGCGACGTGGGCGAAGAAGCTGGGCCTCCCGGTGGGAATCCCCATCGCCATCGGAGAGATCGATGTTCACTACGGCGCGGTGGGCAGTGGTGTGGCTGAGGGGACGGTGGTAAAAGTGATCGGCACCTCGTCGTGCGACTGCGCTGTGGTCTCGGCGAAAAAAACCGTACCGGACATTCCCGGCATTTGTGGGATCGTGAAGGGCTCGATTCTTCCCGGATACTACGGAATTGAAGCTGGTCAGGCGGCGGTGGGAGATATTTTCAAATGGTTCGTAGAGGGAGTTCTTGGGGACGTCCGTTTACACGCCAGTTTAACGGCGGAGGCCTCGACCCTGAAGCCANNCGAACCGTCTTGGTCGATCAGCGCCTCACCGGATTACTTGTGGGGCAGACCTTGTACAGCACCCGTGCCGAGATTTATCGCGCACTCATTGAAGGTTCGGCTTTCGGAGCGCGGGCGATCATCGAACGCATTCGTGAGTATGGCGTGCCCATTGAGCGGATTGTCTGCGCAGGCGGGATTGCTGAGAAAAATCCCCTCCTGATGCAGATTTATGCCGACGTCACCGGATGTACCATGCTCGTGACGGCTTCAAGTCAGGCG
>DKKJ01000025.1 GCA_002455175.1 Opitutaceae bacterium UBA6669
ATTTGAAATTTCAAATTTGAGATTTGAGATAGGGAGCAGGCGACGAGGACAGACTCTCTCGCGCCCTGAAACCAGACCGCCTTAAATGGTTGTCGCGCCTCGTGCTTTTTGGATGAGCTCCACTTCATAACCCTCCGGCGCGTCCAAGAACGCAATCACCGACCCGCTGCTGGTTTTTGTCGGGCCGTCGCTCAACGGATACCCCTTGGCTTTCGCTTCTGCCGCAAAGGCTTCGAGATTATCCACTTCGAAAGCGAGGTGCATCAGATCGGGTTGCACCTGCACGCTCGGCGCGCCTGGAGGCATTTGGCACAGTTCGATCTCTTCATCACTGTTGGGTACCGCCAAAAAAGCCAGTTGCGCGCCTCGAGGGGAGGTGTTGCGCCGAGAAATTTTGAAGCCCAGCGCTTCCTGATAGAACGTCAGGGTCTTCTCGAGATCGTTCACTCGCATGCGGGTGTGCAGAAATTTTTTGATAGCCATCCGTCCAGCAAACCCATCGAAAGGGAGCGGTGCAAGCTTCAGGGCTTTTTGATTTGCGCACCACGCGCCTGTCCCGAAGTCGCCTCCGCCAACTCCTCCAAGCCCTTTCCGGTGAGGAGTTCAAACTTGCCTCCATTGCGTTTTACCAAAGCGGTCAGATTTTCGAGAGGGTCTTTAGGCTTCTCATCGGGACCCACAAAAAGAAAGGCGTGGATTTCCGCTCGTTGTTTGAGCAGGCCCGCTTGCAGGCGTGCTATGTAGTTCAGGATCGCGGTGAAGTCGACTTTCTCGTTCTGACTCACTCCCAGTTCCCAAATCGGCTTACCCTGAGGGTCCGCCCAGCCGGTGGTGTCGAGATCGATAGCAAAACCCGCACGCTTCAAAGCAGCCTGAAAATCGGGCTGAAAGACACGCTTTGTTTCGGTGACAATGAAAGGCGATTTCCCCTGCGCCTTGAGCTGATCGTTGATCTCTTGGAGTTGTTTCCGCGCCTTCGCCAAGGCAGCACCGCGCGCACGCGCCACCGTCTCAGGATCGATGCCTCCTCGGCGAAGGCGGTCTTTGTACGCAGCATTGCGTTGTTCCAGAACTCCCAGGCGTTCTTCTGAGCGCTGCTTCAACCCGGTCGCCGCACTGCCCGTCACTAAAAATACAGTCTCCGCTTTCATTTCGAGAGCAGCTCGGACGGCCTTGACCCAGTTGGGCACCATCAAAGACGCGTCGAGCCCCAAAGCCTCGCCGGACTTTTCTTTCCAAGGAACGTAGCCGCCTGCTGAACGCGTTCCCAGTCGATCGGGATCAGTATTCACCGTCCTGATCCAATTGAAAAACGCCTCCTTGTTGGCCAGGGTAGCCGGCGCCAACATCGGCCGGAAGAGATTGAGGTCACCCGTCGCTCCTCCGTAAAGCACAACGCCAAACTCCGCCCCGGGAGGCAATTGACTGATCAACCTGACCATCTCGTCACGGATGATCGCGAACGCCTTAAATCCTCCCTTGCGAATGTCCATGAGGTCGCGGCTCACATCCACGGCAAACACCACCTTGCGGACGGTTACGTTAGTCATCCCCAAGAAGGTGAGGGACACAAACCCCTTCCCACCTAGGCCTCCATTGCTCAATCCAGTGGCCATCCCACTTCCTTGGCCCACTCCTACACCAGATCCCACGCCCGAAAACCCTCCACCGAACAAACTTGCCCCGCTGGAGGGCAGTTCAGGAAGCGCCGGGAGGCTGAGCGCCTGAGAGGATGACGAGAGTATCCGTTGAGCTGAGACCGGCGAGGCAGACGCGGATCCGCCGCTTTTTCGCGCGACTTGGAGGCGGTGTTCCACCTCACGTTCTTGATCGCTGGCCTTAGGTCTCCCCGTGGGAGCAAACCGGGTGGTTTCCTGCTGACGGCTCTCATGAACCACCCAAACACCGGCCATGATCACCACCAACGCATGGACCGAAAGGGTAATCAACAGGGGCGCACCTCCTTGAACTATCCGCTTCCAAATGGCCCGAACTCCGCGTGACGAACGTTCCATTGCGTTCACTCCAGGGTTTCCCCCGCGGTAAAGGTGACGTTCGTGATTTGCGCTACGGCGAGCGCGTTGAGAACGTCAATCGTTCGTGCGTACGCTGACTCGGGGTGGCTCACCAGCGTGATCACCAATTCGGACTGAGCGGCGTCTGCTGACGCTTTTAGCCGAAGGAGCGTGGCGGTGAGTGCTGGAAGACCCCCGCTCGCTCCGTCGTAGTGCTCTTCATTAAGCGCCACCTCCCCGCCTTCGGAAATCTGGATCACCTGCTCGTCGGTAAACGTCGTCGGGCCCTGAGTCGAAGCGGTGCCCGGCAGCGTGGTCCTTAGGATCTGCTCGATCCGAATCTGCGCGGCCATGGCCATGAAGAAAATGAGGATGACGAAAACCACGTCGATCATCGGCGCGATTTGAAAACCAACCTCGCCCACTCCAGAATTTTTCATCGGTTTCATCGTCGTGATTCAGCGCAGCACCGCTGCAAACGTCACCTCGCTCACACCCGCCTTGGCCGCCAATTCGACAATCGCGTTCACGTGTCGCACCGGTGCCTCCGCGTCGCTGCGGATAAGAATCCGCAACGAACCATCCGCCTTGACCCGTTCAGCGATCAGGGCGACGAGCGACGCCGGCTCCACCGGTTGTTCCTCAAACGTGGTAACGGCTTCCGAATCTTTCCAAGCGATATTAAACACCAGCTCACTCTCCGAATCCTCTTTGCGCGAAGCATCTGCCGCCACTGGCAATTGGATGGTCGGATCATACCGTGTGACCGCGGTGGAAGCGATGCTCATTNNACGAGGAGCACATCCACCATGGGCGCGATTTGAAACTCGGGCTCGCCGTCGGCTCCACCTCCGTGAGATGCCATGGTTAGGCCTCCACAAATAGATTACCGACCTGAGAACCATCGAACCCGATTGCCGAAAGAGGCCATGTCGTCAGCCAGTTCATAGTAGTTGGGAATCAGCTCTGAACGAGCGGTGATGCGAGGGGCTGTACCTCAGATTTTACCGGAGGCTTGCCCGCGCATACCTCGGCACCGCGAAACGCGTGGCCGGAAAGTGCCTCGAACGGAAACCCGCGGAAGAGTTCGGCTAGCTCTGCGCTCACGGCGTGAAACTGATGGGAGACACGATTCCGCAACGCATAATAAAAAACGAAGGCAGGGATGGCGACGATCAGGCCTCCCGCCGTGGCGTGGAGCACGTGTCCGATCGCGCCCGAAAGTTTAGAGGGATCCGCAGCGCCCGCCTGCCCCATCAGAGAGAACGCATCGATCATACCCAGCACGGTTCCGGTCAACCCGACCATCGGGGCAATCACTCCGATCACCGACAGGTAGGCAATTTTAGTCTGAAAGGGAGCATTGGTTCCGGACAAAGACATCATCATGGCTTCTTCCACGGCCCTCTTTCCTTCACCGACGTGACGCAGCCCCGCACGCACCGCATCGTTGAAGACGCCCGGACGCGCGGCGCAGCTGTCATAGGCTGCCTGATAGTCTCCTTGCGCAAAGTTTCTTCGTACGACGTTGCGCTCACTCTCGGGCAGAATGCGTTTAGCCCCACTTTTTAAAAAGACATCGACTACCAGCCAAACAATCAGGAGCGAACAGGCCAAAAGAAACCAGATCGCCGGCAGATTCAGCTCCTGCAGCAAGGTCTTCTTCACCGCAATCTCCGCTGGTAGTGCTTTGTTCGCTACGGATTGGGCCGAAGCAACCGTGATGCTGAACAAAACCAGCACGCAGCCAAATCCCGGACGGATCCGTCGGCGGGGCGCGCGGTTAACAACGAAGTGATGGGTCGATCGTTTCATAGATTAAATTCCTTTTGCGCCAATTGGGCTTCGCGGGAGTGAGGGTATTGGTCCGTGAGTTCGATCACGGCACGCTCACATCGATCTTCGTCGCCAAGACGACGATACGCCCGCGCCGAACCCAAGAGGGCACGGGGTTGAAGATCATCGCGCCAGGGAGCAAAGACAGGAATCCGCAGGAACGACTCCAGCGCCGCCTCCGGTGCTTGCTGACGCTCATGCAATTCTCCCCAGACCAAGGCGGCCTCGGCTTCGGTATGTGCATTCACTGGGATACGACGAGTATCGGACAGCAGGGCGCGCGCTTCCCGCACACGACCATCTCGGACATGAACCCAAGCAAGGAGGAAATAGGAAGTCTGCCGGGTCGGTTCGTCGGGGGCTCGCTCCACCACGCGTTCCACTTCCACGGCCTGGACCTGCAACCCCAACGCGAGCGCGGCTTTCAACCGAAGAATCTCGGCAGGCACCCACCAAGAACCAGGGAGCTTTCCGAAGGGCTCAAACACGGCCGAAACCTCGCTCGCTGCACGCATCGCTGACTCCCAACGGCCGGCTCGTGCTTCCAGCATGGCCTGCTTCAATACATCGGGCTCGGGCCACTCGAGGCGTGACACCTGGCTCAAGGGATAACCAATTTCAGCTCCACCAGAGGCCCCGTCGGCTACCCGTTGCACCAGTTGATCACCACGCACCTGCACCTGCTGGGCGAGAAGGATGCGGCCGTCCCGTAGATGGTAGGTCTGGGCAACTCCGTCGAGCGGCAAGGTCACCCCGATGACCATCGACACCCATCGTAGAACGCGGCGAAGCACAACGGCTGTTCCTTCGGTCACGTTTGAATCTCGGACATGATAATCAAAACACATAAAGCGGCTTTCCTCGTGCTACCCCGTGGTGGTTTGCTGCTCACCCGTGGACATCGACTCTAAACGCAAGAGCGCTTTACGCGCCTCCTGCGCTTCCGGAAGAGTCACTAAGCGCTCGTCGCGCAGCAGCTCTTGATACGTCGCCACCGCTTCGTTGCGCTTGCCGAGTTTTTCCAAGATCATGGCGCTTTGCAGGTAGGCTCGTACCACCCAAGGCACGAATCGGCGGTAACCCACATAAACCCGCTGAAAATGCGCATGCGCTTGAGCCAGACTATCCGGTCCACCGCGCTGCTCGCAGATTTGGCCTAGCGCGAAGACGCTGAGCGCGGTCGCCTCACCTCGCCACGTACGATTGCTAGCAATCTGCTCGAAGACCCGCTGTGCTTCATCCCAACGCTCCAGGGCCAACAAACTGCGCGCGCGCCCCACCGTCGCTTCTTTCAATTTGAACCTCGCTCCTGCCTTGTCGATGGCAGCGTCAAACAACGCGAGGGCCGTCTCGTACTCGCCGCGCGCCCATGCACCTTCACCCAATCCCACGTAACCGAAATCAGCGAAGAGAGAACGCGGTTCACGCTCCACCAACTCTCGATAAAAGCCCTCCGCCCGCCCCGCCTGCCCCTGCTGCGTGAGGAAATCTCCAACTCTACCTAGCAGTCCCGCCGGCAGAACAGCGGGAGGAAAAACCTCCGCGAGCTTGGCAAAGCAGCGGTCGCGGTGATCTGGCTTTTTCAACAATGAGGCAACCTCCGCTTCGACGAAGAGCGCACGGGCCTGCGCCGTAGGAGCATTCGCCAACACGCCTGGCAGCAAAAGCTCGCTCACCCGACGCTTCCACGCGTCCTCCTCAGACAAGGGCTGACGTCCTGCCCCACCCGTTCCTTTGGACTCTCGTTTTTCGCGTGCCTGGATCGACACCATGACCTTCGCCAGCTCAAGCAGCATCCGCTCCACGGCATCACGTCGAGGGTCCGCGACCGAACGCTTGGCGATCGAAGCCATTTTAGCTAGCCCCGCCTCGGGTTCGCCTTCGCGAAGACAGATGCGACCGATCCAGTACGCTGCGTTCACCGCGAAGGGATGCTGGGGATTTTTCTCGGCGAACTGCTCCCAACGCTCGGAGGCAGCGGCGAACTCCTTCCGCTCCATCTGCAGCCGCGTGAGTTCATCCAGAACATGTCCCAACCCGTCGTCGGCTAAGGGGCACAAAAGAGCGTTCTCAAAACTAGCAATCGCCGATTCCGTCTCCCCCGCCGCAGCGAGGATGTCACCTTGCAAGGAGAACACCTCACCTCGCTGGGGGTGATCTGCGGGAAATGTGGCAATCCACAGTTCCGTACGTTCACGCGCTTTCGCGTAGTCCTTCACTGAAAACTCCGCTGCGGCCCAGCGGTAGCGTGCATCGGCGACAAAACGTCCTTCCGGAAACCGTGCCAGGTAATCTTGAATTTCCTCCAGCGAACGGGTCGCAGGTCCGAGAAGTAAACCCGCCATCACCTTCAGGTAGGTAGCATCTTCTGCATATCTCCCCTGCGGATACAGCTGAAGATAGTTTTCCGCAGTTGAGCGCACGTCGCCATAGGAGCCTTGCGCAAAAAACGCGTTCGCCTGAAGGAGCAGCAGGGTTTCTCGCAGTTCGACGGACGGTGAGTGCTGAAGCGCAAGATCCACCAACTCCAACGACGAGGCCGTGCTCTTTTTCTCCTGGGCTTTGATGGCCGCTTGGGTCAAGGCGGGGGCCAGGGCTGCTGTCGGGTCGTTCGTCCGCGGAATGCGTTTCGCCGCGAGTACCGCTTTTTCGATGCGACCCGACTCTGCGTAGGCGAGAATCAAACCAGCGTAGGCCTGCTCGATGTCGGGGGCTTGCGGGTAACGCGTTGTGAGTCGCTCATAGATCAGCGCGGCTTCCCAGGCTTTTCCGCGCTGTTGAAACGCGCTGCCTAATCGCGAAAGGATGCGGGCATCGTAGTCGGTGATTTTTTCCAACTCGGTCACGGCAGAGCGAATACGTTGCTTTCTATCCTCCAGTTGGCGAGCGGCATCGGCTTCGGCGGGACGCTCTGGCGAGCGACTTTTCGCCCGCTCCCAGCGTTCGTGCAAGGCTTGGTCCCGCTCTTTCTGCACCCGCTGTAGCTCCGCCAGCGGCAGCAAGGTACGGTACGCCATTCCCGCTGCCAGGGGGTCTCCGGCGGCCAGGCAGGCATCCCCCAACCGCAAACTGAGCAAGGTGAGCCCCACTTGATTATCCACTGGCGCAGCCCCCTCGCGCAGGAGCCGCAATCCCCGTTGGGCTTCGTCGATTTGGGAGGCATCCAAGTGCAAGGCAATCACCGCCAAGGCAGCGTCCGCCCAGGCCTCATCTTTGGGTGCCAACGCGAGATGGCGGTGATACGCCTCTTTCGCGACCTCGGCCTGCCCGTCCTGCTGCGCCGCCATCGCTCGATAGAGCCACGCGCGATCGTGATACGCCGTCGCCGAGGTCAGGGCCCCAAAGAGACCTACCGCCTCCTTGAACTGCCCCTGCGAAGCTCGGGCAAGCGCTAGAATCCAGGTGGCGTCCCGTTGCGTCTCCGCGGCACGTCCCGCGTCGGCACCTCCACGAGCGCTTTCAGCCCAGGTCGCTGCTTGGACGACATTTCCCGTCCGCAGCGCCGCGGTCGCCGCTAAGAGAAGCAGCTTTTCTCGAATCACACCCTCTGGCAGCGGCTCTCCTTGAGCCATGCGCGCCAAGGCACGCTCAAAAAGCGGGTAGGCTTCGGGGAGACGCCCACCTTTGATCAACGACTCTATTTCCGCAAAAACCTGATGGAGTGGGACTAACTTACCAAGCCCAACCGCTGCGTCACGTTTGGATACGGGTACTCCGCGCAAACCCTCCGCCGCCCCAACTATGAGGAAGAGAACAGCGAAAAAGCGGACCGCCCTGCATTTCATGCTGTCTAATTGCAATAACCAGTCTCTCAGGTCAATTAGTAATTGCATTTTATTGTCATTATTCTGCCTCCTCGCATTTCTTTTCACCTTGGTTTCTCGTGCCCCATGGGCGCGCCGTTTGAACGCTTTAGCCACGAGGCCATGGCGACCTCGTTCGATCTCTTCATCGCCGGCCACCCTGCCGTTTATGCGCGGCAGGCCGCGACGGCCGCTTTTTTGGAGCTAGATCGGCTGGAGACCGAGTTGAGTCGCTACATCGAATCCAGCGATATCGGCCGAGCCAACCAGCTCTCGCGCAATGGCGTGATGATGATCGGCGACGACGCCCTGCAATGTCTTCTCATCGCCGCGGAAGTCTCCGCAGCCACCGGCGGAGCCTTTGACCCCGCCTACGCGTCCACGCGGGGACCTGAGGATGCGCCCTCGGACCCGTTGTACGGGTTAGATCCCGCGCAACATCAGCTCATGTCATTTGTCGAGCGCCTCCATTTGGATTTGGGTGCCGTGGGCAAGGGCTACGCGCTGGATCGTATGGCAGAGCTCTTGCGGGACTGGGAAATCACGGCAGCCTGCCTGCAAAGCGGTGGGAGTACGGTCTTGGCACTCGATCCGCCTCCGGGGGCACTTGGCTGGAAAGTAGGGCTCGGCGAAGGGCCCGGATACCGCACCGTGACCCTTTCGCAGCGCGCTCTAAGCGGTTCTGGACTGGCCGTGAAGGGCGCTCATTTGATCGACCCGCGCACAAACCAGCCCGCTACCCGAGTCCAACGCGCCTGGGCTTTTGCAAAAAGCGCAACCGTAGCGGACNNTGAGGACGTGGCCCACTACTGCGAGCGTCACCCGGACGTCGGTGCGGTTCTCGCCCTGCCGGACGGTGCCGTGCGTTCGCTTGGAAACGTGTCTCTCCACTAATCCCACGTAACATCGGGATCAGAAGCCGTGTCCGTCTGCCTCGAATCGGCAGAGAATCCAGGCGCTTTCAGCACACAACTTAACCGCTTGCCACTGGGCGCAAATTCTCGGCCGCGCCGCGTCTTTTGAGCTTCCCGCCCTTCCCTNNCCCTCCCGTTAACTCTACCCAACCCCTTTTTACCGTGCCTTCCTTTTTTCGACTTCTTCCTCTGCTCGCGTTCACGACTTTCGCCAGCGCCGCCTCGGCTCCTCTTCCGCAAACGATCCAGTCCTTCCCCGCTCCCTATTAGCGGATGGGAAGCGTAGAAAAACTAGACCCCGCCCTGGATGCACTGATCGACGTCAACGCGCCCATCGAAAAGCTCGCCCAAGGATTCAAGTGGTCCGAAGGCCCTCTTTGGATCTCTAAAGGCGGGTATTTGCTTTTCAGTGACGTTCCGGAAAACACCGTTTACCGCTGGGACTCCAAGGGCGGGATGCGGGTGTTCCATGCTGCGAGTGGATTTGGGGAAGGAAGCTACGACGGGAAAGAACGCGNNGGCTCCAACGGCCTTACACTCGACCCCAAGGGCCGTTTGGTCCTTGCACAGCATGGCTATCGCCGGATCGGCCGTCTGAATGAAGATGGCACGACCTTCACCGCCATCGCGGAGCGCTTTGATGGGAAACGCTTCAATAGCCCTAACGACATCTGCTTCGACCGGAAAGGAAACGGCTACTTCACCGACCCTCCCTACGGCCTCGCCCCCAGCGCCACCAAGGAAATCGACTACCACGGCATCTACCGCGTCACCCCCGACGGCGAGGTGACCCTTCTGGCCAAGGATCTGGAACGCCCCAACGGCATCGCCCTTTCTCCTGATCAAAAAACGATCTACGTTGCCAACTCACACCGACCCAACCCGGTGATCAAAGCGTATCCGCTGCGTCCCGACGGAACCGTGGGCGAGGGCAAGGTGTTCTTCGACATGAATCCGCTCTATCTCGAAGGTCGTCGCGGCTCTCCCGACGGACTCAAGGTCGACGTCAAAGNNATCTCCGCCCAGGGCAAACACCTCGGAACCATCCTCACCGGTCAAGCGACGGCCAACTGCGCTTTCGGCGACGACGGCAAAACGCTCTACATGACCGCCCACTCCATCCTCTGCCGCATCCGTACCAAGGTGGAAGGTATTCGCCCGAAGTAAGGAGGGTGTCTCAGAACATCACCG
>DKKJ01000173.1:0-2928 GCA_002455175.1 Opitutaceae bacterium UBA6669
ACCCAGCAGAAACAGTCGCACCATCGAGCCGGTTTCTTGGCTACCGGTTTACCCCATCAGGAGATCCGATTTTTCGCTATCGGGTAAGCGGAGTAGAAGTGGAAGAGGCGTTGAGCGCTGAGGGTGATGCCCGTAAGAATACGCTCAAGCTGATCCGAACTTTATCGCTCAAGGCTGTGGAAGGAGACGTAAGTGAATTCCTCTTACGACTCGCCTCGAGTCCCCAGTTCCAGTCGTCGGGACGCGGCCTCGTACTACCCGATCACCTTCGTTTATCGATAGACGGGGCAACGCCGGAACTACGCGTGACGCCTACCGGCGCCGAATGGGTCGCTCTGCTTCAGATTAAGAAAGCCCCTACGGTTA
Organism: Opitutaceae bacterium UBA6669; assembly: GCA_002455175.1. Taxonomy (GTDB): domain Bacteria; phylum Verrucomicrobiota; class Verrucomicrobiia; order Opitutales; family Opitutaceae; genus UBA6669. The sequence continues at coordinate 367 of DKKJ01000173.1, forward strand.
TCCGGTTAGACTATCACTGGCTCGCCACGGCCGATCGAGCTCACACCTCTCCTCATCTCAGCCACTGACGGTCATGCGTATCGCTCGAATTTCCTTTCTGTTGGCTAGCCTAACCGGAAACGCTCTGTGGTCACAGGCTCCGGCAGAGGCCCCTAAAGTCACCCATCGTGTTGCGGCCGCCGCGTTCGCTTCCGATCTCCATCGTGAGCGTGAGCACTACGAGGTGGTGCCCTATCCCTTTGAGCAGGAAACCGTGATTGAAGGTGCAGGAATCGACGTGTTGCCCAATCAAAGAGTCGCTTTGTCGACGCGCCGAGGTGAAATTTGGCTCGTCGACAACGCTTTTAACGCTGATTTCCGTCAGGCACACTTCACGCGCGTGGCCACGGGACTTCATGAACCCCTGAGCCTCTTTTGGAAGGACGGTTGGTATTACGTCACGGAGCGCACCGGACTTACTCGCCTACGCGACACAACAGGCGACGACCAGCTGGATGAAGTCGAGATCATCAATGATCACTTTGGGATGACAGGAAACTTCCATGAATAAGCGGTCGGTTCCAAACCAGACCGAGAGGGAAATNNGTTTGGGCTGCCCTCTGCCTTACCAATGCCAGTAGTAGCCCGGTGCCTTGGCGCGGGTGGGCCGTGCGTATCTCGCCCAAGGGAGATCTCCTTCCCACCGCGGCCGGTGTACGTTCGCCGGGAGGAATCGGATTCAACGCCGAGGGCGAGGTTTTTGTCACTGACAATCAAGGCGATTGGAATGGGACCTCGTCGCTCAAACACCTCATTCCCAGCTCATTTCAAGGGACCGTTCCCGGCTTGGAATGGTGGGAAAAGTCAGGGTTGACCGGTCCGGCTCCTAAAGAACCCCGCTCAGGACGCGTACTTCTTGATCGCCTCGCCGATCCCAAATTCGTTCCGCCTGCCGTGCTGTTCCCACACAACCGTGCGGCGCGCTCTCCCACTGCCTTGGTCTATGACACCTCCGGCAAGTTTGGGCCCTTTGGTCAACAACTGTTCGTGGCAGAACATACCCTCTCCCAAATCGTCCGCGTGTATTTGGAAAAAGTAAACGGACTCTATCAAGGGGCTGTATTTCCTTTTCTCGGTGGACTGCAAAGCGGGCCCATCGGCATGGCGTTCGGAGCTGACGGCTCCCTGTTGGTGACGGGTTCAGCGCGCGGTTGGGGAGCGAAAGGAGGCAAGTCCTTCCACTTTGAACGCATCCGTTTCTTGGCAAAGACCCCCTTTGAACCACTCGAAATCAGAGCGCAGCCTGATGGCTTTGAAGTGACGTTCACAGAACCAGTGGATCCCTCAACTGCAGAGAAAACGTCCTCGTACTCCGTGGAAGCCTGGACCTACCTTCACAGCAAAGCCTATGGCAGCGAAGAGTTGGACCGTATCACGTCGACAATTCAGAGTGCCTCAGTATCCGAAGACCGGCGACGCGTTCGCCTCAAGATCACTCCACTCACGCGCGGACATCTCCATGAAATCCGATTCCCCGGAGTGCGTAGTGAAAAAGGCGAATCACTAGTACACCCGATCGGCTGGTACACGCTCAACGAAATCCCCCAGTCCCCCCGCTAAGCCAAAAGATCTCCGTCTGGGAGGAACGTTTCCCTCCCCTAGAAATGAGGAAATTCGCAAACGCGTAAATTACGAAAACTCACAGCGTTTCAGCTCTCAGCCCTCAGCCTTCAGCTTTTCCGTATTTCGACCTTTCCGCTTTTCAGTGTTTCCGCCTTTCTGCAGGAGGGCCACGGTCTCTCGTGGCCGGATTTCGTCTCCGCAGGCAACGCGTTTACTTGGACCATCACGCGTCGCATGCATCACTCGATCCCCGGACGCGAGAGNNCCAGCACGAACCGGGTTGTTACGGACATACTCCCAGCGTGACTGGTAATGCGTGGGGTTCCTCAGTCTAACATCCCAAAAATCCTTCTGCCAAACCGGCTGCTCGCACGGACGAGGCCAGTGCCTAGATACCTGCCCTTTCCAGTACGCAACCCACGTCGCCAACGGTGGAGCCTCGGCGATCGATCCGGGACTACAAAAAATGTGGAGGTGATCAGGCATCAAAACGTAACGTCCGCACCACCAGTCCTTGGCACCCTGAAGCGTCGTTACAATCAAAGCGTGTGTATCGGGACGAGCGAGGATTGCTTTTCGTTTGTGAGTACTAACCGTGAGAAATATTACCGCGCGTGCATGATCCGAGTGAGTGCGATCCGAGATGAAATGGATGGGACGTTTCCGTTGAGGCCTAGGGTCTGACACGAGACCACCGAAGGTGGATACCCACCAAAATTGTGAAAGGCCTCCTTCACCCCAAACAAGGGGTGACATAAGAACGGCGTGTCGCCCTTCTGTTTTCATAGGAGGGCCACGGTCTCTCGTGGNNGCGAGAGACCGCGTCCCTCCCAGCAAGCTCTTCGAATCGTAGATCGTTTGCCCAACCAGGGTTAGACCTAACAGAACAGCTCTCCCCTACTCCGAATTCCAGCATTTCAGCTTTTCCACCTTTCTGCAGGACGGCCACGGTCTCGTGGC
>DKKJ01000173.1:2990-15973 GCA_002455175.1 Opitutaceae bacterium UBA6669
GACACGACAGAGCGTGTCCCTCCACTAGAAATGCGAAAATCTGGAAACGCGGAAATTACGAAAACTCACAGCGTTTCAGCTCTCAAATTTTCCGAATTTCAGCTTTTCCGAGTTTCAGCTTTCAGCTTTCCGCTTTCAGTTTTCAGTTTTCAGTTTTTAGTTTTTAGTTTTTAAAAACCTCACTCCTTCAACGCCCCGCTGGTGAGTCCCTTCACAAAGGGTCGCGTCATGAACAAGAACAGGATGAGCAATGGAAGTGAGGTCATGAGGTACGCCGCCATGACCTTTCCGGGCTGAAACTTGAGATCGTACTCAAAAACTAAAAAGGCGAGGCCAAGCGGCAGGGTTCTCAAGGTCTCTGCTTGTACGGTCAGAAGGGGCCAAATGTAGTTATTCCACGACGCGAGCAGGTTCACGATCGCGACCGTGCTGAATACTGGCAACGACAAGGGAACGACGATGTGCCAGAGAACCCGGAGTTCGCTCGCACCGTCGATTCGAGCGGCATCAAAGAGATCACGCGGCAATCCATCATAAGACGTCCGCAATAGGAGGACGGCCAAGGGCAAGCTTCCCGCTGCTTGCGGAAGGACCAGTCCGAAAGCCGTATCCAACAAACCCAGCTCACGACAAAGCAGGAAGAGCGGGACCAAAAGCAACGCGCTGGGAATCATCAACGCCACGAGCAGGGTCGCAAACAGACCATGACGGCCTCGAAAACGAAAGCGACTAAAGGCGTACGCCGCCAACCCGGCACAAACGAGAGTGAGAGCACAGACTGCGCCGCTAATCAGCAGGCTGTTCGCCAGGTAGTGACCCGTCACACGCAACCCAAACCAATAGTTTTCCCAGCGAAACGGCGACGGCCACGCCCAAAAGCTAAGGGTGAGCTGACCCAGATCCTTCGATGACATCATCGCCATCAGAGCGAACGGCAGCGCCGTTAGAAGCGAGAGCAAGGCGAGCACGAAATGCAGCGCCCATTGCCGAGGACAAAGGGAGGGCAATCTCATGAACTTTTCCTCCCCAAGCGACGCAGGCAATAAGTCACAGAAGCACACACTCCCAGAAGTACAACACCTAAAGCGCTAGCATACCCGAGCTGACCAAACTCGAATCCGGCTCGGAATAAATAGAGCGCGGGAGTCAACGAGGCGTTCATAGGTCCTCCGTTGGTCACGATCTGAATATTATCAAAATTCTGCAGAACGCCCAATAAGGACAGAAGCGCGATGACCACAATCTGAACGCGCAGCAGAGGGATCTCCACGTGGAAAAAAAGCCGCCACGCTCCCGCTCCGTCCAAACGCGCAGCCTCCGTCAAAGAGGAAGGGATGGATAAAAAACCTCCCAAATAAATGAGCAGCGAAACGCCTCCAGTGAAGGGAAGTCCGATGGCAACGATCGCCGGAATAACCGTCTTCGGATCGCCCAACCAAACACGCGTCAACTTTCGCCACCGAGGGCTTGAAGCGCGAGATTGATGGGCCCGGTCGCACTGTAGAGCTCCTGCCAGACCAGAAGCGTCACCACTCCCGGGACCAAAACGGGAAAGACCAGCAAGGTTCGATACCAATAGGCTGCCCGCGTAGAACGCAGGGAGTAAAGCAGCTTGGCCCCCAGCAGCGGTCCGATCGTTTGCAGGGGAACCGTGAGCAGAACGAAAATCCCCAAGTTACGCAGCGAGGTCCAAAACAGAGGATCATGGATCAACTGAATAAAGTTCTCTGCTCCCACCCACTCACGCATCGCCAGACCATCGGTGCGGAAAAACGCCAAGGTAAGCGCCGATACCGCGGGGATCACTACAAACACGCCGAACAGACCGCCAGCGGGTAAGAGAAAGCCCAGCACATTCGTCCAGGCCGTCTTCTTGGGAGAGGCAGCGTTCACGGTCGAAAGCCTCCAGGAAGATACTGCTGAAGGAAGCGCTGATCCAAATGACCCGAGTGACTTTGCGCGAGTCGGTGCAAAGCCGACCGATGAAGCACGCTGAGCTGCTGCACGAAACGGTTTTCATCGATTGTGCCACCGAGAAACCCCTGCCACAACGTCCAGAACTCCCCTTCTCCGCGCGCATCGTAGCCACGCATTAAGGCCAGGTTCAGATAACCATAACGTTCACGCGGGACCAAGGGAGCGGCCCCCGGTTTCGGGACCACGTCAACCAAGGCAGGAAGATCAAAGACATCCGTTTTCTCAAGCGACTCCGTAGCGATCGACGGTGCAGTGAGAAATCGGACCAACTGAATCGAAGCCCTTTCGCGAGCGGGATCTCCTTCGTTTCGCGGAACAACAAAACACGCGCGTAAGCCGGAGTTCTGATTGATGCCACCCCGACGCGGCAACGTCGTCGTCTGATCGGTCAAAGCGGGAAAAGGAAACACACCCCAGGGGAACACCCGGTCCGGTGCTCGTTCTGCGATACTTTTCTGCACTGCAGCGAGCGGCCGGAGATACCATGTACCGTTAAGAAAGTGGACCGATTGACCTCGAGCAAAAATCCTCGGGACTTCTTCTCCATCCAAACTCAAAAACTCCGACCGAAATTCTGCCGCGAGCTGTTTGATCAAGCGAGCAGTCTCGCGAAACGCCAGGCTGCGCGCTGGATCGATGAGTCCCTTTTCAAAAGCTACCATTCGCTCCTCAAGCGTGATCACCTCTCCACGCGTCGATTCAGGGTCGAGCGGATCATACCGCCACGTCGGCTGCGCCTGCAGATTGACCTGCGCCGCCACAGGACGGAGTAGCAGCTCCAAGAGCATATCCGCCATCCACACGGTTTGGTGATCATTGGGCCGCAGTGCCGTAACGAGCGCAGTCTCTCCCGCCGCTCGTACCCGTCTGAAGTGGTCCAGAAGTTCTTCCCACGTGGTCGGCGGAGTCAAACCGAGCCTCGTGTACACCGCCTGGCNNGAAAATCCCACCGCGTATTGCGTGTAAGGGATACACCAAAGAGCCCCCGTGGCGTCGCGACCTTGGTGCAAAAGTTCATTGTGAAACGCCTCCTGCCAAGGCCGGCCCGGATGAGCCGTATCAAAGACATTCGGCTTGCTTAGATCATCGTCCCATCGATGCAGCCGCCCCGCCTGACCATACCGCGCCGGCAAATCAACCGATTCCACCAGAAGGACGTCAGGTGGCCGTCCGCTGAGCATTTGTGTACGAATCCACATCTCATGCGCCGGATACGGCACCGCCTGCGCCATGACCCGCCACCCCGTCTCACGTTCAAACCGCTCAGCCACCTCTCGCAGCCCGGGGAGCAAGTCCTCGTGAATCGACGCTAGGCGCAGCACTCCTTGCGACCCGCTCTGGGCCTGCGCCGAACTGCCACACGCTGACAAGGCCAGAACCAGCGTCACCTTGGCTGCTACCAACCAACCGACAAAAGGCGCGCCCCCCTTTAAATTAAGGAAAGGGCGGAATCGGCGAGAATCGATGTCCGAAAAGCGGCTCACCACGCGGGGCTGGGGTCGCTAGCACGAGAAAAATTGATCCGGTCTATGTCAACCTATTTCCAATTCACATCTCGTTGGTAATAAACGTGTATTACTAGCGCCGCGAGATGGCAAAACGTCCTCAGACCGCTCAATGGGTCGAGGACACTCCCAAGCCATTCATCCACGCCCAAATTGCGCTGAACTGGGCCTCCGCATTTCCCTCCGCGTAGCTTTCCAGCAACGCGTGATCCCGGTCCTTGGTGTAGCGAGGCATTATCGTTGCCGGTGAGACTCGCTGGGGAAAATGCATCCAACGTTGGTAGTAGTCATAACGCAACCGATGGGCGGCGGACTGCAGGTTGGGCCCCTGCCCCTCAAAAACCTGGAGCGCTTTCTGGGAACCGGCGTCGTGGCAAGCAATGCAAGCGTAGCCGTCCGCTCCGCTCAACTTGGCGCCGTGGACGGCGATTTCGTGAGAGGCCGCCTGCGCACGAGCGATATTTCCATCGGGCTCGGGTGCGGCGCCTGCTCTCGCTGCGAGTCCCAACGCCAAAAGAGACGATCGACTGGAAAAGCTGGGCATCCTCGCGTCCAACCACGGCCGCGTTTTCTGCGAATGTTTTCCGGCAATTAAGGCCTCCAGCCAACCTTGGGTGAGTTTCTCGCCCGCGTAGGTGATCTCAGGAATCTTACTCTCACCTCCTGAGGTATGACACGTCGCACACGCGAGCGCCTTCACTTGATTCGTGGCATACTCAGCAGGAGCAAACCGTCGCCAAGAGTGAATCCCCACATCGCGATCCGCATTTCGCAGCGCCACCAGGAGGTCGATTTGCGTTGCATCGAGTCGGAGATCCGGAGCGCCTCCTCGGTTTTCACTCACACATCCACGGACGGTCCAATCCGTACGAGCAATGGTCTCGAGCGAGGGTACTGTCGAAGGAGAAGCTGCCCGCGGATCATGACAAACCAAACACGATTTCGCGACGGCAACTTTACCGACTGCGATCTCACCCGTAGGTGATGGCTTCATGCTTTGGAGACCGGGCTGCTTGGAGCGTAGGTAAGCTGCAATCTGCACCGCTTCCTGGTCACTCAAGCGGACATCCGGGAATCGCGTGTCTGGGTCGTGCTGTGTCGGATACCGCAGGAAGGTCAACAAACCCTCATCGGTGTGCTTTCGTTCCCGACTCAGAGGATCGAGCCAGGTTTGCAAATGAAGTTTTTCGACCAATGCTTCGCCCGCAGCACGGCTCGCCGCTTCAGCAGGAACTTTCCTCTGGCCTCCCTCAGTCCTCTCTGTTCCTTGCTCCCGTAGATAGGCCAGGATATCGGCGGTCGGTGATCCCGGAATTGTCGGACAGTGGCCGCGCGGCTGTTTCACCCATTGCTCGATCCAGTTCGCATCCAGTCGTGCCGACAGGTCGTTTAAATCGGGCACCGCCGTTTTGAACTCCGGCGACAGCGGAAGCCCGCCCTGCGGTTGATGACACTTCACGCAATGGGCGTCGGCAAAGACTTCGCGCCCGGCGCGCACCTTCTCCCAGAGACCGATCTCGGCACTCGGGAGGTGGCGGAAAGCTACTGCGGGCACTGGCTCATTGCGAAACTGGGTGCTACTCCACATCAAGCGAATGTGGCCCCCACCTTCCTTTGTCTGCGGACTCCGGTAGCTCGCGAAAATTCGGTGGGCTCCCTTGCTCAGGGTCATCGCTTTCGCTGCGGCTGGAAGCCCGCCGGAGATGATCTCCTGTTCGTCGATTCTCAGCGTGAATTCACCTGCTCCTTCTACAGAAAAAACATAGTCGTCGCGCTCAGGCACGACCAGAGTTCCTTGCCACGAAACGCCAAAGGGTGCCGCAGGAAGGAAAACCGACGGCGACATCCCGCTGGGAACATAAAGCGCGAGTTGATCCACACGTACAGTGTCCGTCGTCGATGAATCAAAGCTCATCGCCAGTCCTGGCGCTCCCGACGGAGCCGTTTCGCTAACCGCAATATCCTCCCATCGAAGTCCGGCGATTTGATAGGGAGCACGCATCGCATGCACGGTGTGGTAAATCGACTCACGCACCGCCCTGCCCTTCAGATCTGCGAGGTCGAGTTTCACTTCCATCTGCATCGCGAGCGTCATTTTCGGGATGTAGAGGAAGACCGACCTTCCGTCTTCCAGTAGGCGCGCCGCACGGACTGCGACGGAATCGATGAGCGTGTGCGCTCCCTTGGAGGTTTCGACCAACGCCTTCGCTTCCGCCTCTAGGTCGGGTTTATCGATCGAGAAACGACCTGAACCGTACTGAGGTCCCCACACATAATTCCATTTGCTGATCGAGTAACGTGATGGGTCTTCCGCTGAGGCACGATCAAGTGCACCGGAGAATCGAACCAACAGCCCGTTGCGGTGAACATTGATCTCTGTAGGCAACGGAGCCCCTTCTCCCAGATAGCGAACTCGCTGAAACGCGTCGCGTCCATTGGTCTGCCAGCCGCGAAAGCCAATCAGGTACAGTTGCCCATTCACCGGATGAAACCGCGCGCGCATCACCGCCGCACCGATATCGATGGGCAGGCGATAAACCCCGCCTTGGACGACGCCATCGACCTCTTCCTTCATAACGCGCAGCAAATTCGATTTTCCGTAGGAGAGATGAATCATTTCTCCCGCATGACGTGGATCCCACGTGGTCTTTTCCGGTACCCAGACCTGACTTCCGCTGGAGTTATCCACCGAATACGGCAGCCAGCAGAGCGGACGATCGTAGTCCGTGGGCGCACCGGGGAGCGGTTCAATAAATCGGTTTCCCTCCCACCGACTGGGGACGACACCGTTGAACGTCAGTTTCCCCGGTGGCGTCCACGTAATCTTGCACGCAGGGACATAAGTCCCCTCATTTTCACCCGTGGTGATGACGCCGTCGGGACTCACTCCAACTCCCCCTGGCGCACGTAGTCCCCACGCGACCACCTCAAGCTTGGACCCATCTTTGCTGACTTTAAGCACGGTGCCGTTGTGNNTTTTCCCTCGCGGTCCGTCTCCAGGTCGAAGGAAAACTCGTGAAAGCCCGGCGTGATGAGCACGTCGTTGTTGAAACACTCATAGTAATCAGCCTCCCCGTCGCCGTTGAGGTCGTGGAGCCGCGTGAGCTGATCCCTGCCCTGGGTATAGATGACGTTCCCCACAATTTTCAAACCCAGCGTCTGATAAAGACCGCTGGCAAACCGACGCCATGTCACTTGCCCGAGTTCATCATCCACACCATCAGCCGTCCAAACGTCGCCATTCCAAGTGGAAGCCGCGATGCGTTTGCCGCCATCGAAGAAATCAAATCCCCCGAAACGCGTGGGCGACTTCCAGGGGTTTTCAGCCGGCAACGGAATGAGATCCACCGCATAGGCTTTACCCGCCGTGGCGCGATCCAGCTGTCCCTTGACCGTGAAGGTCTGTGAAAAAATGCCTGGTCCACCCCGGGTGAGCGGAGTCAGGTCGTTCGCCGGAGGCAAGCTGCCGGCAGTCAGCGACCGGTCCGTGTAAGCCCACTTGAGTCGGGTCGTTGCGTGTCCCGGCAGAAGGCGCAAAACAACCACACCATCTTCGCGCGTGTGCAGGCTCGCACCCTCGGGAACATCGACCAATTGGGGGCGTGCGCCTGGTTTTCCACGGTGATCGACCGCACCTGCCACCGCCCATTCGAGAGGAGACGTCGGTGCTCGATCCCACTGCAGGGTACGCGTCAACGCCTGGCCACCTCCGCGGACCTCCTCGAGCGCAGGCATTTCCAGGACGCCGACATCCCCTACGGAATAACTCAGAACCACCTGACGGCCATAGCGGTAAAGCCCGCGATAACGCCCGTGTGGACGTGGAAGCGGTCCGGCCGCGATTTCCCGCGGATCGTTCCAGGCGCCGCGATACGCCACGCCAAGTCCCGAGAAGTATTGAAAATAGAACGACTGGTCCGTCACTGGAAAGGAGGTGTTGCCACCGTGGCTTCCACTCCAAGGGGTTCCTTCAAGGAGAACGCGCCCATCAAATCCCGCGCGCCAGGCAAGGAGCTCCGTATCAAACACCATCGAAGCCTCCTCGTTTTCGCCCACTTTGATCGCAATGGCTTTCAAGGCAGCCACGCTTCCTCCTTTTTCGGTCAAGATCGTATCACTGATGAACGGTCCCGTATCGATCTCCTGCCACCACCGCGGCGGCGTTCGCGTCGTCCGTTCTGCAGGTGCCCCTTTGGTCTGCTGTGACGCGGTCTGGCCATGACTCACCGTCAACGCCGCCATCAGGAAGAAAAAGACTCCACGCACGAAAACGAGCAGCGGCCGGGACAAGGTTAGATCACACATGAGGTAAAAAGAGTCAGGGAGAGGTTGTGGGAGGAACCAAGCCCTCGTGAATCGCTTTGGCGCTGGCGCCTCCGCGACTAGTAACGCGCAACTGGGCGTAGACGCACCGGATATACCCGTAANNGCTTGGATCGTCTATCTCTGGACGGGTCTTGAGAATCTCACGCTTGCGGCGCGATACACCAAAATCACGTCGCGGCGGCTCAATGCGCAAAACCAATTCCGACATCCGAACTGTCGCTGACGAGAAGGCGTGACCTGGAAGGCGACGTCCACGTTTTCAAGCGAAAAAACGCGAGCTCGATTTGTCACACAATCCCGGGAACTGAGATCCGTCTCGCCGTTCTCAGGGGCGGCGAATTTACTGCCTTCTCTGTGATACCTCCTGCTTCTGTTCCCTCCATTCTCCTCGTTGAGGACGCCATTCACGAGGCCTATCTTATCAAGCTGGCTTTGGAGAAGAAGTCTCCGTCTCCGCCCTTGCATCATGTTATGGATGGCCGAGCGGCGATCGACTACCTCAAAGGTGTGGGACGCTACGCAGATCGTAGCCTTTTTCCCCTTCCTACGGTGGTCATTCTTGATCTGCATCTTCCGGGTTTGCACGGCTTGGAAGTCCTCGCTTGGATACGCGCGCAGCCCCGCTTCGCTGAGTTGCCTGTTTTAATCTTCACCGCTTCGATCGACCCCAAACAGCGATCCAAAGCTGAAGCTCTGGGCGCAACGGGGTATCTGGAGAAACCATCTGGCTTTGAGGCGCTGATGGGAACGGCTGCCGCGCTACGTGCGCACGCGATGAACGGTCGCGTGGCTTACGCCAGCGCCTGACGGACGACCAACCTGGAAAACACCGGAGATTTCCCCATACGCAGCACCGAGCGTTGAACGGAACGCGAGGACAGAAAACCGCCGGAAATATCGGACTGGTGAGAACGCAGGGGCCTTATTTCGGGAGAAAATTCCGCTGACGGTAGCTGTNNCGGATAACGCCTCAATTAGCTCGAGGCGTTTTTCTCAGCGGTCGCCGTCGGGCGATGTTACTTCTTTCCCGATCGCGCGGTGCGCAGCGCCTCCCCCCACCAAGCAAGGTCTTTCGCGACGTCTTCCAACGCGTTTGATTCCTTCTCCTCTGGAACGAATCGATCGCCTTTCACCTTTTCAAAGTGGTTGGTGATATGAACCGCGGAGCGAAGGGGAGCCACTTGTAGCTCAACCAAGACCTGCCTCAATTGCTCAACTGAGCGAGCGCCGCCCACACTGCCAAATGTGACATAGCTGGCCGGCTTCCGTCCCCACTCCGCAAACACATAGTCGAGCGCGTTCTTGAACACTGCGGAGTAGCCATGGTTGTACTCGGGCGTCACGAAAAGATAAGCGTCCGCTTCGGCCACTTTTTGCGCCCACTTTTTCTGCAAAGGATCCTCGTATCCGCCCATCGCGGGGGGCTTGGCCAGTGCAAAAAACGGCAGCGCCCATGTCTTGAGGTCGACGAGTTCTACCGAGAACTCCGCCTTGTCCTTCAATTTTTCATAGGCCCATTGCGCGATCGGCCACGATGACCGTTTTTCCCGAACACTCCCGACGATGATATGAAGTTTAAGTTTTTGCATAGGTCTTAGCCGCATCAGATACGCCGCTCCGACGATGGTACCTTTTGCCAAGGCGCGGTTCCCAAATCGCTCCTGCTATTCGCGCGCCCCCTTAACCTCTAATCGATGAATCTCTATGACCTCCACTCCTCGCGCGGTCTGCTTCCACCGCACATTCCACCCCGCCAAAGCCATGCCATAAACCCGTTCACTTTCACTGGCTTGATAGGCAGGACGCAGGTCCAGCGCCAGGACCTGCTTCATCAGCGCGACTACGTCATCAGGGACAGTACGCGCCAAGGTTGGAGGAAAACTAATCTGGTCTTCGGGACGTTTGATGGGGGCGGCCTGCGACCAATCCGAGCGTGCATCGGGGATCGCCTCGCACCACGGGAGATAGGGTTTGAGGTCGAAGATCGGCGTTCCATCGACGCAATCCACGCCGCCTACCTTCAATCGTCCGGGCTCGACCGCAAGCAGCGTCACGACCGAAAGCCCCAGTCCGTTAGGTCGCAGGGGAGAACGGGAAGCAAAAACCCCGACGCGTTCGTTTCCTCCGAGCCGCGGAGGACGCACCGTAGCAGCGCCATCCCACGGTGGATTTTTATGAAATCCGGTCACGAGCCAGAGATGTGAAAACGCTTCGATTCCACGGACAAAATCGGCGCCAGAAAATTCCGGCAGGAACTCGATCGTTCCTACTGCACTCGGAATAATTCCTGACTGACGCGGCACACCGAATTTTTCGGCAAAGGGGGTTCGCAACACGCCGACCGGACGGAGCNNGGCTCTTCGGGAGTGCTCATCCAAACAACTCCTCCTGATGTCCAGGCCGTGGAGGAGGAGCCAGCAGCGTTGGTTGGCCGAGCAGACGCTTTAGCACGATTGCCGCCTTCGGGGCAAAGTCCTCCGCATGGTTGTTCAAGGTCACATGGACGTCTTTCACCTCCTTCTCCAGCGCCCGCAGTCGAGGAAGAATCTCTTCCAGTTCCTTTGGTGTGTAGTCGTGATGATGACCCTCCGTCGTGCTGCCCGCTTTCGCGTAGTTCGGATTTCTCCCATGTAAACGCACATAAGCATAATGCGGGTGCGTAGTTTCTTCGACCCAAGGTAGAACCCGATCCGCCTTTACCTGGGCCAGATCTACGGAGACAAACACGAGTTTGCGTGCACGGAAAAAGTCCAAGGTGGATTTCCGTTGTGCTCCTTCCACCCAGCCCCGATNNCGGGGCAAGCGCCTTCACTAAGTCATCAAGTTCTTCTAGACGGTGCTTTTCCGGAGTGAAGCTGGGCGGAACGGTCATCAAGAAAACGCCGAGCTTTTTACTCGTCACAAACGGTTCCACCGCGCGAAGAAACCGATCCATCACCGGACCTTTGGCGGCGCCCGACGGATCTTCGGAAAAATCGCCTGACAGCTTCACATCGAAACGAAACTGGGACGGTACCTGCGCGATCCACCGTTCGACATACTCCCGCTTCGGAAACGCGTGGTAGAAGGAGTTCAGCTCAATCCGGTCAAACCAGGCTGCATAGGTCGCCAGCCGTTCCGTTGACGGCAACCCCTTCGGGAAAAGCACGCCCATNNACCCACGTGTATAGCCATGGGGTCATCGTGATCGGCACGGGCCTAGCCGGCAAGACTGCTCCAACGTCCTTTCATCTGCCCCTTTTCCCAGAAAACTGCAAATAGAACTTGCAGGTGTACTATGCGTACTACTAAACATAGTACACCTTGCTTCCGTTCCGCATCCAGTTTCGCTCCGGTGAGCCCGTTTATGAACAGGTGATGTTCGCGGCGAAAAAATCGATCCTGACGGGGAGTCTTCCTCCCGGTTCCCGCTTCCCGTCCGTGCGCAGTCTCAGCCAGGAACTGCAGATCAATCCGAATACTGCGCACAAGGTGGTCATGGCCCTCAAATCCGAAGGCCTTCTCGAGGTGCAACCGGGCGTAGGCACGGTCGTCGCCGCCCTACCGCCGGGATCGTCAGAGGACCGCTCCGATCTGCTCAGTCACACGACCGAACGTTTGGTAATCGAAGCGCAACGGCTGGGATTAACCGAAGAGCAACTGCTCACCGCTGTCCGCAAGCACTGGCGCAAACTTTCTCCCCCCTCATGAACATCGTCGAATGCGAAAATCTCACCCGGCGCTTCGGTAAGACGCTGGCGGTTGATCAAATCAATCTGCAAATCCCGGTGGGCTCAATCTTCGCTCTGCTGGGGGAGAANNAGCACCACACTCAAACTCCTGCTCAATCTGCTCCAGCCCACCTCAGGCAAGGTTACGATTTTTGGCCAAGAGATGGTTCGAGCGAGCAAAGAAATTTTTCAAAGAATCGGGTACCTCTCCGAAGATCTTCGCCAACCAGATTGGATGACGTTGCCCGCGTTTCTACGCTACTGCCGCTCGTTTTACGACCAGTGGGACGACGAGTTGGAGGCCACCCTCCGCAAGGCCTTTCGACTTCCGGAAAACCGTCCCTTTGAAAGCGATGTCGCGAGGCATGCGGATGAAAGCCCTCCTCCTCTCCTGCGTCTGCTTTCGCCCCGAACTTCTGATCATGGACGAGCCTTTTAGTGGGCTGGATCCCAAGATGCGCGATGAGGTCACCGGCGGACTACTGGAAATGATCGGGGGATCTAAACCCTGCACGGTCATTCTTTCGTCCCACGACATTTTCGAGGTGGAACGCTTGGCCGATCACGTGGGGATTTTGATCGATGGTCGACTGATGGTAGCCGAACCGATCTCTCGCCTGCAAGAACGCATCCGCCACATCCAGGTGGTCGACCTCACTCTGAACCGGGGGCTTTTAACCTCTCTCCCCCCAACCTGGGAGGACACACAAATGCCTTCACCCACCGCTCTTCACTTCATACACAGGAATTTCACGCCCGCGGTAGAGGCTGAGATTCACGCCCGGTTCCCTTCCGCGAATGTCGAAGTATCCACATTATCACTTCGAGATCTTTTTCTTCTCTGCACCGCCTCTGCTCAGACCGTCGAGACCGCGATCTCATGAACTCCTTCCTGGCAATTTTTAAAAAGGACTTACGTCGATTTTGGCCGCTCCTGGCGCTCGCTTGGGTATTCTGCGCGCTGAATTTGTCCCAGTTGCTGTTCTCATTTCCCAGCCTGCTTTCACCTGCCGGCAGACCCCCGCCCTATGAAATCTCTCTCACTGCTCCGCTGCAATGGGCCCTGATTGCCTNNTCGGATCATCGATCCCCGCGCCGGTTGGCAGACGCGTCCAGTGAAAGTAAGTACGCTGGTCTGCGCCAAGCTAGCCGTCCTCGGGATCGGCTTGATTTTACCATGCGCTCTGCTCGACGCGCTTGCAGTAGGCTACCTGGAGGCCTCGTCCAGGACCATTCTCTCCACCTTCGGCCTCTCCGCGTTCTACCTCCTGTCCGGAATTCTTTCCCTTTCGGTGATCAGTTTCATCTCCCAAAAACCGTTGCATGGCTTGCTCTGGTTCCTGGGTTGGGCCGTCCTCACGATGCAACTTTCCTATTGGTTCACCAAGCTGGTCGGGGCGCCCACGCCTGAGCTGTGGAGCACCATTAGGTTTCATGATGAGATCCCCGAACTTTGGAGGAACCT
>DKKJ01000305.1 GCA_002455175.1 Opitutaceae bacterium UBA6669
TCCACTTCGACGTGCTGGAAAAGATCAAGAGCCGCCTCCCCGGATTCCCCCTGGTCATGCACGGCTCCTCTTCGGTTCCCGCAGATGAAGTCGCCCGCATCAACGCAGCCGGCGGCAGCATCAAGGACTCGGCTGGGGTCGACACCGCCGAATACCTGCCCGCCGCCAAACTCGGCGTCACCAAGATCAACATCGATACCGATGGTCGTCTGGTCTGGACCCGCGTTCACCGCGAGTTCTTCCGCGACAAGCCTTCGGACTTCGACTTCCGCCCGCCGGGCAAGATTTTTATCGAAGAGTACGCCAAGTTCATCGCCAGCCGCAATCAGCTGCTCGGCTCTGCTGGTCAATTGGACGACTTGCGCGCTTCGTTGAAGAAGTAATCACCCACCACTTTGTCAGAACCCTAGAGCGCGGCGCACCCCAGCCGCGATCTTTCTGTATCCGTTTGACTCACACTCGACAGAGATCCGCCTCCGTCACCCACGCCCGCTAGTTTCCGCGCAGAAGCTCCTCGGCATGAGCGAGGGCACTCTTGGCGGTGCGATCGCCCAACATGCGAGCGAGCTCGCTCACTCGGGCCTTTCGATTGTCTTCGATCGGCGAAATCGTGACCACAGCCCGATCCTTGCTCTGGTCTTTAACCACCACCAGGTGCGCGCTTCCTTGCGCCGCCAAANNCTTGCGGAAGGTGGGTCACGCAAAGCACCTGATGCCCTTGAGCGATCCCCGCCATTTTTTCACCCACCACCCGGCCAATCTCCCCACCGACGTTGGCGTCGACTTCATCGAAAACCAGTACGGGAACGTCGTCCAAATCCGCCAACACCGTTTTTAACGCCAGCATCACCCGCGCGAGCTCACCACTCGACGCAATCCGGCTGAGCGGAAGTGGCACTTCCCCCACGTTCGGGGAAAACAAAAATTCCACTCGGCAGTCTCCACTCGCGTTCAGTTCGTCCAGGGTAATGAGGCGAATCTGAAAATCCGCTTTCTTAAAGCCCAGTTGTACGATCCCTTTTCCCGCAACCTTTGCCAACTCTCGCGCCGCTTTTTCTCGGAGTTCGCGAAGCGCAGCCGCTTCCTTGCGCGCAACGCGATGCCGATCCGCGATTTGCTTTTCTAATCGCGCGACTGCTCCTTCGAGGTCGCCCTGCAGAGCCAGGCGACGCTTCAGCTCCTCTCGCGCCGCCAAAACCCGACCCACATCACCACCATGTTTGCGCTTCACTTCCAGCCAGGTGTTCATCCGCGTGGTGACGGTCTCCACCTGCTCAGGATCAAAACTAAGATCCTGCGCTAGTTGCTCAAACTCAGCGCTCAAATCGGTCAATTCTACCGCCGCCGACGCCAATCGATCCGCTAGCGGCTTACTCGCGGCATCAATGGACTCCAAAAGCCGCGCTTCCCGCACCAAGGCCGCTACCCGCGCGGTCACCCCTTCCTCACCGACCAAGCCAGCGGCCAATCCAGAGGCCAGCTCGGTGAGTTCACGAGCTCGACTCAAACGCTGGAAGTCGCGCTCCAACGTTTCCACGGCTTCCTCGGTCAGCTCCAAGGCTTCCAGTTTTGCCAGTTGATTCTCCAAAAACTGGAGTTGATCCGGAGAGAGTTGGGTCTCTTTGGAAATCCGTTCGCGTTCTGCCACCACCTCTCTCCATGCCGTATAGGCTTCCGAGTACTTCTTGAAGGCGGGCGCTGTTTTTCCAAAGAGATCGAGTAGGTCGAGCTGGCAGCTTTCTTTGAGAAGGCGTCGAGGTTCGCTCGGACCGTGAAAATCGATCCAAAACTCTCCCAGCCGCTGCAACGCCGCCAACGTAGCCAAGCTGCCATTGACCGTGATGCGCTGGGCTTTCTCGCGCGGCAGGCTCCGTTTCAGGATAAGCGTTCCCTCCTCCGTAGCGGGTAGCTCCAGCTCCTCCAAAATGGCATCGATCTTCGCACTCTCATCAAAATGGAGCGAGGCTTCGACTTCGCACGCGGGCGCTCCCTGCCGAATGATCGTTTTGTCCGCACGCTCTCCGGCTAAGAGGCTCAACGCACCCAGCAGGATGCTTTTGCCAGCACCGGTTTCCCCGGTCACCACCGTGAACCCTGCATCGAACTCGAGCGACACCTCGTCGAGCAGGGCTAGGTTCTTAATGCGGAGTGACTGAAGCATGCGTCTAAGCCACAAAAAACCCGCAGGGTTTCAAGCGAGACCTGGACGAAGTTGTCGACTTCCTCCCAAAACCCCGGAAACAAGCGACTCGAGGGTTAGTTGCAAGTTTCTGGCCGCCTTACTGAGCGACCACGGGCGGTTCCGGCGCCAGTACACAGGGGCTACCATCGGGCAACGTTACTCTCACTTTGGCACGTGCAAGGCGTTCAAGAACCTTGAGGTCAGCTCGCAACGGCCACCAATCATACAGGTAGATCTCGAGGGGTCGCCNNCCTCAAGACCCACTCGCTCAAAAAAAGACAGGCCGCTAAAAAGAGGAGTCCCACCGCAAGACTCATCCGACCCATGCGAAAGAGCCGGGAAAGCTCCCTTCGTTTCATCATTGCACGGTTCTGAAAGTAGTGATGCACCGCCTGCGTCACGGCCGGGACAGGTGAAACCGGAACCGCCGCGAGTTGGATATTCAGCTCCACCTCACGATTCGTCGGCAATTCCTGCGCCCAACTCACGATAAATTCCTCAGCATCGCGATCCAGGTCGCGATCGAGAANNCACTCACACTGGCCAGCGTGGTCTCGGAAATTGTTATTAACGCCTCTTCCGTGAAAAACGCCTGATGAGCTGTGACCAGTACATTAGGCAGGGTCAACAGCCGGGAGAAAACCTCATCTTTGACGATCACATCCGAGTAATCCTCATAGAAAAGAGCCGCTTCTTCCTCGTACACGTCG
>DKKJ01000355.1 GCA_002455175.1 Opitutaceae bacterium UBA6669
TGCGCGCTTGGATCGCTTCGTCCATACCCGTGCCGTTGTCGATCACGGAAAGCACGGTGTAGTTGCCTGCCGGTAGATCGGGCTGGCGGCGTGTGCGCGCCACCGCCTTTACCTGTTTGCGCTCCGTGCTAATAGTGACGTGTCCGCCTCGCGGCAGCGCGTCGCGGGCGTTGAGTACCAAGTTGAACAGAACCTGCTGAAGCGCGGTGGCATCGATCCGCACGGGCAGGAGTTGGGGTGAAAGCGCAAACGAGAGCGTACTGAGCGGTTTGACGAGATGGCTTAGCAAGTCGGCGTGACCCAGGATGAGTTCGTTCAGATGGAGCACGCGCGGATCGATGGACTGACGCCGACTGAAGGCGAGCAACTGACGGGTGAGCGCGGAAGCTTTTTGTCCGGCGTGGTGAATCTCAGAAAGGTCGTGGCGTGTCTGCTGGTCGGTGGCCAGGCGGTCAGCGAGGATCTCCGAGTACCCGTTGATGA
The DNA here is from genome assembly GCA_002455175.1 of Opitutaceae bacterium UBA6669. GTDB lineage: Bacteria > Verrucomicrobiota > Verrucomicrobiia > Opitutales > Opitutaceae > UBA6669. Next base: position 484 of record DKKJ01000355.1, read on the forward strand.
CCGAGAGTAGATTGTTGAAGTCGTCGGCAATTCCGCCGGCGAGTTTGCCCACGGCATCGAGACGCTGGGCCTGGATAAGTGCGTCTTGAAGCTGACGCTTTTCTGTCAAGTCGCGGTAGCTTGCGACGACGTGGGTGACTTTCCCCTTCGAATCGACCAGCGCGCTGAAAATCCAAGCGGCGAAGAGCGACGAACCATCCCGGCGGACTAACGCGCCTTCTCCAGCATACGCCTGGGCGCTCGGACTGGCGCGAAACCAACGGCGTTGGCGGGTAATTTCGCCTTTGTCGAGGTGCAGGCTTCCTAGCGATTTGCCGAGCAGCGCCCGAGAGGAATGGCCCGTAAGGGTACAGAAATGATCGTTGGCGAAGGCGATGCGGAAACCTGCCTTATGCCAGCGGGCACGGGCGATGATCACCCCCTCGCCAAGGGACTGCAACGCGCTGGCGAGCAGCTTGGCAGAGAAGGCGGTTTTCTTCGTTCTGCCGGCTCGCGGCGGTGACGACGGTTTCTTGGTGGAGGGAGGCAGACGGCCTCGTTGGAGGCGTGACGATGGAAGGTTCGCGGAGGCGCCCCTCATGGAGAAAGACGCTCGACGATCCAATCGCCGCCGCTCCGTTCACGGCGAAACCGGAGGCGATCATGAAGTCGGCTGCGGCGTCCTTGCCAGAATTCGACGCTTTCGGGAGCCAGGCGGTATCCGCCCCAATACGGAGGCATGGGCACGTCGGTGCCTGCGTACTTCTGCTCCAGCGCTTTCATGCTGCTTTCGAGGACCGTACGATCACGCACCACGCTGCTCTGCTGGGAAACCCAGGCGCCCAGTTGGCTGGACCGCGGTCGAGATTGAAAATAGGCATCACTTTCCTCGCGGCTCACTTTGGTCACGGTGCCTTCCACCAAGACCTGCCGTTCGAGAGCAATCCACGGAAAGGTCAGTGAGGCGTACGCGTTGGCTTCGAGTTCGCGACCTTTGCGGCTTTCGTAGTTGGAGAAGAACGTGAAACCGCGTCCGTCGAGTCCTTTCAACAACACGGTGCGGGTCGATGGCCGGCCCTCCTTGGTTGCCGTGGCCAGTACCATGGCATTGGGCTCGGGGATCTTGGCGGCCTCGGCCTCTTGAAACCACGCTTCAAACTGTCGAAACGGGTCCTTGGCCAAATCCTTTTCCGCCAAGCCGGCCAAACTGTAGTCTCTACGAAGGTCGGCGAAGGACATCGGGCTCAACCTAGGCGAAAAGCCGAGGCGAGCGCACGGACAAAATGTGCGATCCGAGGTTAGCCAGGGTGCCGCAGGAGGGTTGCAGCTCGGTCGATTTAAAAGGCCACCATTTACCTCAGGTGGGGTCTCAGTCAGACTGCCATTCGCTTTATTCATGACTCCCCACCGCTATCTCGAGGAGAACATTGCTGAACTTGTGGAGCTGGTCCGACGCTTCGTATCCATCGATACCGTCAATCCTCCCGGACAGCACTACGATGCGATGACCGCTTTGTTGGTGAAGGAAATGGAGGCGTCGGGACTGCAAACGCGTCGCTTTCCGGTGCCGGCGAGCTGGGTGGCGCGCACGCTTCCCCCCGAACAGCATGCCTTCCCGCGGTTCAATGTTTTGGGCAAACGTCGGGCTCGGGGCGCAGGCAAGACGATACATTTCAATGCGCACTACGACGTGGTTCCGGTCTCCGGACAATGGGCGCATGGGTCTCCCTTCAGTGGTGCTGAGGAGGCCGGGTGGGTTTATGGCCGGGGCACCGCGGACATGAAGGGTTCGATTGCTTCCGTGCTGATGGCGTTGCGCGCGCTGCAACGATCGGACGTGGCGTCTCGTCTCAACGTCGAGGTTTCCTTCACGGCGGACGAGGAAACGGATACGACTTTGGGGGCTGGTTGGCTGGTGAAACAGGCACCGANNAGCCACAATGGCGTCGTTTGGCTTGAAGTGACCGTGCATGGCAAAGCGGCGCATGGTTCGACTCCTGAAAAAGGGATTAACGCTCTGGAAAAGATGGCGTCGCTCATCCAGGCGTTACAGGGCTGCAAAAAGGAGCTGGAAGCCCGGTCTTTTGTGTCGCCCGAAGGCAAACGGATGGTCCCCACACTCAATCTTGGGGGGGAGTTTAGCTCGGGTCCTGGAGGAAAGATCAATACGGTGCCGTCGCTCGCTCGGTTTTCGATCGATCGACGGGTCCTCGCGGTGGAGACGGTGGCGTCAGCGGAGCGCCATCTGCGGGCTTTTTTGCAATCGGCGGCGCGTTCGATTCCGNNGAGAGTCATCCGTGTTTCACTCCGCCGTCCCATCCCTTGTTTGCCGCGATGGCGCGCTGCGTCACGGAGGTCCGCCGGGAAAAAGCGGTTTTCAGCGTTTCCACCGGATTTAACGACATGCACTACTTCGCCTCGGAGCTCGGAATTCCGACCGTGGGCTATGGCCCGGGCGGACAAGCCCACCACGCCGTCGACGAGCGAGCGCGGATCAAAGAATTACTCGCGAGTGCAAAAATTTACGCGTCGCTCCTCACCTCGTACGAAGGGGGATGAAGAAAAAGCGGAAAAGCTGAAACGCGGAAATTGCGAAATCAGAGAGAGCCTGAACGGAGAAGGGGCCGGAAGAAACGGTCGCGGTTGTCGAGGTCGCAAGACCGGTCTCAATTTCATCGTTTCCGCATCTCGCAATTTCGAAATTTCCGCCTGGAGACGCGTCTCTTACAGGAAGGAGCAGATGTACTCGCAGATGCCGCTTTCGACGCTGATCGTGAAACCGCTCTTCCCTGCGACGTCGAAATGGCTCCCGGCGGCGTACTCTTTTTCGGCGGTTTGACCATCCAAAGTCACCCGGCATTTACCTGCGACGATCTCCATGCGTTCCGGCGCTCCGGTACCGAAATGATAAGAGCCCGGGTAAATGAGCCCCAGGGTCTTTTTGGCTCCGTCGGCCATGATTACGGTATGGCTGACGACTTTGCCGTCGAAATAGATGTTCGCCTTGGTGTGGGCGGTGACGCCGGTGAATTGGGTGGGAAGAGAGCTGGCCATGGAAACGGGATGGCGCGGCGCCCGGAAAGAGGCAAGCCGTGAGCGGAACGGACTGGGAAGGGGCTCGGCTGTTCTTCCGGCTTCCCGTGCGTGCCCGGAAGTCGGTACAAATTCNNCTGCCTGCTGGTCTTGCTGGCGGTCGGAGCGGCCTGGGTGCGCCTGCACGAACTGGGCGCGCGACCCATGCACGCCGACGAGGCAAATCAAGCGGTCAAACTGGGGGCGCTGATCGAACGCGGCGAGTATGCGTTCGATCCTTACGATCACCATGGTCCCACCCTCTACTACTTCGCGCGGGTTACGGCCTGGGTCCGGGGTGAACACCGCCTGGCGGAGCTCACGGAGGTCACCGTTCGCCTGACCCCCGCGCTTTTCGGAGTTGTCGGAGTGGTGCTCCTGGCGGTGGCGGCCCTTCCCCTGGGGCAAAGAGCGGCGCTCATGGCTGCGAGCTTGCTGGCGATTTCGCCCGCGGCGGTCTACTTCAGCCGCTACTTTATCCCCNNACCCTCCTGATGACGTTCACCTTGGCGGCCTGGGTCGCCGGGGTGCTGGCGTTTCGAAGTCGGCAGGTCGGTTGGGCGGTTGTGACGGGGTTGATGTTAGGTCTCATGCAGGCGACCAAGGCCAGTGCCCCTCTATTTATCGTGGCAGCGCTCCTGGCGTGGTGGGGAAGTCGATGGAATCTGAAGCCGAGTGGCATCAGTGCCGGCTCCGAACTCCCTTCACCCGATCAAGAGCGGCAAGCGGGGAGACCGCGCAAAGAAGGGAAAACGCTCTTCCTTTGGGGTGCGCTGGGATTTGTGGCGGCTTTTGTGACGTTTTACTCGTCGTTTTTCACCCATGCTCGGGGTGTGATCGACGCCTTGGCTACGTATGCGCCGATGGGTGGGCGGGTTTCCACGGGGGAATCCGGTCACGACAAACCCTGGTGGTACTACGGTGAGCTTTTTTGGCGGCATCGCCGAGGCGGCTATCTTTGGGATCAAAATCTGTTTTTAGGCCTGTCTCTACTCGGTCTGGTCTGGAATGCGTTCTGTCGAAATCGCACCGCGCGAGGTGTCTCCCTTTACCTGGTCGTGGTCGGTTTGGCCCTGGCCCTCACTCCGTACAAAACGCCGTGGGTCGTCATTCNNTCATTCATTTAGTTCCTCCGATGGCGATGCTGTCCGGCTGGGTTCTCGGAAACATCTCAGAACGATGGAAATCATGGGCTGAGGCCCCGGTGATCATCGTTTTCCTGTCCGTCCTGCTTTCGCTGGGCTTTCAAGTCCAACGGGCCGTCTTCCAGCGACCGGCTGATAGCCGCAATCCTTTCGCGTATGTTCATAGTAGTCCGGATGTGCGGAAAGCCGAACTTTTGGCAGAGAGAGCCGCCGATGGAACGATTCAGGTGATCAGCGAGGAGTATTGGCCTTTGCCTTGGTACCTCCGGAAACAGGACCAGCAGGTGGGGTATTGGACCACCGTGCCACAGGCATGCGATGGGGCTTTGTTATTTGTCTCTCCCACCTTCGTNNGAGTAAACTCAAAGGCAACTACCGCGAAGGCTTCATCGGGCTACGCCCGGGCTTCGTGCTGGTGACTTTTCAGAAAGAGTGAGGTTTCGCGCCTTTGAGCAGGTCGACCAGCGTTCGCCCGGGCACTCAGAGGCAACGGGTTAAGCCAACTGTCGCGATAGCCGGTGACGATAAGGAGCGCCGACGGTGCGGTTGTGCTCGATCGCTCCGGGGATGTTTTGGCTTCGCAGGAGGGGCAGGGGATGGCCCTGGCGCTGGAGCCATTCGATCACATTCAACATCAAAAGGTTAAGCAGCATGCCTCCCACTAAGGTCGACGTGGGGCCGGAAAGAAGTGGGGGCTGGTCGGGCGCGGGCGAGTCTCCTTGAAGATCGATCAACGTGTCGCCTGGGACCCCGCCATTATCCAACACGTGATCGGCAATTTCATGCAGCCGTTGGCCGCTCGGGTGGACCGTGGGCGTGGCGCGCGACATGGCCAGTGACATAAGCCCGACGACATTCAGCCCCTTCTGCTTGGCGTAGAGCGCTACCTCGATGGGTGCAGCGTTTTTGCCCGAGTTTGAAATCACCACGATCGTCTCTCCGGGAAGTAATTGATACTGACGATCATGCCGAGCCACGAGCGCGGAACCGTAGCCGACTAAGTTTTCAATGAAACCGTTCGTCGGATCCAAAATTCCGCTCACACAGGCCAAGCCCCCTGCGCGCCCGATGATTTCCCGGGCGATGACTTCGCTATGGCCGCTCCCAAATACGTGCAAAACAGCTCCTTGCGCAACGCTTTGTCCGATCACGGGCGCGAGTGCCTCCAAGGTGGGGGTGTTCACTTCGCGGGCGCGAGCAATGAGCACCGTGGATTGTTGAAAATCANNGTGATCGAAGAGTTAGACTGAGGACTCCCAGCGTCCATAAATTCCGCAGGGCAGGACCTTGCCGTCGCTCTGGATTGGCAAGCCCACTTCTCCGCCCGTCAACTGCCCGGAACGCCCGTGCATGAGCTCGGAGAGCAAGTTGAGGACGACCGTGGGTGAAAGACGGGCCGTGTAAGCGTTGATTAGGAAAAAAAGCGGGTTTTCTTGAAGAACGGCCCGACACTCTGTGAGGAGCTCCCACAAACTGTCTTCTAGACGCCACATTTCCCNNTGTCCATAATAATGGCGGCATACCGCCGCCCTCGTTTCTGTTCGCGGCGGACAAACTTGAGGCAGTCATCGACAATGTAGCGGATCGGGGCGTCGGAGAGCCCGCTGAGCGCCGCATTCTCCCGTGCCCATTTCACCATGCCCTCGGCGGCGTCGACATGACAGACGCTGGCGCCGGCGGCGGCGGCGGCTACGGTCGCAGCACCGGTGTAGCCGAAGAGGTACAGGACAGAAATCGACCTGCCGGAGGCGCGAGCGGCTTTAATTTTCGCGGCAAACCACTCCCAATTCACAGCCTGTTCGGGAAAAAGTCCGGTGTGCTTAAACGACGTCGGGTGGATTTTAAACGTGAGGCCCAACGAGCGGTAATCGATTTTCCAATGGTCAGGTAGAGGGCGGCGAAACTCCCAACGTCCTCCCCCTTGCTCACTTCGGTGATACAGTCCATCCCATTTGTCCCAACGGGCGCCGCGGGCTTGGCCATGCTGGGGCCAGATAACTTGGGGGTCGGGGCGGACGAGCGTATAGCTTCCCCAGCGTTCTTTTTTCATTCCTTCCCCTGCGTCCAGCAGAACGTAGTCCTGCCATTTATCGGCGATCAGCAGTGGAGAATAAGAAAGGCCCATGGAGTGATTTTCCGAAGAGCAACGCAACGAAGCTCGCTGGCTGGTGTCGAGCTTACAGGAATTTCCCGGACACTTGCGGTCCGGAAAGTCTCCTATGTCCTCCCGTCTGAAAGTGGGTTTGACTCTCCTTTCAGTGTTTGCGAATGTACTAAATCCATGACCATAACTAAGCTAACTCGCATCACAGCCGCACTCTCCCTAAGTGCGTCTCTGTTCCTCTCCGCCGCAGCGGTTTTGCGTGCTGACGTCGTCGAAACCAAGAATGGGACGCGTCTCGTTGGGAAAGTGCTCAAGATTGACGGCACTGAAGTGACCTTGGAAACGGCCTACGCGGGCACGATCAAGATCAAGCAAGCTGAAGTGACGTCGGTGACGACGGACACTCCGTTGAATGTCCGACTCGAAGCCGGTACCGTACTCCAGGGCACGGTGGCCCCGACCACCGCTGGTGGCTTGCAGATCAGCGGTCAAGACGGCCAGATCACCACCTCCGTGGATAAAGTCGCTGCAACCTGGGCTCCGGGCGGCACGGATCCGGCAATCGTAGCGTTGCAACGGGCGTGGGCGTATGAAGCCGCGGCGGACATCACCGGCAAAACCGGTAACAAGGAGCAAACCGGTACGGCTTTGAGCTTCCGGGCCACCCTCGCGGGCTCCCAAGACACGCTCCAATTCTATGCCGCTTACGATCGTCAGATCAGCGATGGCACCAAATCGTCCGATCAATTCAAGGCGGGCGTTGATTATCAAAACAACTTCGCGGGACGGAAGTCCTGGTATGTGCGTGATGAAGGCGGTTTTGACCGCATCAAGGACATCGACCTCTACAATGTAGCGGCCGCGGGTCTTGGCTATGACTTCATCAAGGAAGCGAAACAAACGCTCACGGGTCGCGCCGGTGTGTCGTTCCGCTACGAAGGTTATGGCGATCCCACGACGGAAGACGTCAAGGATGCCGGTCTTGATTTCGGCCTGAACCATCGCCTCCAGTTGGACAATTCCTTGCTCGTGAACCGGGTTTCCTACGTTCCCAGCTTCGAGGATTTCGGCAATTATCGTTTTATCCACGAGAGCTACTTCGAGCTTCCCCTGGCTAACCCCGCCTGGAAGTTGCGCTTGGGCGTCCTTAATGACTACACCAGCCAACCGGCTCGTGGTGTTGAGAAATTGGACACCAGCTACTTCACGCGCTTGGTCTTGAACTGGAAATAAGCCGTTACGGCTTGGTTTTCCTGGCACTTTAGAAGGAGGGAGAAGGTTCCAGGGGGAATCTTCTCCTCACGTAGCCGGCAGCGGGTATACACCCGCTGCTTTTTTTTGCTCCGTTTAGAGCTGGTCGATGACGCGCTTGAGCACGGCGGCGGCGATTTCCGAGACCTGCGACTCGTTTTCGTCGATCGGATTCTTCCCGTGTTGTCCCCCGGCGAGGTCNNATTAAAATAGGGGTTTCGTTGACGTAGGCCACGTGGGCTAGAGCGGTCGATTCCATGTCGAGGCACCGCGCTTTCCAGACACGAAAGATCCATTCGCGGTACTTCGCATTGTCCAAAAAGACCGGGCCCGCCACCCCTGTACCGCCCACGCTGACATCGACGTTACGCCCCGCCTTGCGCATCGCAGGGAGGGTGGGAAGGGCCTT